>NZ_PDYV01000003.1:0-294918 GCF_002743235.1 Sporosarcina sp. P25
ATATGACGTACTATAACCATTATCGCGGGCAGTGGAACTTGAAAAAGCTGCCGCCTGCAGAATACAGACGACAGCTTCAACAAGCAGCTTAGGCTTTTTTTATAATTGTCCTTTACAAAGGGTACATTTTAAAGTTGGCATCAGCCTTCCTCTTCTGGGCTTTCTTTCGTTCGTTCTTTTGGTTTTTGCAATTCAGGTGTACGTTCCAGTTGCTCAATGAACTTTCTGGATTTCAGAAAGATTCCTGTTTGTTCTTGATAAATCGTTGAAACAAGCTTCGCCATAAACGTCTTCGTCGGTTTCTTCAACGTCAGTTTGCCAATCTGATCAAGTGGAACATTGTAAAACATTCGGATCAATTTGATTTGTGTAGGGGATAGACGAATGATATACGGATCGACGTTAAAGCAACGATGACAGAGAAAACCTATCTGTTGGAAAGAAAAAGCAAATTCTCCTTCTGTAGCGCCGCAACTTGCACACTCATGAAGTATAGGATGTATTCCTGCAACCGGCAACATCTTCCACTGAAAGAAAAGTGATATGGCTTCCGCGTCATAGCCCTCTTCCAGAGCATTAAAAGACTCGTCAAGCAAACGAAATATGCTCGCATTTGGCTGTTCAGATTCTGTGAGACGATCAAGCAATTCTACAATCAACCCCGCATATGCCGTCGTCTCTAGATCCGAACGAATGTGCCGAACACTGCTGATGAGCTCACCTTGCTCAAGCGACCCCATGCCCCTGCTTGCACGAACAAGAAAATAGCCATGAGTAAAGGTTTGTGTAATGGCTGCTAAGCGACTCGCAGGCTTTTTCGCACCTCTTGCCATCGCCGTGATCTTCCCCGCTTCTTTCGTATAGATCGTCACAATTTTATTGGATTCTCCGTAAGGGATACTTTTGATAATATAGCCTTCCAATTTATTCAGCAACACGCTCTCTCCTTTAGCAGGACAGACAGCTTAGTAGTCTTCCTCGTTAAATCCAAACTCTTTTAAACGACTTGGACGATTACGCCAGTCTTTTTGGACTTTCACCCATAGCTCTAAATACACTTTATGGCCCAGCAACATTTCGATATCTTTTCTTGCTTTCACGCCGACTTCTTTTAGGAGCTTTCCACCTTTACCAATGACAATCCCTTTTTGTGAATCTCGTTCCACTATAATGGTCGCGCGGATATGCGTTTTGTCGGTTACTGGATCTTGCTCAATACTTTCAATCGCCACCGCAATCGAGTGCGGAATTTCTTCGCGTGTAGTGTGCAATACTTTTTCACGAATCATTTCGGAAATGATGAAACGCTCTGGGTGATCCGTTACTTGCTCTGCATCATAAAATTGTGGACCTTCTTCTAAATAACTTTCTAGCGTTTCCACCAATCGTTCAATATTATTGCCATTTAGTGCAGAGATTGGAACGACTTCTGCAAATTTCATTTCATTTGTATATGATGTGATGATCTCGAATAATTGATCAGGATGCACTAAGTCGATTTTATTGATGACCAAAAATACAGGCGTCTCCGATTTCACGAGCCACTCCATAATAAATCTGTCACCTGTTCCGATTTTTTCATCCGCATTGACCATAAACATGATCACATCGACTTCGCTCAGCGTACTGCGTGTCACTTTCAACATGAAGTCGCCAAGTCGATGTTTCGGTTTGTGGACACCTGGTGTATCTATAAAAATCATCTGAGACGTATCGGTTGTGACAATTCCCTGTACTTTGTTTCGTGTTGTTTGTGGCTTGTCGCTCATGATCGCAATTTTTTGACCGACCATGCGGTTGATAAATGTAGATTTCCCTACATTGGGACGTCCGATGATGGAAATAAAGCCTGACTTAAAGTTGTTCTTCTGCATAATCTAAATCCTCCTTGGAAAAAGCACCCGGCAATAGCTGGTCTACTGTTGTTTCTTGTATATGACCTTTCAAATTCGTCAAGTATACAGGCATGTTCGGCGCACAAAATTCTGCAATGACTTGACGGCAAGAACCGCACGGCGCGATCGGTCCTTCCGTATCGCCAATTACTGTAATCGACTTGAACGACGTGACACCTTCAGATACCGCTTTGAAAATAGCTGTTCTCTCTGCACAATTAGATAAGCCATACGCAGAGTTTTCAATATTGCATCCATGATAAATAGTACCGTCGCTTGCCTCTAATGCAGCACCTACTGGAAATTTTGAATAAGGTACATAGGCCGTTTTCATCGCTTGCTTTGCTTCATTCATTAATTGTTCTACTTGCATCTAATTACCACCTCTTCATTCGATCTTATTATCCAAACCATTTTGGAAAGAAAATTATACAGCCGATGATTGCACTGGCTATGGCAAACACGAAAACGGAACCAGCTGCAATATCTTTTGCTTTTTTAGCTAGCGGATGGAATTCGGTTGTGACAAGATCCACAACGTATTCCACTGCAGTATTCATTAATTCAAGCGCCATTACACCTGCAATGACGATAAAAATGATCATCCATTCTATTTGTGAAAGGCCGGTGAACCAGCCTGCAATCAACACGATCATAGCTGACAAACCGTGCGATTTCATATTCCGGCCTTGTCTAAAGCCGTCTTTAATGCCTTCCCACGCAAAGATGAAAGATTTCAAGAAATTTTGCATAGACTCACTGCCGATCCAAACCGAATGCAGTTAAAATCTCTGTCTGTCTGCCGAACATCTCACGTTCTTGTTCTTCATCGAGATGATCATATCCGAGTAGATGCAAGAATCCATGTAAAGCAAGAAACCCGAGTTCCCGCTCGAACGAATGATTGTACTCAATCGCCTGACGTTTTGCAGTATCGATGGAAATCAAGATGTCCCCTAGCACAACAGGCATATCGCTTTCATGAACAATCGCCACTTCTCCTTCAGACAACTCTTCTAGCGCAAATGAAATAACGTCAGTTGGACGGTCTTTGCCTCTGTATTCAGCATTCACAGCTTGAATGGATTCATCGTCCATAAACGTAATAGACAACTCATACAGACCTTCCATTTTCTCCATTATGGACGCGTGAGTCAACAAATCCTTGATCAATGTTTCCGAACTTGGTTCCACGATTTCTGTTTCATCTTCGAAATAAAAATCTATCATAGTCGCTCTGCTCCTTTACTTATCGGGGTATTCAATACGATTATGAAATATCCCGTTTAACGTTTCATTAATTGCTTGTTTCACTAATTTAATTTCTTTTAACGACAAATCACATTCGTCAAATTGATCATCCTCTAATTTCCCTCGTACAATCGCGTTGACGAGCGTAGCAATTTTTTCAGGAGTCGGTTCTTTCATAGAACGGACCGCCGCTTCCACACTGTCTGCAATCATAATGACCGCATTTTCTTTCGTTTGCGGTTTCGGGCCGGGATAGCGAAAATCGTCTTCATTCACATCGGGATTGATTTCTTTCGCTTTCTGATAAAAGAACCGGACGCTACTCGTTCCATGATGCTGTCTTGCAATAGCTATAAGCTCTTTTGGCATACGATGCTTCTCCAAAATTTTCGCGCCATCTTCCGCGTGGGCTATAATCATATCACGACTTTTCTCGGGTGTCAGTGCATCATGTAGATTACGATCATTATGTTGATTTTCAATGAAGAATCCCGGATGTATAGTTTTCCCAATATCATGATAATAACTGCCGACACGCGCGAGCAATCCGTTGGCTCCAATTGCTTCACACGCCGCATCAGCTATATTCGCAACCATAATGCTGTGATGATATGTGCCCGGCGTCTCCACTAAAATTTTCTTTAGTAGCGGATGATTAGGATTCGAAAGCTCCACTAAACGCATATTAGAAAGCAAGTGGAAACTCGACTCGAAGAATGGCAATAATCCCATTGTCAAAGCTCCAGATAACAAGCCAGATGTGATAGCTGCCACGGCATAGAAAATCAGCTCTGGCGTTGTATAACTAGTCTGCGTCATTAACAAATAAAATATGATGAACATACTATTTGATCCCGCAACACCAACACTCGTCTGCAGAATCGTTGAACGTCTGCCATGTTCACTTAGTAAATAAATACTCACAATCCCACCAAATAAAATATACAGCGCTACTTCCATTTGCATGATTGCAGCCAAGCCTTCCTGCAGCATGATACCAGCTGTCGCAGAAGTAATAATCGTCGCAAGTACTGCTGAACGCTCATTAATCAATAACTTGATCAACATCGGTACAAGAGCCGTTGGAAATAAAAATGCAATGAGGACATCAAACTCATAATCGATGTAGCTGACGATTTTCATTAATACGACCGCCAGTAATAAAATAATACAGAAAATAACCAGAGCTTTCTTTTTAAATGCCTCATCTCTTTTGGACTTGCCGAAGTGTATAGCAATCAAACCTGACACAAACAAAATAAACAACACCGTTCCGAACATCGGTTTAAGTGAAGATTGATTATTAAGGACTCCAGAAAGCTTTAGTTGGTGATACACATCACGATCGATCAACTGTCCTTCACGTACGATGACTTGTCCTTGCAAAATACGGATGGCTTCAACTGAAGCTCGCGCATCCGCCTGATTTTTGACTGTCAATTCTTCATCGATTACTTCCGTTTCCACTACTGCCATTCGTCCTAGGGATAGTGCAACATCAAGCAAATCTCTTGGCAGTGTAGTAGTTTCTCGAATTCTACGCTCCACTTCATAGCGATGCATCGGCACCTGTTCAGCTTTAAACGGCTTCGATAATTCTCTTCCCACTACAAGTGTCAATAATTCATGCAAATTATTTAGATCATCTTGTTCAGCCGAGAGCAGCTGTTTAAGTTGGTCACTTGTAACGGGTAAAAAAGTCTGTTCTTTTTCAAGTCCTTCCAACTTCTTTTGGAGCAATTTCATTTTAGATCCCGAGGTCATGTCTGGATCTTCTTTCGCTTCGACTTTGACATCACTCACTGCAGTAAAGATTGAACCGAGGATAGCTTGGCGGTTTTTCATGACATCTTCTGAAAAACGATAGGAATTAGGTACCGCCTGTTCTGCCCGTACACGTTCAAGTTCGGTTTTCTCGATATCTTCTATTGTTTTAGGTGAACGTATAGTTTTCGGTGAAATCTCAAAAGCTGAAATTTCGTACGTTTCGTTTTGCGTGCTGCCATACATCAGAAAAAATAATAAGATACTTGAAAGAGAGACGACAAGAAGCAAAAGAAATGTAAATTTCACTTTTCTTAGTTGTGAAAGTAGTTCCTTTAAAGCTATCATGCAGTTGCCTCCTTTCAGCAAATGTTCCTCACATGATGGTGTAACTATGTATATTCATCATTCAAAAAAAGCAGTCAATTAATTAGTTGACTGCTCTTTCTCATATGCATCAATGATCTTCGCTACAATCGGATGTCGGACTACGTCACCTTGTTCCAAATACATGAATTGGATATCTTGCACATTCTTCAAAATATGTTCTGCAACATTGAGACCGGAATCTACACCGCGAGGTAAATCAATTTGCGTTTTATCACCTGTGATGACCATTTTCGATCCAAAACCGAGACGAGTTAAAAACATTTTCATTTGAGCTTTCGTTGTATTTTGAGCTTCGTCCAAAATAACGAATGCATCGTCAAGCGTTCTGCCACGCATGTACGCCAATGGTGCAATTTCAATGACGCCACGTTCCATAAGACGTTCTGTATGTTCGGCTCCCAGCACATCGTGTAACGCATCGTAAAGAGGGCGAAGGTATGGGTCGACTTTTTCTTTCAAATCGCCCGGAAGGAATCCTAAGCTCTCTCCAGCTTCAACAGCAGGTCGGGTCAACACAATTCGCTTTACTGAACCTGTTTTCATTGCCTGCACAGCCATCACGACAGCGAGATACGTCTTTCCTGTTCCGGCAGGTCCGATACAAAATACTAGATCTCTTGAACGAATTGCTTGGACGTATTCTCTTTGGCCGATCGTCTTTGCACGAATGACTTTCCCTTTTGTGTTGCGTGCGATTTCTTCTTCGTATAAAGAAGAGAAATATTCAATCGTACCGTTTTTCGCCATTTCGATCGCTGTTGCCACGTCGCGTAAATTGATATTAATCCCTTTACGGATAACTTTCAGTAACTGCTCGAGCAATGTTTTCGCGGCTACCGCTTGTTCTTCTGCCCCACTGATCGAGATATTTTCACCTCTAGTGTGGATTGAAACTTTCAATTCCTCTTCAATTAAATTCATGTTCTGATCGGAAATGCCAAGAAGCATAATCGCTTCGTTCGGTTCTTCAATATGAAGTTGAAGTAAATGTTCGCTCAATATTTTCAGTCTCCTTGAGTTATAGGTCGTTTTTCAGCAATGTTTTCATTAAGTAAAAATAGTATAGTCCCACTCACTTTATCATTAGTGAAGGATACATGTAAAATATTTTCTTCCTTAATTATGCGCTCATCTGTTTTCTTTGACAATAAATCGTACTTAATCAATGGCAATATGATGGTCTCTTCCATTCCTTTTTTCAGAAATACTTCCTGAATGTGATTTTCTTTCACCTTATCAATAATAATAGGATTTCTAATACTTATATCTTTTATCTGGTTACCTATCCACGGCTTTTGCCAACTGATATTCACGTTTTCTTCTCCTTGAATCGAATAACTAATCGTCCGGGGTAATTCAAAATGACATTCTAACCAGTAATCAGCAAATACTTCTCCATCCGCCCCTACTACTGCCGTTTTCTCTCCTTGTTCTAGAATACCTGTTGCCAACATATCACCTTTTTTTACGGTCTGATGAATGATACTCGCTCTTTCTCCTCTTGTTAATGCAAAGCGTGTAATTACTCCTCCTGTTTTTGCTACTAGATGGGAGGGCTTTTCTTTCACTTCTTCTTTCACTTCAGTGGACAGTGGTGCAAGCATCGGTGAAACCGTTAACGAAGTACCTGCCTTTGAGAACCGGATCCAAGATAGCGAGGGTTCATCTTGCATCAACAGTCGACGAATTTCATCTTCCTCCGGTAATTTGGATAATAAAGTAGGCGCAGTAATTCGCGCTTTCTTCATCTTGGTTTCCATTCGTTGCGCAATTTCTGGGACATCACTCTCCACCGTGATATTCCAAAGAAACAGCGAGGCAACTAGTGGGATGAAACAGACGATTAAAAACAAGAATGATGCGAATAGCCGATGCTGAACAGTATCCTGACCTTTACGTCTGATTTGTACTTTCACACGGTACTTTCTTCTGTAACGACGGATAATATGAATTCCTTTTGAATCCGTTTCAAAAAACATAGCACTTCCAGTGACATACAAGCTGCTGATCTTGACGTGTTCTCTTTGTAATCTACTTAGAAAAACAGAACCGTTACGAACATCTTTCACCTGAACTTCAAATCGTTTAGGACTCATGGCTGTTTCCTTCTTCAGGCGTAAAACGCACCGTCACTTCCTGTAGTTCATCGATCGATATATGGGCGTGTTGTTCAGTCAGCATTAGAACCGTTACATCTTCTCCTTTAACAGTCATGACATAGTCATTCGTTTGAAAGGATACGGATTGTTCGCTTAATGCGAGCAAGCGATAGTTGCCAGTAATCCGCAATGAGTTGAATTCATCTAGAATAATAGATGGATGAAGTGCGAATAATTTTTTCATGAAAAAACCCCCTGTCTCATCCTATGAAAAGACAGGGGGCGGCATGATTACCGTTTTGATTTTGGTGGACCTAAAATTTCTGCATAGACGATTCCTTGCATGATCTGCTGAGATGTTCTTGGAATCAAGTCTTCTTGCAAAATTTGTTCATCTTCTAACATGATGGACTGGTTCTCTCCGTGCAGTCTACCTCTGCCCGTTTGACGCTCCGGACGTGACGCAGAAACGGGTTTAGCCGGTTTCTTAGGTTCTGCATAGAAGACTTCCGACTGAGGCGCCTGCGACTTTACAGGCTGTCCAGGTTCCTTCGTTTCTTGTTGGAGATCTTGGAATTCCTTTTGAATATCTTCGAATAGGTTCCTAGATAATTCCTTCAATGAACGCGGCTTCTCTTCTGGAGTTGCATTAGTCCGCTGAGTTTCTCTTTGATTCATTTGGCGTTGAGTTGGTTGAGCTGGCCATTGCTGACTAGGCGGTCGCTTCGGTTGTCGATCTGGTTTCTCTTGGTCTTTCTTTTTACCGAATAGAGATCCCAGAGCCAGCATAATGACCAAAATTATCAGTTGTTCCATTATGCATCCCCTTCCCGGGAATTCATCTCGTTATTATTGATCTTTCTTTGGTTGTTGATCCGAACCTGTTTTGCTGATAGAATCTCGCATGCTTGTATCTGCTTGGATATTTTTATAATTCATATAATCCATGATTCCGATATTTCCTGAACGCAAAGCTTCTGCCATAGCTAAAGGTACTTCGGCTTCTGCACCCACAACTTTCGAGCGCATTTCCTGAGTTTTTGCCTTCATCTCTTGTTCATTCGCAACAGCCATCGCACGGCGTTCTTCCGCTTTTGCTTGGGCAATGTTTTTATCCGCCATCGCTTGTTCAGTCTGAAGTTCCGCGCCGATGTTTTTACCGATATCCACGTCGGCAATATCAATCGAAAGAATTTCAAACGCAGTACCTGAATCCAAACCTTTTTTCAGAACGGTTTGAGAAATCATATCCGGATTTTCCAGTACTTTTGCGTGGCTGATAGAAGAACCAATTGTCGATACGATACCTTCACCAACACGGGCAACGACAGTTTCTTCACCTGCACCACCGACGAGACGGTCGATGTTTGCACGGACTGTGATACGGGCTTTCGCTTTTACTTCGATACCATTCATCGCAACACCTGCGATAAATGGTGTTTCGATCACTTTCGGGTTAACGGACATTTGAACTGCTTCCAATACGTCACGTCCTGCCAAGTCAATTGCTTGCGCTCTTTCGAAAGTCAAATCAATGTTCGCACGTTGTGCAGCAATCAATGCATTCACAACGCGGTCTACGTTACCACCTGCCAAGTAATGGCTTTCAAGCTGGTTGATCGATACTGTCAGACCCGCTTTATGTGCTTTAATTAACGGGTTAACTACTCTGCTTGGGATAACCCGACGTAAACGCATACCGACTAACGTGAAGATACTTACTCGTACGCCTGCCGCCATTGCGGAAATCCATAGCGTGACTGGCACAAATGTAAAGAATACCGCCAGTACGATGATGATAATGAAGACTGCAGCTACCAGTCCGATTGTTCCTAGTCCCATCATAAGCCTTGTTCCTCCTCTTTCATCTCTCTAACTACAATTCTAAAGCCTTCTACTGCTACGACAACTACTTTTTTACCACTCTCGATATACCGACCTTCTGATACTACATCGATTCGTTCACCGTCCAACTCGGCAACACCCGATGGATAAAGTGGTGTAATGGTTGTGGCAACTTTCTGCAACAATTCATTACGATTTTTATTGGAGACATAACCGCTTTCAGTATCCATCGTATCCATTAAAATGATTTTATTCAACAGATGAAGTTTTTTACCGAAGAATTTCATAATAACCACTGCTCCTATACATGCTACGGCTATCGCAATTAGCACCGAGATTGCCATGAATGCCAAGTTTGTGCCTGCCAATAAAATACTTCCTATGATAGCCAAGATCCCGAAGATACCCGCTATTCCCCCCGCTACAAAGAATTCGGCAATAATGAGTGCAACGCCGAGCAGGAATAATAACAATGTTTCATAACCCGCGAGCCCCGCTACTGTATGTCCATAGAAGAATAAAAACAGAGCTGTTAACCCCATACTTCCCGGCACACCGAAGCCTGGTGAATATAATTCTACAATCAGTCCGAGACTTGCAACAGAAAGTAAAATCGGTACAACGACCGGATTGGTGATGAATCGCGCCATTTTCTCTGTAAATGTTTCCGTTGTAGAAATAACTTGCGCGTCTTCCAAATCTAGCTTCTTGAGTAACTCATCAAATGAAGCCACTGTACCTTCACTGTACCCTACCTGTTCTGCTTCGTCAGCAGTGAGAGTCAGAAGTTCCCCTTTTTGCGCACGCAAGTCCGGCAGATCAATTTCAGGATTTGCCATTGCTAGTGCATATTGTGGATCACGGTCTGAGTGCTTTGCGGCATTTTTCATTTGCGCCAACCAATAACTATTGGCTTTCGTTTCTGCTGCATTTCCAGAACCATCGATGACTTGTGCAGCACCGATCGAACCGTTTGGTGTCATGTAGATTTCATCTGCATAGAGCGCAAGGAAAGCTCCGGCAGATAGTGCACGATCGTTGATGAAAGCAACAATTTTCACATCATCCGTTGTTTCCATCAGTTTTGCGATTTGATCAGCAGCGTCTACAAACCCTCCTGGAGTGTCTATATCCAGCACAATCGTCTCTGCACCTTCAGCTTTGGCTTCTTTGAACGAACGCTGTAGGAAAGCATGCAGCCCCTTTTCTACTTCTTGATGAAGGGGTACTCGATATACTTTTGTTTCAGCTGCATCTGAGTGTATAAAAGGCAATGCGATTGTACCGATGAATAAAATGAGCAGAAAAACTGACCTAATCATTTTAGACATTATTTTCTCACCTCTCTCTACTGCCTATTATACTTACTATTTACGTTTGAAGAAGCATTTGGTTTCATTTAATCGTAATTAAATAAAAGTTTTTCTTTCTGTTGTGTCATAGCTTGTTAGTATATGGATTATATATGGTTGAACTACTCCCACTTTCACTGTGTTTAGAAGGGGGAGATTCCTAAGAACACCAGCGTAACCACTAGTTATGGATTAGGCGATCCCCGCAGTCCCTGCGGTTCGAAGTCTTATGGCTTCGTTTTTAAGGTTTATACTTGCGTTCAGATCCCGGTCATGATGGCATCCGCAATTCGGACAGTCCCATTCACGCAAGGCAAGATGCTTCACGTCTTGGTTTCTAGCCCCACATCCCGAACAAAGCTGGCTGGAAGGAAATGTTTTTCCGACCACTACCACATGTTTGCCATACCATTTCGCCTTATATTCCAGCATGGAACGAAACTGTGACCAGCTCACGTCGCTGATCGCTTTCGCCAATTGGGGATTTTTAAGCAGTTTCGCTACTTGCAAATCCTCGACTCCGATGACATCGTGGTTTTTGATGATTTCGGTTGATCGTTTATGCAAGTAATCTTTTCTTTTATTGGCGATCGTTTCTTGGATGCGCGCGACTACGATCCGTTGTTTCTGATAATTTTTCGCCTCGCTCAATGGGCACGTTCTTTTACGAGCCGATTCCTTCCGTCTTGAAAGAATCCGTTCTGCTTTCGCTAATTTTTTCTCCATCGAGCGAAAGAACTTTAGGTTTTCGTATACCGTTCCGTCAGACAAGACAGCGAAATCCTTCAATCCGACATCTATCCCTACGACAGAGTGTGTCTTGGGCAGTTCGGACATTACGGTTTCCACCAGGACGGACACAAAATATTTTCCAGTGGCAGTGCGTCGGATGGTCGCATTCATGATTCGTCCATCTACTTCCCGACTTTTGGCGAGCTTTACCAAACCGAGCTTCGGGAGTTTAATCGCATGGCCGACAATGGCGATATTGCCGTTCGTTTGTTTGGTTGTGTACGATTGAACAGGATGTTTTTTCGATTTAAAGCGCGGTATAGCATTTTGTTTTTTGAAAAATCTTTCAAAAGCGTCTGCTAGATTTTTCAAGGAAGACTGAAGAGAAATACTATCGACTTCTTTCAGCCAAATCGTATCTTCTTGCTTTTTTAATTGCGTTAATTCAGCAGAACAGATGCCATAAGAAAGCCCTTTGCCGGTTTCCTTAAAAGTGTGTTCCCACTTGGACAAGAAGTGATTAAAGACAAACCGGCTGCAACCAATGGTTTTGGCGATCAACACCTGCTGTTCTTTCGTTGGATAGATTCGGAACCGAAACGCTTTGTGAATCAGCATGAAGTGCACCTCCATCGTAGGGAACGTATGTTTTCATTATAGCAGACTGATACACTCTTTGGCTAGCGCCAACCGACATGCATCTCCCGCTTACTCATTGAGCCGTGCTCGATTCATTCCTTGAAGCGGGAGTCTTCTGTCGGTAATTAAATAAAAATGAGCAAATAGTTGAAGCCTTGTTTAAAGTTGTAGAGGATGGGGGTTGAATTAGAAGACTGAATTAGTGTCTATGAAAGGATGGAAGCTCCAGATGGCGGACGCTTTCCCATGGGCCTTCGGTGAATCAACTGTTCGCAAGTGCAAAGATATGCTCCTAACGCTTCGCTTTTACTCGCAAAAGCCGTTCTTTGTGACGGCTCTCGCTCTCTTAGTTGTCTCACCTGATCAGGCTGATCCATCGGGAGTCACCGCCAGCTTCCGCTTCCATCCTACTTATTGAGTGGAGATACTTAGAATATTCATCGGAGCTAGTGAGTGAATTATTTTTGTGCCTAAACTTAATTAAGTTCAAGTTCAAGTTCAAGTTCAAGTTCAAGTTCAAGTTCAAAATAGATTATAAACATAACCTCAATGCACAACAAAAAGTATCATCCATTTACATTGCAAGGGAGTGGCGCGTAGGAGGGCTCCCAGGGGATCAGTTCGACAGGCGAGACAACCAAGGGAGCTTGTGACTGGTTGGCTCGCCGCGAACCCTCAGGAAGCGTCCCCTCCGAAGTGCCAATCCCCACCCCTAGACCTTCGCCAACAACTCCTATAAATGGCTTAGTAAATTCCAGACAATAAAATAAACCGAAAATCCAAGGATGGACTTTCGGTTTATAAGAAATTACATTAGTAGGTAATATCAAAATTCAATGTAGGCAGAAATTAGAACTTGCGCTTACGAGCAGCTTCTGATTTCTTTTTACGTTTTACACTTGGCTTATCATAGAATTCACGCTTTCTACTCTCTTGTATTGTACCACTCTTGGATACAGTACGTTTGAAGCGGCGAAGAGCGTCTTCAAGTGATTCATTTTTGCGAACGACTGTCTTAGTCATATCTCTTGTCCCTCCCTCCAAACACACACTTCGAAACATAGCACTTTGCTATGTACTATAAAATTATATCGTATATTTTCTGTTTGGTCAATAAAAACTATTAGAATATCATGAGAAGTTTTATGAATTACTCTTTTAAAGTGATCAATAATCGCTCGATGACGATAGGCCTTGCATGATGGAAACACCCGAACTCGCACCAATACGTGTTGCACCCGACTCCATCATACGATCTACGTCTTCTGCACTGCGCACACCGCCACTTGCCTTAACTCCAATTGCCGGACCTACTACAGCACGCATCAGCTTCACGTCTTCCGGAGTTGCACCGCCAGTAGAGAATCCAGTCGACGTTTTGACAAAGTCCGCTCCTGCGAGCACCGCAAGTTCACATGCCGTACGTTTTTGGATATCGTCCAACAATGAGGTTTCGATGATCACTTTTACTAAAGCCTGATCTTTTGCTGCTTCCACGACGGCTACAATGTCATTTTGCACTTGTTCAAGCAATCCACTTTGTAATGCACCAATATTGATCACCATATCCACTTCTGTGGCACCGTTAGCAATCGCGTCTTTAGCCTCAAAAGCTTTAACTTCGGGTGTGCTTGCGCCTAAAGGAAAACCGATCACGGTACATACTTTTACCTCCGTACCATGTAAAGCCTCTGCAGCTGTTTTCACCCAAGTCGGATTAATACAGACTGAAGCAAAGGAATATTTTTTGGCTTCTTCACATAATGCCAGTACTTGCTGTTTTGTTGCTTCTGCCTTTAACAGCGTATGATCGATATAAGCAGCATAGTTTGTAGTCAATGAAAGCGCTCCTTTTTTACGTACCGTTTTTTTCAGTATAACAAAGCTTACTTTTTGTTGCACGAAAAAGACCACCCATTACAGGTGGTCCAAATTAAATCATGATTTTTTCTTCTGTAAGCACACGAACCGGTTGACCTTCATTGTAAGGATAGCCCGCTTTCGTGATTTTCACTTTTACAATTTGTCCAATCATCGTTTCATCTGCAGGCAAGACTACTTTCAAATAATTATCTGTATAGCCTACATAGAGATTCTGTTCAGTGTCGTCCTTAAAGATTTCTTCTGGAATAACTTCGAGTACTTCGCCTTCAAAACGAGCAGCATAATTTTTTGCTAACTGATCGTTCAACGTTAATAAGCGGTGGACGCGTTCGTTTTTCACGCTTTCGTCAATTTGATCTTCCATACGAGCAGCAGGTGTGCCAGTTCTTTTCGAATAAGGGAACACATGGAGTTCAGAAAATTTATGGTCACGAATGAAATTATACGTCTCCATGAACTCTTCTTCCGTCTCACCAGGGAAGCCTACGATGACATCAGAAGTAATAGCAAGGTCAGGCAACGCTTCGTTCAGACGAGTTAAACGATCAGAGAAGAACTCCATTGTGTATTTACGGCGCATCCGTTTTAGTACAGTATCTGAACCTGACTGAATAGGGATATGCAAGTGGCGTACAACAATATTAGAGTCGCGTAATACATCAATTACTTCGTCTGTTAATTGGCTCGCTTCGATTGAACTAATACGAAGACGTTTCAATCCTTTTACTTGCTGCTCCAAGTCACGCAACAGACGAGCTAAGTTATAGCCTTTTAGATCTTCACCGTAACCACCTGTATGAATACCTGTTAAGACGATTTCAAGATAGCCTGCGTCGACGAGTTGCTGTGCCTGATGAATAACTTCTTCAGGATCACGTGAGCGCATTAACCCTCTAGCCCATGGAATGATACAGAACGTACAGAAGTTATTACAACCTTCTTGTATTTTTAATGAAGCACGTGTGCGATCTGTAAATGACGGTACGTCGAGTTCTTCATAGACACGGTTTTTCATAATGTTGCGCACCGCATTAATCGGTTGGCGCTCTTCACGGAATTGTTCGATCAGCCCAAGTAGTTTCGAACGATCTTGTGTACCTACAACAATGTCCACACCTGGAATTGCCATAATTTCTGCTGGTGATGTTTGTGCATAACAACCAGTTACACAGATTACTGCGTCTGGATTTTTACGAATAGCACGACGAATTACTTGTCGGCTCTTTTTATCACCCGTATTCGTTACGGTACATGTATTAATAACATAGACATCAGAATTCTTATCAAACTCTACTCTTTCATAGTCTGCTTCTTGAAACAGTTGCCAAATAGCTTCTGTTTCATAATGATTCACTTTGCAGCCCAGTGTATGAAAAGCAACTGAAGACATAAGTTGTTCACTTCTTTCATTCAAATTCATAAGACATAGCGGACAATACATATAAAGGTGCTGTTTCCGTGCGTAAGATTCTAGGTCCTAACGACACTGGGAGGAAA
Organism: Sporosarcina sp. P25; assembly: GCF_002743235.1. NCBI lineage: Bacteria > Bacillati > Bacillota > Bacilli > Caryophanales > Caryophanaceae > Sporosarcina > Sporosarcina sp. P25. The sequence goes on from NZ_PDYV01000003.1 coordinate 15,349, forward strand.
CCTGCATCTTGAAGTAAAGCGGCTTCTTCCCGCGCTAATCCGCCTTCCGGTCCAAAAACAACTACTATCGATTGTCCATGATACACGTTTTTCAGACGGTCCGCAATCTTATGCGGCATATCACTTTTCGCATCTTCTTCATCCGCAAACAATTTGACATCAAAGGAATCTGTATACATGATCAGTTGCTTGACGCTTTGGACGGATAAAATCTCCGGTACTCGGTTACGATGACTTTGTTCAGCAGCTTCCTTAGCAATTTTTTGCAAACGTTCTATACGTTTATCGCCTTTTTTAGTATCCCATTTGACGATAGAACGACTTGCAGCAAAAGGAATCAATCGACTCATACCTAGTTCGGTACTTTTTTGCGTTATCAAATCAAGTTTATCGCCTTTAGGCAACCCGCAGGCAATCGTTACAGATATCGGTAACTCGTTATCTTTATCCAGTTGTCTCTGCTGCGAAACGGTAACGATGTCTTCAGAAATACTGTCGATCATTGCTATCGAAGCTTCGCCATCATAGACAGTCAGGATTTCCTGACCCGGCGTCATGCGCATCACTTTGACAATATGCTTATAATCATCCCCGCCGATTGCTACTTGACGCTGCTCATTAAATGGTTGATTCAGAAAATAACGTTGCATGATTATTCACTACCCTTACGCGCAATGATCGCTACCCAATCTTCCATGAGAACCGTTTCCAAAATCTCAAAGCCTTGCGCCATTAGGTCGTTTCGCACTTCGTCCCGTTTCGCACCAATAATACCGGATGTAATGAATAGTCCACCTGGTTTAACGAGTTGATATGCATCTTGGGAAAACGACATGATAACTTCCGCTAGTATATTCGCAATAATCATGTCTGGTGGTTCTTCTATCGAATCGAGAAGATTACCTTTCAAGACGGTAATGCGTTCATCTGCATCGTTATACGTCACATTCTCCTGTGCAGCACGTACAGCTACTTCATCCAAGTCAAGTGCAGTAATGTGCTTTGCTCCAAGTAAGGCAGCACCGATTGCTAGTACTCCTGAACCTGTTCCTACATCGACAATCATTTGATCAGGTTGAAGGTATTTCTCCAAAGCTTGTAAACAGAGGACTGTCGTAGGATGTGTACCCGTACCGAATGCCATTCCCGGATCCAATTCGATGATCAACTCATCAGATTCCACTGGTGTATACTCTTCCCATGTAGGTACAATTGTAAAACGTTTCGATATTTTCACCGGATGGAAATATTGTTTCCACGAGTTAGCCCAATCTTCTTCATCCACCTCTGTGATGCCAATAGTAAAGCGTCCAGGATTTAATGAAAATTGACGAAGGCCTTCAATTTCCAATTCAAGATTTTCAACTGTTTCATTGATGAAGCTAGTGACAGGCAAATAGGCTTTTATAATGACACCTTCGATTGGGAAGTCACCTTTATCTAGTGCATATATTTCACCGTACTGGTCTACCCGTTCTTTACCAGGTTCTTCGGAGTCTTCAATTACAACTCCGCTCGCACCCGCTTCATGCAAGATGTTCGCTACCGCCTCAGTTGCTTCATGTGTCGTGTGCACGGAAACTTCAGACCATTTCACAGTTAGTCAATCCTTTCATTCACCTTTAAAAGTGCGTTTGATTTTATCGAAGAATGAGCTAGAATACTCATCAGGTGATTCACCCTCAATGGATGCAAACTCACGCAGTAATTCCTTTTGGCGCTCCGTCATCTTTTTCGGTGTAATCACTTTGACGATGACATGTTGGTCGCCTGTTCCATGACCGTGTACGTTTGGAACCCCTTTTCCACGGAGGCGGAAAGTTGTGCCGTTTTGTGTACCCGCCGGTATCTTCAACTTCACTTTTCCATGCACCGTCTGGACTTCGAGTTCGTCTCCTAATGATGCTTGTGGGAACGTCAAGTTCAACTCTAATATAATATCATCTTCTTCTCGAATGAAACGTTTATGTGGACGAACATTAAAGACGATGTACAAGTCTCCAGGAGGTCCTCCATTAATTCCTGCTTCACCTTGACCGCCTACCCGTAAACGTTGTCCTTGATCTACACCAGCAGGGATCGTTATTTTGATGACTTTGTTTTTCGTTACGCGACCTTTACCACGGCATGCTTCACATTTTTCAGGAATAATTTTCCCTGTACCCTGGCATGTAGGGCATGTTCTGCGGTTGACAACTTGACCAAATGGTGTGTTTTGAGCGAATGAAACCTCACCCGCACCATTACATTCCGTACAAGTTTTAACGCTTGTACCTTTTTTAGCACCAGTGCCGTCACACGTATCGCATTCTTCCTCGCGAGGGATGTCGATTTCTGTTTCTTTACCGAAAATTGCATCCATAAATTCGACTGTCATAGTATATTGCAAGTCATTACCTTTTTGCGGAGCATTTGGATCTCTTCTTCTTGCACTGCCACCGAAGAACGTACTAAAAATATCTTCAAAGCCGAAGCCATCTGCACCTCCGCCACCGAATCCTCCGAAGCCTGCACCTGGTCCATTATGACCGTATTGATCATATTCGGCTCTTTTGTTCTCATCGCTCAACACTTCAAATGCTTCTGTTACTTCTTTAAATTTCACTTCCGCATCCGCTTCTTTATTTAAATCCGGATGGAACTTCTTAGAAAGTGTACGGTATGCTTTGCGGATCTCTTCCTTCGTAGCGGATTTAGATACGCCCAGCACCTCATAGTAATCTCGTTTACTCATCATTGCACCCCTCATCGCATTTTACCTGTTGTCCATTGTAACACGTTGATATTGAATTTTGTTAAGTTAACAAACGAAAAAGTCAAAGCCGGAATTTCGGACTTTGACTTTTCCGTCAATAGCTATTTCAATTTACTTATTTATTGTCTTTGTCGTCTTCTACTTCTTCGAAATCTGCATCCACTACACCGTCGTCTTCTTGACCTGGTTGTGCATCGCCTTGAGCAGCTTGTGCTTCTGCAGCAGCTTGCTCATATAGTTTTACAGATAGAGCTTGGACTAATTCGTCAAGTTTTTCTTTCTTCGTACGAATTTGATCAAGGTCTCCAGATTCATTAGCAGCTTTCAATTCTTCCAACGCCGCTTCTGCTTCTTTCACTTCCGCTTCATCCACTTTTCCTTCTATATCTTTAAGTGTCTTTTCAGCCATAAATACTAGCTGATCCGCTTCGTTGCGAAGTTCTGCTTCTTCTTTACGCTTTTTATCTTCTTCAGCGTGCGCTTCTGCATCTTTAACCATTTGATCGATCTCTTCATCAGAAAGGCCTGAGCTAGATTGGATCGTGATGTTCTGTTCTTTCTGTGTACCCATATCTTTCGCTTTAACATTTACGATACCGTTTTTGTCGATGTCGAATGTTACTTCGATTTGTGGTACACCACGTGGTGCTGGTGGAATATCCGTCAATTGGAAACGACCTAATGTTTTATTGTCAGTTGCCATCGGACGCTCACCTTGCAATACATGGATATCTACTGCTGGCTGGTTGTCAGCTGCTGTAGAGAACACTTGTGATTTACTTGTAGGGATTGTCGTGTTGCGGTCGATTAGTTTTGTGAAAACAGAGCCCATTGTTTCGATACCTAATGATAGAGGTGTTACGTCAAGAAGTACAACGTCTTTTACGTCTCCAGTTAGGATGGAACCTTGAACTGCTGCCCCCATTGCCACTACTTCATCTGGGTTTACGCCTTTGAATGGCTCTTTGCCTGTTACATTTTTAATTGCTTCTTGTACTGCTGGAATACGTGTAGAACCACCAACTAAGATGACACGGTCGATGTCAGATGCTGATAGATCTGCATCTTTTAATGCTTGACGAGTTGGAATCATAGAACGTTCTACTAGGTTTGCAGTCAACTCATCGAATTTACCGCGAGTTAATGTGATTTCCATGTGTAATGGGCCTGCTTCTCCAGCTGTGATGAATGGAAGAGAGATTGAAGTGGATGTTACACCAGACAAGTCTTTCTTCGCTTTTTCAGCTGCATCTTTCAGACGTTGCATAGCCATTTTGTCTTTAGAAAGATCAATGGAGTTCTCTTTACGGAATTCCTGTACCAAGTAATCCATGATGATATCATCAAAGTCGTCTCCACCAAGTTTATTGTCACCTGCTGTTGAACGCACTTGGAATACTCCGTCACCAAGCTCAAGAATGGATACGTCAAACGTACCGCCACCTAGGTCATATACTAGGATCGTTTGATCTTCTTCTGTTTTATCCAAACCATAAGCAAGTGCTGCTGCTGTTGGCTCGTTGATGATACGCTCTACTTCAAGACCAGCGATTTTACCAGCATCTTTTGTTGCTTGACGCTGTGCATCGTTAAAGTACGCAGGAACTGTAATTACAGCCTTCGTTACTTTTTCGCCTAAGTATTCTTCAGCATAGCCCTTCATGTATTGAAGGATCATAGCAGAAACTTCTTGTGGAGAATATTCTTGGCCATCCACTTCCACTTTATAATCCGTACCCATATGTCTCTTAACAGACATAATTGTGTTAGGGTTTGTGATGGATTGACGTTTAGCTACTTCTCCTACTTGACGTTCGCCATTTTTGAATGCCACAACAGATGGTGAAGTTCTGTTACCTTCAGGGTTCGGAATTACTTTCGCTTCTCCGCCTTCATATACTGCTACTACCGAGTTTGTTGTTCCTAAGTCAATACCGATAATTTTACTCATGTGTAATTTTCCTCCTATAATGTGAATGCTGTAATTTTTTATTCGTTTACTTTAACCATTGACGGTCGTAGTACACGTTCTTTAAGTTTATATCCTTTTTGCAGCTCTTCCAAAACAATTCCAGAATCTTTATCTTCTTCATTGCCTGTCATCACTGCCTGATGGAAGTTCGGATCAAATTCTTGATCAAGGGCTTCGATTTCTTCCAATCCATCAGATTTCAACGCTTCTACTAATGAACGGTAGACCATTTCCATCCCTGTTAATAGTGCTTTCGTCTCTTCCTCTTTTGCTTCAACAGAAAGTGCGCGTTCAAAGTTATCAAGTACAGGCAACACATTAACCAGTACGTTTTGCGCACGGTATGTTTGCAACGTTTGATAGTCGAGTGAAGCTCGTCTCTTAACGTTTTCCATGTCTGCCAATACGCGTAATTTCTTACCCTCTTCTTCTTCAAGAGCTTTCGTTAATTCATCTATTTTTTTCTCAAGTTCTTGTTCTCTAGTGAGCTCTTCGACGACTTCTTCAACATCTTGCTGTTCTGTCGCTTCCGTTTGCTCTAGCTCATTTTCGGAAAGATTTTCATCTAGTTGCTCTTCAAACTCTTGGTTTTCTTTCACTTGTCTTGCCTCCCGTTCCCGTCTTTTCCGATGGTTAACCGATGAAGTGCAGAAGATAAATCACTGCTTAGTATATCGAGCAATGTAATGACTCTTCCGTAATCCATCCGCTTCGGACCGATAATTGCGATGGAACCTTCCATATTCTCTCCTGCCGAGTACGTGGAAGTAATCACGCTATAGTCTTCCATATCAATCACATTATTTTCAGAACCAATCCGAACTTGAATACCTTGTTCGTTTTTTTGGAAAAGCCCCATGGCAGGATTGCCTTTCTCTATCAACTCAAAAAATGATTGCATCTTCTGGAAGTCGTGAAATTCCGGTTGTTTCCACATATTCAATTTCCCACCAAAATACAATCGCTCTTCCGGCTCCACTGCCATTGCTTGTTGCAATGAGCTGAATAATTGTTCAGCTTGGTGAATATGCTGTTCAAAAACATACTTCGCTTCGAGTTGCAATTTTTGTTGCAACTGCACAAGCGATGTGCCGATTAGGCGGTCATTTAAAATATTTACCGTCTTCTCAATTTCCGAAGCAGTAAGACCATGTGGTACATCAAAAATCCGATTTTCCACATGTCCGTTATCAGTTACGATAATCGCCACTGCTCGTTGTTGATCTAATGGAACAATAGAGAATTTCTTCACGGCATGTGTAGATGTGTCAGGTCCAAGTAGGATGGACGTATAATTCGTCAAGTCAGATAGAATGGTTGCGGATTTCCGAATTAATTCTTCCGACTCTCCAACTCTCTCCTGAAACACTGTACGCAACTGCAAGCTGTCCTCCAGGCCTAGAGCTTGTGGTTGCAATAAATGGTCCACAAAGAACCGATAGCCTTTTTCGGAAGGCACTCTTCCAGATGATGTGTGAGTCTTTTCTAAATAACCCATATCCTCCAGATCCGCCATGTCATTCCGAATCGTTGCCGAACTAAATGGCGCTTCCGGCTTTTTCGACAGTTGTCTGGAACCAACCGGTTGTGCAGACTCGATGAAATCTTTCACTGTCAATTGTAGTATGAGCAATTGTCTGTTTGTCAACATGATCATCACTCCTGTTAGCACTCATTAACCTCGAGTGCTAATACTACTCATAATTTATCAAATTCTATTTTATATGTCAACGAATCAAACTCAATCTCCTAATAAAAATTCCTGAAATACCGAATTCCCTTGAAAAACACCTTTTCTAGTCAAGCGAAGATGGTCTCCATCCATTTCTAGAAGCCCTTGCTGTTGCATTTTTTCTATCGGTTTGCTGAATACTTTATCAATCGGCCGCTGAAATTTCTGCTCGAATTCTCGCATCGAAACTCCCTCAATGATTCGTAAACCTAGAAACATTTCTTCTTCCATTGATTCAGCAAGAGTTACTTCGTGTACTTCTTTACGAGGTAGCTTCCCTTCCTCCAATAGATTAATGTAATGTGTTAACGGTCCGACGTTCGCATAACGTTCTTTTCCTATATAACCGTGCGCACCTGCACCAATACCTGCATAGTGAGAGTTTTCCCAATAAATCAGATTATGAAACGAAGGATGATCAGTTTTTGCAAAATTACTGATTTCATATTGATCGCGGCCTGCTGCATTCATGCGTTCGATCACCATGGAGAACATTTCTGCTTCAATATCCTCCCCCGGTAACGGTAATTTCCCTTTGACCATGCGATTGTAAAAAACCGTTTTCGGTTCCACGATTAATGAATAGGCGGAATAATGAGGCAGGTCAAGCGCTAATGCACGATCGAGTGTTTCCTCCCACTCCTTCACTGTCTGTGTTGGTAAGCTGTACATTAAATCGATACTAATGTTTTCAAAGCCAACTTTACGCGCAGCATTAATAACTTTCTCTACGTCTTCATTGGAATGCGTGCGTCCAATTTGTTTCAGTAATCGTTCGTTGAAGGTTTGCACACCGATAGACAAGCGATTCACACCTTTTTCCTTCAATATAGAAAGTTGCCCTTCCGATAAATCATCCGGATTTGCTTCCGTTGTAAATTCCTTCAATGCCTCGACATCGATATACTGTGAAACGATCGTCAGTAACCGGTCGAGCTGGGCGATGTTGAGTGCTGTCGGTGTGCCACCGCCTAAGAAAACGGTTTCCACTTCATCAAAAGAATAACCCGCTTCTTTCATATAATAAAACTCTTTGCCAATCGATTCGATGTATTGATCGACTGGTTGGTTTTTTAGAAATACTTTATTGAAATCGCAATAATGACAAATTTGCTGGCAAAACGGTATATGGATATACACTCCCCGCATGCAGTCACTTCCTTTGTGTAAGTATGTAAACGGCAAAAAGAGGGCGATTTGCCCCCTTTTCGCTGAATTTAATTAATCTTCATCCATCTTCAAAACCGCCATGAATGCTTCTTGTGGAACTTCCACTGAGCCTACTTGCTTCATCTTTTTCTTACCTTCTTTTTGTTTCTCAAGCAGTTTACGCTTACGAGAAATATCTCCACCGTAACATTTTGCTAAAACGTTTTTCCCCATCGATTTGATAGTTGAACGTGCAACGATTTTCTGCCCGATTGCTGCTTGCACAGGAACCTCAAACTGTTGTCTTGGAATTAACGACTTCAGTTTTTCAACGATTGCCTTCCCACGTTCGTAGCTAAAGTCATTGTGCACGATAAAGCTCAACGCATCGACAGTTTCCCCGTTTAACAAAATGTCCATCTTAACGAGTTTCGATCGCTTATAGCCAATCAATTCATAATCAAGGGAGGCGTATCCTTTTGTACTAGACTTTAATTGGTCAAAGAAGTCATAAACAATTTCAGCTAATGGCAGTTCATAAATGATATTGACACGGGATGCGTCCATATAATCCATTGTCATGAAATCTCCACGTTTACGCTGACAGAGCTCCATGACGGATCCTACGTAATCATTCGGTACCATAATGGAAGCTTTAACATATGGTTCTTCAACAAAGTCTACTTTTTGTGCACTAGGCATCATCGATGGGTTATCGACGTTCATCGTCGAACCATCCGTTAAGTTTACTTTATAAATAACGCTCGGCGCTGTCGTGATCAAGTCGATGTTGAATTCGCGTTCGATTCGTTCTTGAATGATCTCCATATGCAACAGTCCAAGGAAACCACAACGGTAACCGAAGCCTAACGCTTGAGATGTCTCTGGCTCATATTCAAGTGCAGAATCATTCAGTTCGAGCTTTTCAAGCGCTTCACGCAAATCGTTGTATTTGGATGTATCGATTGGATACAGTCCACAGAACACCATCGGATTCATACGACGGTAACCCGGCAATGCTTCCTCTGCAGGATCATTGACAAGTGTTATCGTATCCCCCACTTGAGTATCGCCTACCGTTTTAATGGAAGCAGATAAGAATCCTACATCTCCAACTGTCAATTCGTCACGTGGAGAAATACTTGGAGTGAAAACACCTAGTTCCAGTACTTCAAATTCTTTACCTGTTGCCATCATGCGAATCATATCGCCAGGCTTTACTTTTCCTTCTACGATACGAATATTGACAATAACACCTTTATACTGATCATAGTGAGAGTCAAAGATCAACGCTTTCAATGGCGCTTCCGGATCTCCTTGAGGTGCTGGCACTTTTTCTACGATCTGTTCTAAGATTTCATCAATTCCAATTCCCGCTTTCGCAGAAGCTAAAACTGCTTCAGATGCATCTAATCCAATCACATCTTCAATTTCTCTTTTCACACGATCCGGATCAGCTGCCGGGAGGTCGATTTTATTAATAACGGGTAATATTTCTAAATCATTGTCTAACGCCAGATAAACGTTCGCCAATGTTTGCGCTTCGATGCCTTGCGCAGAATCTACTACAAGAATAGCCCCTTCACAAGCAGCTAAACTTCTTGATACTTCATATGTGAAGTCTACGTGTCCTGGTGTATCGATCAAATGGAATGTATAGTCTTCACCATTCAATGCTGTATAGACTAACTGAACGGCATTCAATTTAATGGTGATACCGCGTTCACGTTCCAGGTCCATCGAATCCAATGATTGGGCCTTCATGTTACGTGTTTTCACTATTTCTGTTTTTTCTAATATCCGATCCGCCAGCGTTGATTTCCCGTGGTCGATATGGGCAATGATAGAAAAATTTCGAATGTTTTTTTGACGTGCTGCTCTCTGCTCTTGATTCATCACTGTTCACTCCTACATGTACGTACCTATTTAAGCTACTTGAATTATAGCAGTGAACGGTTCAGACTTCAATATTTGAAAGATTATTGCACAATCATCATAGCGGAAACAGATTCACCAATAACAGAGATCGTTTGGTTGATCTCCATTTCTGTATTACCCACCCCACCCATTTCGAGTAAAATGATGCTTGTATTTAGATCTTGATTGTATTTACCATCGACACCACGTCCACCTTTAATAATGATCTCCCGTGTAATGCCAGGCACTAATTTTTCCATCTCATTTTTCAATTGCTTCGCTTTGGCCAGGTTCCGTTCGTAATACGGGTGGTCTCTTCCAATTACAAATGCTACTTTTGCATAGCGTTGACCGGCGTGTGTTATCGTCGTTTTTGAAGGCCCTAGCGAATCTCTATGCATGTCGATGACTAAGTCATAAGATTGCTCGTTAACCTTCTTTTCCACATAGGGTCTAATCGCAGCATAAGAGCGATGATACGGTATCTTCTTTTGTTGCATGATTTTCACAATATCGATATCGAGCTGTTCTGCTGCAAGGCCATGTGAAATTAAATTCTCTTTTAGCCTCTCGCCCACTTTTAAAATATTCTCAGAATGATGAGATACCGCCACTTTTCCATTCGCCGCTTGCGTAATAGGTTCATACGCTTCATGTGAGTGAGTCGAATAAATCAACACATTTCCTTCTGTCTTCGGTCGAATATCTTCTTCCAACACATTGGATGCGTAGACAATTGTGCTCGGTTCCTTTAACGAGAGGGCAGTGGAAATGGTTGGCTGTTTGGGAATGTACTGCAATACAACAGGAAAGATGAACAATACAAAAATAACGCTCATCCAGATTTGCAAAGTTTTTTTCATAGTAATCCCTCCATCTTCCACACTATGCGGAAGAAAAAAGGTCAATGACTAGTTCATGCATTTACTTTGTGAATCCAGGTAATTAATGAAGAGGATAATGCAATTGCGTAATTTGCCACCCATGAATCAATTTCTTTTGGAGAAATAAATGTCGCCAACTCCTGATTTGTCAGTACTTCTTCAAATAATTGGATTCGTTCTTCATGCGTCCACGATGACCAATCACCAAATATAGGGCCAAGCGCTGTACGATCCGCATCTTTTGTTGAACGTTGGGGGAAACGACCCGTTGAAAGTTTAGACGAAGGCATACTCTCTTCTTCTATTCTGGCTGCAATATAGCCGAACATCGTATCGATAGCATCTGCCACCAATACAGGTCCGTCCACTACTGTTGGTACACCTATTGCAATCACAGGGATGCCAAGACTTTTTTCCGATAACTCTTTGCGGCTGTTCCCTACACCTGAACCAGGATGAATACCGGTATCCGTCAGCTGAACCGTGCGGCAAAGCCTTGCGCTACTCCTTGCAGCAAGCGCATCGACGACCAGCAATAAATCGGGCTTACTTTGATCCACAATCGCTTTAACGAATGAAGCAGTTTCCAAACCAGTCTGAATGGTTACACCCGGCGCATACACCATTACACCGCTCTCGTCTGCTTCGTAATAATCTGGTATAACTTCCTTCACATAATCCATAACGGCGGGTCCAACAGCGTCTGGTGTAATCTCTCGGTTGCCGAGACCGACACACAATACTTTTTTCACGTCACCCGGTAACTTTTCTTTAATCAATGTGTCCATTTTTTCCACCACAAGTTCACATAATGCTTGGAGCTCATCGATTTCGTGAACAGCAAGTGTCGGAATCGTCAGCGTAATATATGTACCTTTCGCTTTTCCGATTTCTTCTTCCCCTTCCGCTGTCACTTTTACAGTTGTCGCCTTAATTCGACCGATTGTTTGTTCTTCGACACATATTCCGGACATTTCCTTCAATTTTTTTTCTTCTTGCTCGGTCTGATGTCTGACAAACTCATCACTTTCATCAATTAAATCTGTGCGGTAATAGTTGATTTCACTCATTTTCTTCACCTCTACTAGTAAGTTTGTGCAATTTATCGGCGTTTATTCTCAAATAGATTACTGTAAAGTTGAATCACTTTACTTTTTTTCTTGCAATCTGGCGGTAGCTTTGATAAAATTATGCTTGTTGTAAAGAGATATCCGGATGATTGTGGAAACACTCTTGCCTTACCTGAAAGCTGGAGGTGAATGAAATGCCAAACATTAAAGGTGCTATTAAACGCGTGAAGCAAAGTGCTGCTGCTAACGAGCAAAACTCTCACGTAAAAGCTTCTATGCGTACTGCAATCCGTAAAGCGGATGCGGCTCTTATTAATAAAGAAGAGAACGCTGAAGAACTTTTGAGAGATGCTGTGAAACAATTGGATACTGCTGCCCGTAAAGGTCTTATCCCAAGAAACACTGCTGCTCGTCAAAAATCACGTCTAACTAAAAAAGCTCAATAATGATATGTTAAAAGACTGCCTCTTCGTGACGGCAGTCTTTTTTTGCGTTCTTATAATCCATTCATTAAAAATAATTCTAATTTACGCTGACGGTTACCACTCGTTGTTTTAAGTTGCAGATCAATAGTCGCTAAATCATCCAATGCTTTCAGCAACACTTGCAAAGGAGGTAGCTGACGTTGCATCATCAATTTAACACGATACGGGTGGATCCGAAGCGTTGTAGCAATTTGTTGTTGCTGATAACCTTTTTTACGTAAATTCGTCACATGAATCATTAAACGTACTTGACTCGCAACGAGTGATACCAGCATGATTGGCTCTTCACCATTACGTAATAAATCATGATAGACCGCGATTGATTCCGCTCGTTTATTGTTGACGAATGAATCTGTTAGGCGGAATACATCCATCTCAGGTGTCCTGGCTACTAATTGCTCAATCGTATTCGTATCCACCGTACCTTTAAACGCTAAGTAGCCAGCGAGCTTGTCCACTTCTGTCGACAATGTCAGTAAGTCGGTTCCAGACATCTCCATAAGAAATTCAGCTGTCTTTTTATCGAATTCAATACCTTTATCCTTACCTTGCTGCATAATCCACGTGGATACATCTTGCCCTTGTAAAGCAACCGCTTCTACAATAACCGCATGCTTTTTTATTTTTTTCGTGATTTTCTTCCGCGCATCCAATTTTTCATATGGTGCCACGAAAACTACGGTAGCCGTAGGTGATGGATTTTCAAGCCATTTTTCCAACAGTTCTAGTTGATGGTTCTGCTTTTCCTTCGATTGATCCGTCGCTTTCAAGAATGAACAGTTTTTTGCGACGATTAATTTATGGTCCACTAAAAATGGAAATTCATTCGCTACTTCAAGTACGGCTTGGATGGGAATCTCTTCTAAATCAAAACGATTCACTTCAGAAGATGTCATACCTGGGATTGCTTTGATTAATTTCTTAATCGTTTCGTCCAATAAGTGCTGCTCTGTGCCTGTTAGTAGATAAACTGGTTGCACATCACCTTTTTCAATTTGACTCCAAATTTTTGTAATCACTTTTTTCACCTCAATTACCGATTGCTTGCTAATAAAAACCTGTGATAACTATACATGAAAATCAATCCTTTCTCCATACTAGCATGTAAAGGAGGTTTTTTAATGAAAAAGTCTGAGCGTCTAAAAACAAATTCTCATAAAAATTCGAAGCCTGTAGAGAAAGAGGAAATATCACTTGAGTTAACAGAACTCGATCATTTAGCGCCGAAACAGGAACCGATGACTCCGAACCATCGGGAGACAGCAGAAAAGGACAAATATTATTAATTCTGAGATGAGGTGGAGTTTGCTATAAGCAACTCCGCTCTTGTAACTTACAACATACTTACTCTATGAACAATTTGTGTCAACATACGTTGCAACTCCTAAAAACTGCGATTTTAATGGATTTTTCTTTCACTTTCATCTATACTTAGTATGGAATTAGGAGGTGTAGCAATGAATGAATTTGAACATGATGTCCAATCCAAACGTAATGATGCGATTGACAGTGGCATCGGCTTTATAGTAGCGTTTATCGGTTTTTCTGCAATTTTTGTTGTTGCTACGATCATCGATATCGTCGCTCTCTAATCAACTGTTGTATAAAATAGACACATCCACCAAACTGGCGGATGTGTCTATTTGTTTTTCTATCGACTTGAAGTGGCAGTATACACTCCGTCTTTCACACGTAATTCAATAGTTCCTTGTTCAGCAGTTGACCAAAACGGAATGCTGTGTTCACGGAAACGGTCGGTCACTTCTGCATGTGGATGCCCGTATGGACTATTCCTCCCTGCTGATACAATAATAAACTCCGGCTTAAGAAAATTAATAAACGGCTCCGTACTCGACGTCTTACTTCCATGATGGCCGGCTTTTAGTACGACTCGTTGAAAATCAGCGGCAATATATCTTTCTAAAAATCGTTGCTCCCCCTCTTTTTCGAGATCTCCTGGAAAGATGAAATGAAGGTCTTTTTCCTTCATCACAAGTACTAATGAACTATCATTACCGTCATATACACGCTCTTCAGGTGCTACATATTGGAATTGATAGTCTCCTATTTTCCAATTCATGCCTTCTCCGACTAATTGCACTGAAATGCTCTGTCTTTTTGCCAGTGGCAACATTTCCTCCATTGCATTCTCTTGTTCACTTCCAGGCGACAAATGAATTTCCTGTACTTTTAACTCTTCCAAGACTTCGTCGGCCCCCTCCATATGATCCAAATCGGCATGGGATATGATCAGCCGGTCAATTTTCGTGATCCCTTTTGCTTTTAAGTAGGGCACGACAATATTTCGTCCGATTTCAAAAGGCTGCTTGGGTGTTTTCCAGTCCGTTTCGCCAAAGCGGACTACTCCACCTGTATCTATCACATACACCGCTTTCCGATAAGGCATTTCGATTATCGTGCTATCCCCTTGCCCGACATCTATATAGGAAATGACCACATCACGATGAAGCATCGGCTTAATTTCCAGATAGAGTGCTGGGAGTAGTAAGCAAATAAGACCGAACACGACGAACTTCTTCCTTTCCAGACAGACAAGGAAGATGAGAATACCAATGACGGCAAGCGCTGCCCCAACCCCATCCGGTTGTCCGGGTGTCCACATTTGGTAGGGGAACGAAGCAAACCATGTCGTCATACTACCAATCCATTGCCTCACGGGTTCATAAATAATGAATAGGAAATTTTCCAATGGTGGTGCTACGTACGTACAAATCAGCAACAGTAAATTAGCAGGCAAAATAAATATAGAATACAACGGAACATAGAACAAATTCGCAATAAAAGAAGAAATCGACAACTCGTAGAAGTGATATAGCAAAATAGGATAAAGCGCGACTTGCGTGATGACAGTAACAAGGAACGAAACGACCATTCCATTTTTCGCTTGGCTAAAAATAGCTGACGAATACAATAAAGAAAATGCAGCTAAATACGATAGCTGAAATCCCGGTTGAAAGACAATATATGGTTGCATTACGATAAAAAATAATGCACTTATAGCAAGCGCATCATCAAGGCGCAATCTCAAATTTCCTGAAACAGCAAGCAATACAATCATTGTCACCGTCACCGCACGCCAGACAGACGGTGCTCCACCTGCAATACATGCGTAGACTGGTAAAAACATGAGTAATCCGTAGGTCACCCATTCTTTGCGGAAACCGATACGTAGCAAAATAGCTCGAAAGAAAAACGTTAATAAACCGACATGCAGCCCAGATATCGCAAAGAGATGCGTAATACCAAGCGTCTGATACTCTTTCTGCAAGATACGATCCATCCCCGAACGGTCACCAATCAATAACGCTTCAGCTTCTGTAACAAGTGAGGGTGGAAATCGGTCGTGAATATGTTGTTTGATTGTAGAGCGGTAGGGAGAGAGTCGTGAACGTATTGTGGCGAGTGGTACGCTCGAAGTGATACGAGTGGCTTCTAGAACTCCCGCCGCGCCATTCATTCGTAAATAGCGTGCCATATCGAACGAATAATCATGAGCTGCCGGTTCCAATTCTTTTGGCTCTACTTCAGCCGTGAACTGATAGGTCGCTAATCGTGCAGATTGAAATTGACTTTTTTGCACTTCAGAAGGAAATGAATACATCATATAGACGATTGTGCCATCAGTCAGTGTAGCGAAACCTTTCACTTTAGCACCATCGATTTTCACTTGATCTTTCCAATGAAATGTCACGACCGAAGCGTCAGGAAGTGATGTGAATTGACTCGAGAAATAGAAAAAAGAGAGACTTGCAAGAAGTGTGCAAAGGAGTAGGTGTATATAATCTTTGCGTAAAAAGTAGAACGGTATGAGGAATAATGCATTCAAAAATAAAAGCGATCCTGAAAGCTCAGCTGCAAACGCAGAAATCGCAACAGGAATCGCTATATACATCCATCGTATCGATCGGATTAATTGCCAAATAAATGATTCACCCTTTGCAAAAGGGCATCCAGTTCTTCAGGTTCAGCGCCAAGTTCTTGCATTTTAGTCAACATCTCGTTGAATAATGAAAATTTCTCTTCACTAGCGAAGTCAATCGAACGCTCATCAAAGGGCACTTTTTCAATCTCTACACCTGCTTGAGCAAATAGCTCGAGTGCATACTCGCTGTTCCGATAATCTTCCGCATATTTAACGCGTTCAATCCCCGCCTGAATCAATGCTTTACTACACTGTAAACACGGGAAGTGAGTGACATATATGGTCGCTTTTGCAACCGGTATGCCATATTTAGCACATTGCAATAATGCGTTCATTTCCGAGTGTATCGTTCGAACACAATGATTATCCACGACATAACAGTCGTGTTCAATACAATGGTCTCCCCCCGATATCGAACCATTGTAGCCGCCAGCAATAATGCGTTGATCGCGTACTAAAATGGAACCTACCGAGAGTCGTGTGCATGTACTGCGCATCGCCAGCAAATGACTTTGCGCCATGAAGAACTGATCCCAAGTAATTCGCTCCATACGGTTGCCTCCATCAATTAAGAATAATATTTGGTTCTAATTTTTCAAATGTTTTGTCACCAATGCCTGACACATTTTTTATTCCGTCCAATTGCGAAAAAGGTCCATGCTCTTCACGGTATTGGACAATCGCCATAGCTTTTGCTGGGCCGATGCCAGGAAGCGTCTGAAAATCACTTTCATTCGCAGTATTGATATTGACTTTTGAAGTGGAACTGTCAGTTGATGAAGATGAAGCTGTAGCCGGCTGCTCGTATACGGGAGGCTCTTCTCCTGCGATCGGTACATAGACGACAGATTCATCTTGCAGTCTTTGAGCGTGATTCAATAGCCTGGTATCAGCGGCCTCTGTGTAGCCTCCTGCTTTGTCGACCGCATCAAGCAAGCGATCGCCATCTTGCATCGAATACAGTCCAGGATGTTTCACAGCGCCTTTAACGTCTACGAGAATAGTAACAGAGACCGCTTCAGCGACTAATTCAACAGGTGCTTCCAGTTCTTTATTTTGTTCAGCGATTTCAATAGATTCAATTGGTTCAAATAGGGATTGTCCACGTTCTTCGGAAAGTTGATCCGGTCTTGGGGGAAAGAACAAAACGGTGGATAGCACAGCGAATGCTGCAATAGGAATGATCAATGTACGCCATTTTTCGGTAAGGAATGAACGGATAAGCAACCATCCTTTCTTTCAGCACCGTATGGAGTCCTATTAACTATACCCGATTCCGAATTACTATGGTAGCCCTATTTTCGAACTTGAAAGAATATTCTTTCGCTCTCTTCTTCGGGTGCTTCATCTTCCCAATCTGCAAAAATTCTTTCAATGTGGAATCCAACTTCTTCCAGCATTTGAACATATTCCGGTACTGCAAACGATCGTTGCATATGTACTTCATCAAAACGTTGATAGGAATGATCTTCTTGTTTTACGAAAAACGCCAGCTCGGAATAAATGGAGTGATTCTCATCTCCAGGGGCCGTTTGCCATATATACGCAATACGTCGATTATCAAAAACAAAAGGCCCTTCAAGAAAGATCTCATCCATCTTACATAATGAATGCACATCAAATAGCAACACGCCACCTCTAGCAAGCGCTCCATAAATTCGTCGGAACGTCTCCACGACATCTTGCTGTTGGATTACATAATTCAGTGAATCAATTGAGATGATGGCGGCATCAAATGTACCTTCTATTTCTAGTCGCTGCATAGGTTGTTCGATAAACTGAATATCTAGAGAAAGGGACTGTGCACGATGTGAAGCGACCTCCAGCATATCAGCGGAAAGATCAATAGCAGTTACATATGCCCCTTTTTTCGCGAGTTTCGCAGAAAGCAAACCGGTTCCGCAGCCTATATCCAATACCTTTTTCCCTGAAACGCCAGCAGACGCCAAATCGAGTAACTCGACATAGGCGTCATACGGAATATCATTCATTAGTTCGTCATAAATTGATGCGAACGCTGAATAGGATGAGCTCATACTTCATCCTCAACGTTTAGTAGTTGTGCGTCTCCCCATAGCTTTTCCAAGTTATAGAATCCGCGTTCGTCTCTGTGGAATACATGAACGACTACATCCAGAAGATCGACTAAAATCCAACGACCCGCATCGAATCCTTCCAAACGTTTCACTGTGTACCCTTCTTTTGAAGCCACATCTGCCACTTCACGCGCGATGGCTTGTACTTGTCGTTCAGAGTTAGCATGACAAATGATGAATTGATCAGCAATTAGTGAAATGCCCTCCATGTTTAATACTACGATGTCTTCCGCTTTCTTACTATCTACTGCTTCATAAGCTAATTCTAATAATGTTGGCATATTTCACTGTTCCTTTCTTCTACGTACATGTTCATTATAGCAGTCAAATGAATGTGGAAAAATGACTGCGTATCGCTGAACTAAAAATTTAAATGTATGCTGGATGCATTCTGTCATTTGATCTTCCAGTGTTTCTCCATCAATACGTTGGCGTAGCTCTTCGATACCCGGAAATTTTCTTCCTGGTTCGATTAAATCAGCGATATAGATCACTTTCTCTAAATCACTCATTTTCGAGCGTCCCGTCGTATGAAAACGGATGGCTTGCAAGATATCTTGATCTTCTACGCCATACCGCTCTTCCGCAAGCATAGCGCCAACCGGGGCATGCCACAATTCGGAGTGATACTGTGCATAGAGCTCATACTCTTCGTCCCGTTTTAGTAATTCGAGTAATTCATCTTTATCCATAAACTTGGCGTAATCATGGAAGAGGCCAGCAATTTCAGCCTTTTCTACTGACACACCCATCTCTTCAGCTAATTTCATTGCTGTTTCCGTGACTCGCAGTACGTGTTCATAACGCGCTTTCGGTAATCGTTGTTCTAGGTCATTTCTAACTTGTTGAAGATCCATATAATCTCTCCTCTCGAATGTAAGCTTCGACAGCCGGGGGAATCAAAAGTTGCACGGTTCCACCTTCTACAAAACGTTGGCGGATCAATGTGGATGACAAATCAAGTTGTGGTGTTTCTACCAATTGTACCGGGATTGCAGAAGCGTTATCAGCACCTGGACGTTTTACACCGATAAACGTAACCATTTCGAGTAAATCCTCAATTCGGTACCATGTCGGTAACTGATCAATCATATCTCCGCCAATAATGAAATGAAAATGAACATCTGTTTCATTTTGTATTAACTGCGACATCGTATCATATGTAAAAGATACTCCGCCACGCTCAATTTCAAATGATGACGCACGCAAACCTTCCACTTCATCTACTGCTAGTTTCACCATTTGCAGGCGCTGCTCGGCCGACGCATCACCTGTCGCAATCTTGTGTGGCGCAACGGCAGTAGGCATCAACCATACTTCATCTAACTGTAGTGCATAGCGCACTTCATTGGCAATCAATAAATGTCCAGTATGCGGCGGGTTGAAAGTTCCGCCCAAAATGCCGATTTGTTTCATCTGATTCTCCTTACGGTAATTGTATGCGTTTCTTCTCTGTCGATTCTCTGTATAAAACAATTGTGCTACCGATGATTTGGACTACGTGAATACCTTTGTACGCGCCAATCTTTTCAGCAATTTCCTTTTTATCTTCATCACAATTTTGAAGGACACTCACTTTAAGTAATTCACGTGCTTCGAGTGCTTCGTCGATTTGTACGAGAATTGCGTCAGTCAAACCACTTTTCCCAATTTGGAATAATGCATCCAAATGATGTGCTTCGCTGCGTAAAAATCTTTTTTGTTTACCTGTTAACATGTTTACCCGCCAACTTTCATTGTAATCATATCGTTCATCTTTTTTGTGTCAGGATAGACGCCTGTCCACTTTTCAAAAGCCAGAGCTCCTTGATGGACGAACATTCCTATACCGTTCATCGTCTTGGCGCCTGCTTGTTTTGCTTGTCGTAAAAATTCCGTTTCAAGCGGATTGTAAATTATGTCCGCTACTACTGCACCGTCTGCGACATTCTTTGGATCTAGCGGTAGTCCTTCTTGTGCAAAGTTCATACCGACAGATGTCGTTTGTACTACAAGTCCAAACTCGCCGAGACGAGCTTCAGCGTCTTCAATAGAAAGCGCATGGCCATCGATCATATCTGTCGCCAGTTCCGCAGCTCTTGAAGCGGTCCGATTCGTGAAATAAAGAGGTCCATAGCCAGCTGACTGTAGCGCGAAGGCAATGCCTCTAGCCGCACCGCCAGCACCAATAAGTAATACCGAGCCTTTCACTGAATCTGAAAACTCTTCTAGCGATTTCACGAACCCCGCTCCATCCGTATTGGCACCGATTAATTTACCATCAGCTGTTTGATAAACTGTGTTGACCGCATTCATAACCGTTGCTGATTCGTCCACTTCGTCGAGGAAAGGAAGAATCGCCTGCTTATGGGGTACTGTCACATTGAAGCCGCAGCATCCAAGTGAACGCAAGCTGTTTATCGTTTGTTCTAAACTTCCCACTGTTGCATGAATCGGTATATACGTTGCGTCCAAAGCGTTTTCTTTAAACCACTGATCATGCATGACCGGTGACATCGATTGCGCGATGGGATCGCCTATAACCGCATACCATTTTTTCATTTGGTCTTTCCTCCTGTCCCTCTTAAATCAATGAAGGTCTGATTTCGACATTCACACCTTTGGGTGCATGTACAGCCACTTGTACATCAGCGTGTTGAATCGTAATCCAACCAAGGCCTGAAATTACTAAGTCCGTCTTCGCGTCCTTAATCGAAAATTCATGACGTACAAGTGACGGCAACTTCTCAAGTGATGCAGGTCCCGGTGGAGATAGCATGTCACCTAGATGGTTATTGTACAACTCATCGGCATTTTCTAACTTCGTCCGGTGAACTGGCAAACCGTTTGCTGCGTAAATGTTGAAAGATGAGCGACCACCTTGGATGAAATCAAAACGTGCAAGTCCGCCAATGAATAATGTTTGTTCAGCGTTCAATTGATAGACTTTCGGTTTAAGTTCTTTCTTCGGTGTAATCAACTTTAAATCATGTGGATCCAAGTGATGAGCCATTTGATGATCGTTGATAATCCCTGGTGTATCTATCAGCATTTTTCCATCATCCAATGGAATTTCCACTACATCAAGAGTTGTTCCTGGGAAATAAGACGTCGTAATCACATCATTCATTCCTGTTGCATCTTTGATGATACGGTTAATGAACGTAGATTTCCCTACATTCGTACAGCCAACTACATAGACATCTTTACCCTTACGATATTTCTCAATCGCGTCGAGTGCTTCACTCATGCCGTTGCCTTTTACAGCCGATACAAGCAATACGTCAATTGGTTTCAGACCGAGCTTTGCAGCTTCTGTTTTCATCCAATTTTTCACACGTTGCGGATTAATCGCTTTCGGAAGGATATCCGCCTTGTTACCAATTAATAAAATATCTTTCTTGCCTACAAAACGATGCAAGCCATTGATCCAACTACCGTTGAAATCAAAGATATCTACCACTTTCACGATCAGGCCTTGTTTTTCACCGATTCCGTTTAAAATCGCTAGAAAATCATCTCCTGATAGGGATACTGGCTGTAATTCATTATAGTTTCGTAATTTAAAACAACGTTGACATATGACATCTTCTTTTTCTAATGAAGCTGGTGGCGCATAGCCTTCCATTGTTTTATCCGTCGTTTGGATCGTGATTCCGCATCCAATACACTTGATCAATTCCAAATTTAGTCCTCCCACGTAAGTAATCCTTTTCTTTTAAACCTTGCCATAATCCGTCGTTCAATCGCACGGTTGAACTTCGTAATCGTCGCATCGGAACTTGCCACAGGGACGACTAATATCGTCTGCAGTCCCACTCGATTCGCACCCAAGACATCCGTTAACAATTGATCGCCAATCATGACGACTTCTTTTTTTGGCAAACCTAACGTAGCAAGTGCTTGATGAAATGATTTTTTCATCGGCTTACGCGCTTCACAAATATACGGAATACCTAGTGGATCACAAAAGTGACTGACGCGCTCAATATGGTTATTGGAAACAACTATAATTTGCAAACCAGCATCGCGCATAGATTTGAACCACGCCATAATATCTTGCGTAGCATCCGCACGATCCCATTCAACAAGTGTGTTATCTAAATCTGTAATGATGCCCTTAAAACCATTTTCAAGAAGGTCTTCCGGTTTAATCAACAAAACGGATTTTACATAAGCACTTGGTAAAAATTGATTTAACACATTATCCTCTCCGCCCTACAACAAATTCTTGTCTGATTTTATCGCTTTTCTTATCAGTGATAGACCTTCCGCCGTTTGCATAGAGTAAACTACTAATAATCGGAGGTGGTCACATGAGCGGGTTTTTCCTGGCCGTCATGCAATTATGGTTAGAGATCCCCGCGCTAATCGGTTATATCAGAGGGCAAGCTTTCCTTCGTCCGTTGTCCAAAAAAGAAGAAGCAGAGTGCCTGAGACGATTAGCTGAAGGTGATGAAAGTGCACGTAATGAACTTATTGAACACAATATGCGTTTGGTCGCCCATATCGTCAAGAAGTTCCAGCCGAAGCACGAACTACTCGATGATTATATTTCTATAGGAGCGATCGGTCTGATGAAAGCAGTCAACAGCTTTACACCAGATCGAAAAACCAAGCTCGCAACGTACGCTGCACGCTGTATAGAAAATGAAATCCTTATGTATTTACGAACACAGAAAAAGGTGCAAAAAGATGTTTCCCTCTACGAACCAATCGGTATGGATAAAGATGGCCAATCCCTAGAAATCGCAGACCTCCTTCAAACAAACGACATACCTCCACAAACAACCGTAGAACAAAATGAACAAAAAGAGCGGCTCTACCGTCATTTGGATAAACTCGACTCTCGTGAGTTGGAAATCATTCAAAGACGCTACGGCTTGCTGGACGATCAGCCTATGACACAAAAAGAAATTGCTGAGCAATTGAATATTTCCAGGAGTTATGTTTCACGTATCGAGAAACGAGCAATCGTCAAATTATATCAATCATTTAAGCATGAATATCAATAATGCAAAAAGCGTTTCCGATTGTGCAACAGAGGCCCACAGCCCCCGCACATCGGAAACGCTTTGTTTCTTTTCTCAGTCCGCTTTAACCTCGCGTAAAATAATTGCTGCCAATAATGCTGTGACGATAAATACTCCGCCCATTAAAAATGTCATTGAATGTCCCTCCTCTCAACCAAACGAACTGCTAATCTGTCTACTTAGACATTTTATCATAGAACACTCAAAGTTTCGAGATGACACGCAAAACAATCTGTGACGAGTGTTTGGCAGCCAGCGGTAAAAATTCATCAAAACTGACTGTCGATTCTTTTCCGGCAATATCAGAAAGGGCGCGGATCACCACAAATCGCGTGTTAAATTGATAACAGACTTGCGCAACAGCGGCAGCTTCCATCTCTACAGCAATTACACGCGGAAATCTATTTTTGACTTGCAGGACTTTTTCAGGGTCAGCCATGAAAATATCAGCTGAAGCGATGGTTCCTACAGCATGTTCATATGTATCTAACTCCATTACAGCTTCTTTAGCGAATTCTATTAGGTTAGGATCTGATGGAAAGCTTGCAGGAAGTTGGGGCACTTGACCCAACTCATAGCCGAATGCAGTTACATCAACATCATGATGCAAGACATAATCAGATATTACAATCGTTCCCACTTCAAGTTCAGGGTTAGTTCCACCCGCAGAACCCGTATTCAACACGATATCTGGTTTAAAGTTCTGCAAAAGGATTGTCGTTGCCATGGCAGCGTTTACTTTTCCGATGCCACTTTTCGTCACAATCACTTGATGCTTGCCTACTTTGCCTTCAATAAATTCACAGTTTCCAATGGTTGTGATTTTTCCAAACCCAATTTCTCTGCGAAGTATTTCGACTTCTTCCTCCATTGCACCAACGATTGCTATTTTCATTTATGTCCTCTCCTCTTTTCTACTTACTAGAATGTGCTGCACGATAGGCAGCACATCGGTAGTTCGATTCACTTACTTCAATACATCCATTCTCACAGGTTTCCAACCTTGGCCATCAACCCACTCAATATATACTTTGTATTTTTTGGAATTGTCCTTACTTCTTACAATACCCTCTGATTTTTGAGGACTGCCGCCATTTTGAATACGATCAAAATACAATTGATCTTCAGACAAACCGGTTGCATAGGATATGGCTTTCTTTTTTTCATACCAGTCATCGGACTGACCATCGTATTTCGAGACGTGCTCGCCTGATTGTTTTGTTCCAATAGGTTTCCAGTCAGGATTTACAACCACTTTCTTGTTAGAATCCGATGAAGTTTCTTTCTTCGGTTTATCCTTTTTTGGTTCTTCTACTTTAGGGTCTTCTACCACTGGCGCTTCCGGTTCTTCAACTACTTCATTTATCACTTCGTTATTTTCTTCTTGGTCCTGAACTTCTGGTTCATCTGCATCTTCTGGCACATCATCTTCAGTTTCAGGCTTGTCCATCTCGTCCTCATCGTCTAAAACGATAGGTTCAATTGGAGCTGTGTCGGACTGAGTGGATTGCTTAGGCTTGTCGATTGCCACTTCTTTCTGATCGCCATCACCCGTGATGAAAATTACGGCAACAACTACAATAAGAAAAACTACTACACCAATTGAAATATTCAATGCTTTATTCACTTTGCTTGCTTTACTGCCTTGTTTTCTTGACGTTCTCGAATATTTTGGATCTTGATCTGCCATTTCAGACATCTCCTTTACTATGAAATGGAAAGCGTATACCGCGGTTGGAATGAAAATTAGCAATACCGTCTTCTGCTAGCGAGAAGACGGTACGTGTATCACTTTATCTCAAGTATCTCTACTGACATTTCACCGCCGGGAGTCTGGATCTTTACTTTATCATCTTTTTTTCGACCAATTAATGCTTTCGCAATTGGCGAATCGTTTGAGATCATACCTTCTAACGGATTAGCTTCAGCAGAACCAACAATCGTATACGTCTCTTTTTCACCATCAGGAATTTCTTTAAATGTAACTGTTTTACCTAATTGTACTTCATCCGTATTCAATTCATCTTCAGTAATAATGACCGCATTACGAATCATTCCTTCAATAGAAGAAATCTTCCCTTCGACAAATGCCTGATCTTCTTTCGCTGAATCGTACTCGGAGTTTTCCGATAAATCACCGTAGCTACGCGCGATTTTGATGCGTTCTACTACTTCCACACGTTTCACCGTTTTCAAATACTCTAGTTCTTCTTCTAACTTTGCTTTTCCTGCAGCTGTCATTGGAAATTTCTTTTCTGAAACCATGTAATAACACTCCTCAAATGTCTGTTCATAAAAAATACTATGTCACACTAGCTTTAATTATGTGACATAGCAGAACTATTTTAGTTTTGACTACACTTTTTCCGTTCACTATTCTGATTTGGACGAAAAAAAGTCCTTGCTCATCTTGCGTGCATCCTAGGTTTTTCTATACAAACTCTCGCAGATGCTGAATTAATTTAAAATTATGTCATCATCATATTATACTTCGTCAACAGAAGCAAGAATTGTTTTTATCTTCGTTACCATCAAATCGATTGCGACCGCGTTTTCTCCGCCTTCGGGAATGATTATATCAGCATACTTTTTTGTAGGTTCAATAAATTGATTATGCATCGGACGCACAACCTTTACATATTGCTCGACGACAGAATCTACCGTACGTCCACGGTCATGAATATCCCGTAAAATCCGACGAATAATGCGAATATCAGAGTCCGTATCAACAAACAGCTTGATATCCATAAGATCTCGCAATCGTTCATCTTCCAATACTAAGATCCCTTCAAGGATGATGACGTCTTGTGAATCTACAGGTACTTTTTCAGCTGAACGTGTATGCAATGTGTAATCATAAGTAGGCTTTTCGATTGCCTGTCTATTGATCAACTGATGGATATGTTGAATCAATAGGTCGGTATCGAACGCCAAAGGATGATCATAATTCGTCGTTAATCTTTCCTCAAATACTAAATGGGATTGGTCTTTATAATAATCATCTTGTTCAATGACGACGACTGAATGACCTTGGAATACTTCATGTATCTTTTTTGTGACACTTGTCTTACCGGAGCCAGAACCACCGGTAATACCAATTACGACAGGTTTTTTCTTCACAGTGATTCCCCTTTTACGATCTACTGTTTATTATTTTTTCACAGCTAGTAGAATGCCGTCACCTATTGGTACTAGTGATGTTTCATAGTGATCGTTTTGCATCGCCCAGCTCGTGAATTGTTGCAAATTTCGTATCATCGTGCGGTTGCGTTTCGGTATGTCCGCATCTTCCAACAGCACCATACCATGCATGAACATATTATCACAATAGATTACACCTGCAGGACCGACCAGTGGGCTATATTTGTCGAAAAACTTTCGATATTGTCCTTTTGCTGCATCAATGAACAGTGCATCAAATGGTTCTTGTGGTAACTTCGTTTCATCTAACTCGAGCGCATCATGATGAATAATTATAATACGTTCCTTCAGTCCACTGCGTACAATATACTCGACCGCTTTCTCATACCGCTCTGTATCGCGCTCGACTGTATAAATGATGGCGTCTGGAAAAGCTTTCGCCAATCGAATAGCCGAATAGCCGATCGCGCTTCCAATTTCAAGAATACGTTTCGGCTGCTGTATTTGTAGCAGTCCGATTAACGTATACAAGCCCGTATCATCCATGATGGGCACACGATGCCCTGCAGCGTAATCCTCCATCTCTAGGATAAGCGGCTCTTTTTCTTCCGCAAAGCGGCTAATGTACGTGTTATAGTCCGTCATATCTACTTCCCCTTTACGACGTGTTATTTATGTTGGCTGTCGATATACTTTGCTTTGTTTTTCAGATGATCTTCATAGGTTTTAGCAAAGTGATTAACGCCATTTTTGTCTGCCAAGAAGAACAAGTATCCAGTTTTGGAGGGTTCGACAGTTGCCTGGAGAGAAGCAGTTCCGGCATTCGCAATGGGCCCTGGCGGTAATCCCTTATTTTTATACGTATTATAGACATTATCCACTTTCAAATCTTCATTCATGACACGGGCTTTATGTTCGCCTAACGCATATAAAACTGTTGGATCTGTCTGTAACGGCATACCTTGTTCAATACGGTTATTAAAGACGCTTGCGATCGTTTCGCGATCTGCTTGGCCTGTTGCTTCTTTTTCTAACAAGGAAGCAAATGTCAGCATTTTATGAACTGAACGGTCTTTGCCTTCCTCGGCCCAATACGCCTTATACGGGATGACATTCTGTACGGTGGCATCGACCATCGTATCGACCACTTCTTTGACAGTAGGCTTTTCCTCAAAGAACGGGTAAGTAGCTGGGAATAAATAACCTTCCAGTGCATAACGTATATTTTCATTAAGAATTTCTTTTGTTATGATATCTGGATACTTGGCCATATATTCCTGAATGACTTGTTCATTCGTCACATATTCCATAAACTGCTCTTTGGTAATCGTGGTCTTTTTGCTTGTTCTTTCTGCAATCTGATCAATCGTTAACCCTTCTGGAATCGTTAGTGTAAATGCCGGTGTGCGATAGACTACACCTGTTTTCAGGCTCTTAATCAATTCATCTGGCGTCATGGACTGTGTTAATCCATACGTGCCAGCCTGGAAATCTGCTTCGTTGTTTACTTTTGCATAGTATTTGAAAATCCGCGCATTTTTGATAATACCCGACTCTTCTAGCTTTTCTGAAATCATATCCAAACCTGAACCGATCGGAATTTCTACTTCTACGACTTTTTCTGAATCCGGATCAACAGGCTCTAACGCACTTTTTATGTATGTATAGACCGAAAAACCTCCAACTATCCCTACAACCAATACAACGGCTACAATCCAAAGCACTATTTTTCTAACAGTTCTCACTTCTTCCTTCTGTTCTAACATACGTTCAAACATGACATCTTTTTTTCTTTGGGGCTCTTTTTCCACAAGCCTCACCTCTTCTTCCGCTATAGATAAATCCATTAAAAAAGACGGAACGGTCAGCACCATTCCGCCCGTCACATGATATTATCGCTTACTCGTCTTCTTCATCAAGGAATGTGTTCAGCACTTCTTCGATCATATCCCATTCTTCATCGGATTCAATTTCAAGAAGTGATCCGCCATCTTCTCCTTCTTCAGTCGGAATAAATGCGGATGCATGAATTTCAACTTCCTCGTCATCATCTGTCTCTTCGCCATCTAAAATATGGTAAAGTACATACGATCTTTCATATTCTTTTGAATCAAATGTTAAAATTACCTCACATACGTGCTCTTCGCCGTTCTCATCTACGATTGTCATTGTTTCTTGTCCGTGTTCCATTGTTTAATCACCTCTAGTTTTTTTGTGAATCCAAATACCCTTGTAAAATCATGACAGCTGCCATTTTATCGATGACCAATTTACGTTTTTTTCGGCTGACATCCGCATCAATCAAAACACGTTCAGCAGCCATAGTAGTTAATCGCTCATCCCATAAAACGACAGGTAAACCGAACTTCTCGCGTAACTTCTCAGCGTACTGTTCAGATGCTTCTCCACGGGGCCCTATTGTATTATTCATATTCTTAGGGTACCCGACGACAAACTCCGTCACTTCGTACTCTTCTGTCAATTGTTTGACTCGCTTCATCCCGAAAGAACCTACCGCTTCATCAATTTTGATGGTTTCGATTCCTTGGGCTGTCCAACCGAGACTATCGCTTATCGCAATACCAACGGTTTTCGTGCCAACGTCCAATCCCATAATTCTCATTCTGTTTTACCTCTGTTTTCTCGGATATAGAACTTAACTAATTCTTCTAGAATTTCGTCTCGTTCCAGTTTCCGAATCAAACTACGGGCGTCTTCGTGGCGTGGAATGTAGGCTGGATCTCCAGACAGTAAATAGCCAACCATCTGGTTAATTGGATTGTAACCTTTTTCTTCTAATGATTTGTAAACGTGGAGCATGACTGTTTTGACTTCTTCCTCCATCGATTCTTCAGGAAAGTTAAACTTCATCGTTTCATCGGACGAATTCATACTCGACACCCCGCTTTCCGATTTCCATTTATGTGTGTAACGATCTACCGTCATAATATACATAGTACATAGATTTGTGATTAAATCACCGCACGTATTCATTCTAGTTCAATCATCCGGGTAGGCAATTTAGCCACCCAAATGAAAATTAACTAGTAACATGTATCTGCAATTTATGATGAATCGTTCTCCGAAATGGTTAAACAGATTTTACATAATCATACACGGATTGAAGCG
The DNA here is from genome assembly GCF_002743235.1 of Sporosarcina sp. P25. Classification (NCBI taxonomy): domain Bacteria; kingdom Bacillati; phylum Bacillota; class Bacilli; order Caryophanales; family Caryophanaceae; genus Sporosarcina; species Sporosarcina sp. P25. Next base: position 44,634 of record NZ_PDYV01000003.1, read on the forward strand.
CATCATCAAGTTTTGACGCATCTTTCGCCCCCGCCATCGCCATGTCTGGACGGCCGCCACCTTTTCCGCCACAAAGTGACGCCACATGGTTGACGATTTTACCCGCGTGGTAGTTGCCGCCTCGTAAATCATCGGTAACACCAGCCGCTAGCATAACTTTTCCATCCGTTACTGTACCAAGTACAATGACGCCTTTGGAAGTTTTTTGTTTCATTTCGTCGATCAATTGACGTAAACCGTTATTGTCTTTCACTTCCACATTTGCAGAAATGACTGTGACGTCATCGATCTGCTGAGCCGTTTCCATGATACTGGCCAATTGGCTGTTGCCCATTTTCGCTTGCAATGATTCATTTTCACGTTGAAGTTCTTTAAAGTCAGCAAGAATCGATTCGACTTTTGTGACAACTGTTTTCGGAGTAGCTTTTGCAGTTGTTGCGACTTGATCAATGATTGCTTGGTCTTCTTTAAATGAACGGAATGCTTGTCCACCCGTGAAGGCTTCAATACGTCGTGTGCCCGCTCCAATACCGCTTTCAGAAACGATTTTGAATACGTTGATGTCGGACGTGTTGTTAACGTGACACCCTCCACAAAGCTCGACAGAGTAGTCTCCGACTTTAACAACGCGAACGATATCGCCGTATTTCTCGCCGAACAATGCCATCGCACCCATTTCTTTCGCCTCAGCAATTGGTGAAATGATCGTATGGACAGATGTACCTGCCCAAATTTGTTCATTGACTTGGAATTCGATGCGCTCGAGTTCTTCTTTTGTGACTTGTCCAAAATGGGAGAAGTCAAAGCGAAGGCGATCGGGACCAACATATGAACCTGCTTGATTGACATGTTCACCAAGAACATCTTTCAATGCGCGGTGCAATAAGTGTGTAGCCGTATGATTTTTGATCGTCAGCTTGCGTGAGAACTCGTCCACTTTCGCGCTAACTGATACGCCTTCATTCAATTCACCGGAACTGATGAAGACTGTGTGCAAGTTCTGTCCATTTGGCGCTTTTTTGACGTCGCGAACTTCCGCAGTGAACGACTCGTTTGTAATCATTCCTTTATCAGCTACTTGACCGCCACTTTCTGCATAGAACGGAGTCTGATCCAAAATAATTTGTACCGTTTCTCCTTCAGATGCATGTGCGATACGTTGACCGTCTTGAACCAGGACACTGACGATCGCAGTTGTTTCTAGTTGGCCATAGCCGATGAATTCACTCGCTTCATGAATTTCACCAAGAACGCCCGATTGAATATGCATGGAGTCTGAAGTCGCACGCGCAGCACGCGCACGGTTTCGTTGTGCAGCCATTTCTTCGTCAAATCCGATACGGTCGACTGCCACATCTTCTTCGAGGGCAAATTCCTCTGTTAGTTCAAACGGGAAGCCGTATGTGTCATAGAGTTTGAACGCATCAGAGCCTGAAACGATTGGTAAGCCTGAAGCTTTAGCCTTTTCAATGATCGTCGTTAAGATCGCCATACCGTCATGCAATGTTTCGTGGAAACGGTCCTCTTCGTTTTTCACGACTTTCATAATGAACGCTTGTTTATCGTGGACTTCGGGGTAGAAGTCTTTCATGATATCCCCAACAATAGGTACCAGCATGTACATAAATGGCTTGTCAATACCTAATTGTTTCGCGAATCGAACCGCTCTTCTTAATAGACGACGCAGAACATAGCCACGGCCTTCATTGGATGGAAGTGCTCCGTCGCCAATAGCGAATGCTACTGTGCGGATATGATCTGAAATGACTTTAAATGCCGTGTCTGCCTGAGTAGTTTCACCGTATTTTCTGCCTGAAACATTTTCAACTGCTTCAATGATCGGTAAGAACAAGTCTGTATCGAAGTTTGTTGGCACATCTTGGATAACGGATGCCATGCGCTCAAGACCCATTCCTGTATCGATGTTTTTCTTTGGTAACGGTGTGTACGTGTTATCAGGATTATGATTGAACTCAGAGAATACTAAGTTCCAGATTTCCAAATACCGTTCGTTTTCTCCACCTGGATATAATTCAGGATCGGAGAAATCGTCGCCATAACTCGGTCCGCGGTCGTAGAAGATTTCAGAGTTTGGACCACTTGGGCCTTCACCGATATCCCAGAAGTTGCCTTCGAGGCGAATGATGCGCTCAACCGGAATACCAATCTGATCTTTCCAGATAGCATACGCTTCTTCGTCTTCCGGATGGATAGTAACGGATAAGCGTTCGGGATCAAAACCGATCCATTGCTCATTTGTCAGGAAATCCCACGCACGAATAATTGCTTCTTCTTTGAAATAATCACCAATAGAAAAGTTGCCGAGCATTTCAAAGAACGTATGGTGACGTGCTGTATAGCCGACATTTTCAATATCGTTTGTGCGGATAGATTTTTGCGCATTAGCAATCCGCGGGTTTTCAGGAATCACTCGTCCATCAAAATACTTCTTCAATGTAGCGACTCCACTGTTAATCCATAATAGTGATGCATCATCAACTGGCACTAATGCTGCTGATGGTTCTACATTATGCCCGTGCTCTTTAAAATAGTCTAAAAACATTTGGCGAATTTCAGATGCCGTGAGTTTTCTCATCGTTTTACTCCTCCTAAAATTAAAAAAACTCCACCCCTTGTATAAAGGGGCGAAGGTTTCATTGATCGCGGTACCACCCTAATTACCGCATAACGCGGTATCTCGAGTTGCCTTAACGCGGCAAGACGGCAGGGATTAGCCTGCAACTTCGGAATAGCGTTCGCTGTAGATCTGAGGGAGCTTTTTCAGCCAAGAAGCTCTTTTCTATGACACAGAATAAACAGGTACTTGTTCCTTCAACGTTTTGATTATTTCTAAACGAATTATAGGAAAGTTCTCTCGCTTTGTCAATCCGTCACTTCAAGAAAGTCGAATGGTGACACATTGTTCATGCCCACGAGCGGGTCGATTCCAGTAAAATTGTCCATCGTTAACTTTGCCGGTGCCGTGTCTTGTGGTTCAACCGTCACTTTTGCGGGTGCTTCATCGACTGAGATGGGTTCCTTGTGATGTATTGCTAGATTTTCTTGCGTTTCCCCCGTAATGCGTTCTTTTAGCGTCGTCTGTCGTTCTGTTTCGTCAGTGCGCGCAATACCCGCCTTAAATTCTTCCGCTTCACCGCACAGTATTAAGAAGTTCTTAGCGCGCGTAATCCCAGTGTAAAGGAGATTCCGTCGCAACATTTTCCGCTGACTTCTCACGATCGGCATGACCACAATCGGAAATTCACTGCCTTGGGATTTATGGATAGAACAACAATACGCAAGTGTCAGCTGATTCAAATCACTTCGCTCATACTGCACTTCATTGCCATCATAGGAAACCACCATGATCGCTTTTTTGTCAGTAGTTTCTTTCGCTAACATGATCGCAACGACTTCCCCCATATCCCCATTGAAGACATTACTTTCAGGTTGGTTGACGAGTTGTAGTACTTTATCTCCTATGCGATACGTCGTTTCACCGAAAACCATTTCTTTTCTACCCTCTGCAGGTGGATTCGTTACTTCTTGGATCATTTTATTCAAGCCATCTATACCTGCTGGACCTTTATACATCGGTGCCAGTACTTGGATGTCTTTAATGGAATGTCCTTTTGATGTCGCATTTTCAATGATTTGTTTGACCGCAGGCAGTATTTGATCACTTGATGCTTTGATAAATGAACGGTCCGATGTTTTCTTTGTGACATCCAGCGTCCATTCTTTGTGCTTGATCATATGTGCCATTTCGATAATTGTCGAGCCTTCACTTTGTCGAAAAACATCAGTCAGTTCAACAACCGGAATTCTCCCAGACTGCATGAAGTCATGCAACACTTGCCCAGGTCCAACGGAAGGTAGTTGGTCCTGGTCACCAACGAACAATAACTGCGCATCGTTGCGGACAGCTTTTAACAGCTGATGCATGAGCCAAGTATCCACCATGGATGTTTCATCAATGATGATGAGATTGCCATCCACTTCTCGTTCAGTCTCTTCTTCAGCTTCCTGACCCGTAAAACCGAGTAGACGGTGGATCGTCATCGCAGGTAATCCGGTCGATTCAGACATACGTTTCGCAGCGCGTCCTGTAGGGGCTGCCAAAATGATTGGAAACGGTTCTTTTTTCCGTGCATACTCTTCGATGTCGAGTGAGAGACCATGCAGTTCTGCATAGGCCTCAACCAACCCTCTAATCACAGTGGTCTTCCCCGTCCCTGGGCCACCCGTTAACACGAGCAGTGAAGAATGAAGGGCGCGCTCGATGGCTTCGACTTGCGTTTCGGCATATTGCACTTCCAAACGTTCCTCAATTTCACCTATAGCTTTTCTAATTTCAGAAGCAGGAAATTGATCAGCAACTTCATTTTCAAGAATTTTATTTACTTTTGCTGCAATACCGATTTCCGAAAAATAAAGAGAGGGTAAATAAAGACGTTGCATTTCAGCAGACAGTGCACCTTCTTCGACGAGTTCAATCACTGCTTGGGTAATCGATTCGTACGAGATGATATGAGCCTGACTCGATTCAAGCAACAGCTTCGCTTGTGGCAAGATCGTCTCCGATTCTACGTAGACATGTCCTGCAGACTGTACTTCACTATGTACGCTGTAATAAACAGCTGCCTTAATACGCGCGGGATGATCCCCGACGAGCCCCAGTTGCTTTGCGAGATCGTCTGCTCGTTGAAAGCCGATTCCTTCGATCTCCTGAATTAAACGGTATGGATTTTCTGTCAGAATGGTGATCGCATCATCTTGATACGCTTGATATATACGCATGGCCACTTGTGGACCGAAGCCCCATTCATTGAGTTGCACCATTGTACGCTCAAGACCTAGATTTTCCTGCAACACCGAAACGAGCGTATCTTTCCGCTCGTCGCTCAAACGTGGGATTTGGTCAAGAACACTGCGGTCTTCAAGAATTTTCTGAATGACATTATTGCCGAGTGTTTTGACAATATCACTCGCCGTTTTCTTCCCAATTCCAGGAAATAAATCACCAGAAAGATAATGAATCAGACCCGCCTCCGTCGCAGGTAACTCTTTCGAAAACGTCTGCACATCAAACTGCTGTCCATGTACAGGATGGGTAACAAGTCGACCCGTAAATTTATAATCTTCTTCCGCAACTAAAGGAGGGAATGACCCTTTGATCACTATTTCACTGTCGCGGTAATCGGTATTGGTGGAAGTGACTTTCAACTTGACGATGGAAAATAGATTCGTCGTATTATGGAAAATTGTCACGACCGGCCTACCGATTAAATATGGTTCTGTTTCACTCATCGCTAGGTCTCCCTCCTTTTTCACCTAATGGATTACTCGCCCTGTTCGCCGAGCTTGATCATATCGAACAAATAACGCGCTTGTGTGTGCTCAGGTTCCGAAGTGAAGGCTTGCTCTAAGTGTGATAGCGCACTTGTTTTGTCTTCTGTGGAGACTGCATATAAAACACCCAAATTATAATGGCTATCCGCATGATCAGGAGCTACTGCCAAAATAGATTCGAATACCGGCTTAGCCTCTTTAAATAATTCAAGCTTAGCTAGTAAAATTCCGTAGGACAATGCCACTTCCTGATCATCCGGATTTAATTCAACAGCACGCTGCAAATATGGCAGTGCTAAACGGTCATTACCTGTTTGTTCAATGCTTTTACCGAGCATGAAATAGGCATCGGCAGAATCCAATCCTGTATTGATTGCTTTTTCATATAATTTTGCTGCTTCTTCAAAGCGCTCTTGATTGTAATACAGATTCGCCAGTCCATAAAAAGCGGTTCCTGCATTTTCATCAAGCGTCAACGCTTTTTGGAAAAATGGTTCCGCCTGTTCAGCATCTCCAAGAGACGCAAAAATGTTTCCAATATTGATATAGCCTGTAGGCTCTTCCGGATTTTCTTCTACTGCTTTCATGAAAAGCTCAATTGCTTTCTCATAATTGCCTTCTTGCATTTCTTTAATTGCATCTTGATGAATCGACATGCTGTTGCCTCCTTATCCTACGTACGTCAGTTTTTTACCGTCTTTATATACTTCATTGATCGTGCCGCCACCGAGGCACTCGTCACCGTCATACAGCACAACAGCTTGTCCTGGTGTGACTGCGCGAACAGGTTCATCGAAAGTGACGATCGCTTGATCACCCAATAATTGCACAGTTACTTTAGTATCCGGTTGGCGATAACGGAATTTAGCTGTACAAGTGAATGTTTCGGGTAATTCTTTCGGTGAACAAATATTCATGTCAGTCGCTTGCAAACTAGTTGAGAACAATGTGTCATGATAGAAGCCTTGTTCAACTAGCAAGACGTTGCGCTCCAAGTCTTTACCGACCGCAAACCAAGGTTCACCAGCTCCACCGATGCCTAGACCATGACGTTGGCCAATTGTGTGATACATGAGTCCGTCATGCTTACCCATCTTCACTCCAGCCATTGTCTGCATCTCACCTGGACGTGCAGGCAAGTACTCGCCAAGGAATTCCTTGAAATTGCGCTCGCCGATGAAACAGATCCCTGTTGAATCTTTTTTCTTTGCTGTTGCGAGTCCTGCTTGTTCGGCGATTTCACGGACTTCGCTTTTCTCCATATGACCAAGAGGAAACAGTACTTGCTGAAGTTGTTCTTGCGTTAATTGATTCAAGAAGTAGGTTTGATCTTTATTATTGTCTACACCGCGGAGCATCGCTACACCGTTTTCGCGTTCTACGACTTGTGCATAATGTCCAGTCGCCAAATAATCGGCACCTAGACTTTTTGCGTGCTCGAGGAATGCCTTGAATTTGATTTCTTTATTACACATTACATCCGGATTCGGCGTACGGCCTTTTTTATATTCATCCAAGAAATACGTGAATACTTTATCCCAATATTGCTTTTCAAAATTGACAGAGTAATACGGAATGCCGATTTGATCACAGACACTGCGTACGTCTTCGAAATCTTCCGTCGCGGTACAATGTCCAGATTCATCCGTGTCATCCCAGTTTTTCATAAATATTCCGATCACTTCATAGCCTTGCTGTTTTAATAGTAATGCCGCAACCGAAGAGTCCACTCCGCCTGACATTCCAATGACTACACGTGTATCGGCAGGTGCTTTTTTCGTTGTCATATTGTTCATCCTTTACTTAATTCATTTCACTAGTCGTTTGACTACACTTGCGATTCGATTGGCTGCTTCTTCTATAATGGATTCATCCAAATCATAGCCGAAACTGATGCGGATCGAGTTTCTAGCGTTATCTGATTCCGTACCGAACATAGCCGTTACGACATGTGACGGTTCAAATGATCCTGCAGTACAAGCAGAACCGCTTGATACGGCTATGCCGTTTAAATCCAAACTCATCAAAAATGTCTCCACATCCGTGCCAGGAAACGATACGTGATAAATATGCGGTAAAGATGCTACTGCCTGGGGGATGGTCGGTTGGAAATCAATTTGATGTTTCTCAAAGACATCCGCCATTATTTGTTTATACGTAGAATAGTTTTTTTGTTTAACGAGCTTTGATTGCTCGGCAATGGAGACCGCTTCTGCAAATGCAACTACAGCTGGTACATTTTCTGTACCTGCACGGCGTTTCCTCTCTTGTGAACCTCCGAATACTTGGCTCGATAGCATCTTACCTTTTCGCTGATAAAGAAAGCCGATTCCTTTTGGCCCATTAAGTTTATGTGCTGAAACTGATAATAAATCGACTTGCAGTTCCTCGACATCCAGTTGGCACGTACCGTAAGCTTGCACTGCATCTGTATGGAAGACGGCCTGATGTGTGGAAAGAAGCTGGCCGATCTCCGCAATTGGCTGTATTGTCCCCACCTCGTTGTTTCCATACATGATGGACACCAAAATGGTTTCATCTGTTAATGCGTGCTGAACTTGCTCTGTAGTTATGACCCCATTGCGGTCAGGTGAAAGATAGGTCACTTTATAGCCTTGTGACTCCAGTTGTTTACACGGATTTAACACCGCATGATGTTCGATTTCCGTTGTAATAATATGTTTGCCTTCTGTTTCCGACGATCGTACACACCCAAAAATCGCCAAGTTATCCGCTTCTGTTCCTCCAGAAGTAAGAATGATTTCATTAGGTGATGCATTGATCGAAGAGGCTAACGTTTTGCGTGCATCTTCCAGCACTTTCCTCGCGTGACGACCGAATTGATGTGTACTTGAAGGATTACCATATGTATCCTGCAGCGCAGTGGTGAATCGCTCCAATACAGTTGGATGTATCGGTGTCGTGGCAGCATAGTCTAAATATATAGCTGGTTTCATAACTAAACTCCTTTAAATATAGAACATGTATTCATCAGCAGTTGACGTATCTTCAAATTCAATTAAATCTTTGATCGTCGTATGATCCAATACTCCTCGGATTGCGTCTCCGATTCGTTTCCATAGTTCTCGTTGCGGAATATCATCGTCATCAAGCCCTTCGACTAATTGGATCGGTCCTTCAAGCAAACGAATTACGTCTCCTGCCACGATTTCAGAAGGATCTTTTGCGAGTTTATAGCCACCGTAGGCACCGCGAACACTTTTCACCATTCCGCTGTTGCGTAAAGGCGGGATCAGTTGTTCCAGGTATGCTTCAGAGAGATTTTGCTCTTCTGCGATTTTACGCAAAGGCACAGGACCCTCTCCATATTTTCGTCCTAATTCTACTATTACTGTAAGTCCGTATCGTCCTTTAGTGGATATTTTCATTGGGCATCGTCCTTTACTAAAATTGCTGAAATCAGTATAGCATAATTGTATCACTGGTTCTTGCAAATGACTTCACTAATGTTTTACGGTATAATGAAAGAACAAACGTACGCTAGGAGGATGTACATGCATAATGAACCTTTGGCTTTTCGCATGCGGCCTGAGACGATTGATGAAGTGATTGGACAAGACCACGTCATCGGCAATAATACTCCCTTATATCGGATGATCAAGAACGGGCATGTCCCGTCCCTTTTATTATATGGTGAACCAGGTATCGGAAAAACGTCTCTCGCATACGCAATCGCAGGCACGTCAAAACTACCTTTCATTGCATTGAATGCCACAGTAGCAGGAAAAAAAGACGTAGAAGATGTAGTGAAAGAAGCGCGGATGACTGGCAAAGTGTTGCTATTCTTAGATGAAATCCATCGTTTCAATAAATTGCAGCAGGATACACTACTTCCTCATGTAGAAAGCGGTGCGATTGTCTTGATCGGTGCGACAACGGAAAATCCATTCCATGATGTCAATCCCGCTATTCGTTCACGTTGTGGAGAAATCGTCCAATTAAAACGATTGCAACCAAAAGATTTACTGGAATTACTCGAGCGTACATTGAAAGACGAGAAAAAAGGACTCGGTAAGGAAACGATTGAAATCACCACAGAACAATTGGAGAAAATCTCAGAAGGCGTGAATGGTGATGCGCGAAAAGCTTTAACTTTCCTTGAATCATTACTTGCTGCAAGTGATGAAGAGGACGGTAAGATTATTATTGAAGATGCATTGCTTGCTCAATTATTAACTAGAATTAGTTTACTAGGCGATAAAAAGGGCTCGCATCATTTTAATTTATTATCTGCTTTGCAAAAAAGTGTACGCGGAAGCGATGTCGATGCCGCGCTTTATTATTTGGCCCAACTACTCGAAATTGGTGACCTAACTGCTGTTACAAGACGGATGCTCGTCATGAGTTACGAAGATATCGGATTGGCAGCGCCGGATGTCGGAAGCCGGGTTCTCGCGGCCACAGACGCCGCACAACGTCTTGGCATGCCAGAAGCACGTATTCCACTTGCCACGGCAATTATAGAGATGTGTTTGGCTTCTAAATCAAACTCCGCTTATAAAGCTATCGATGCGGCTACAAAAACACTGCATGAGAAACCAACAGGCGAAATCCCCATGCATTTACGTGATACACACTACAGCGGGTCTGCCGCACTTGGTCATGGCGGATACGTCTATCCACACGCAACACCGGTAGGCACATTTGGCGGTTGGACAGACCAGCAGTACTTGCCTGACAGCCTAGTAAACTCTAAGTTCTATACCCCTGTGGAAGCCGGTGAAGAAACTAGAATGGCCGCCATTCACAAGCGTCTTCAATCATTCAAAGGCCAAAAGAATCCACGTTAGGAATTTAGCTAGATAGTACAAAAAATCCACGCCAACCTTTGCTAGGTCAGTGTGGATTTTCTCGTATTACTTGAACATCTCTGCATTTTTCGGTGTGGAAATCGAATCAATATCATTAAAATAACTATACTTTGCATCGAGCTTCTGCTTATAACGAATATAATCCCGTCCGAAATAACTCGTAACATTCGCCGACATCTTCATGCCCGTCACAAACATGGTCTTTTCGTTTACCGTCAGCTCTACATCCAGTTTCTCCACTACAGGAAATCCGCCATGCGTATGGACAAATTTTTCTGGTTGCGGACTATTCACTGATACAACTTCCATCAACTGACGATAATCAGCAGGAGATAGAGAAAACTGCACTGCATAGCCATAATCAATTTTTTCTATTTCTGCATCATGCAAAAAAGGTTTTAACAGCGAAAAGTCCATTACAGGAGAAACAAACGGCACCCACACACCAAGCAATTCTATGCGTTGCTCATCTGTTAGCTCTTGCCATTCACTTTTTTCTGTTTCAACTGTCTCTTGCATAGCCAATTCATTACCTTGGCGGAATAGTTGAATGTTTTTCGCGCCTTGTTTTGGAATTTTCCAGACGACTTCCTCTGATACCTTCAGTGGATTCTGTTCAATATCCGCCTGGACTTGTACATTTTTGCTTGTACGCTTTGCAGGATCGGATGTGACACTACTTTCGTCGTACGCGATATTGGCATGGACCGATTCCAATTCATCCATCGCTTGTTCCGCTTTCTTCAATAAATCTTCCGCACTCGACGGGGCGGAAGACGTTTTTCCGCATCCTGTCACTGTAAATAGCATCACTGCCAGGAATAGAACGATCAAACTTTTGTTCATCAGGAAACTCCCCTTCAATCAAAACTATTAACAGTGTACTTCACAGCACCGCAGTTGTCACGGACCATTCCACCTGATTTGTGAAGGAAATTAGTCTACCGGCACGACCCAGTTAAATGGATCTTCTATTCTTCCAGTCTGGATGCCTGTAATCGTCTCATAAAGCTTTAGCGAAAGTTCACCGATCTCATTCTGATTGATCTCGCATTTTTCACCTTCAAAGAATAGTTCACCTATCGGAGAAATAACAGCAGCTGTTCCTGTACCGAATGCCTCTTCCAATGTGCCTTCTCGATTGGCTTCCATAATTTCATCGATGGACACTTTACGTTCTGTAACTGGAATATCCCAAGCGATCAATAACTCGATAACGGACTTACGCGTGATACCTTCCAAAATACTGCCATTGAGGCTTGGGGTGATAACTTCTCCATTGATTTTGAAGAATACATTCATCGCTCCCACTTCTTCTATATAACGATGTTCTTTTGCATCCAGCCACAGAACTTGTGAATACCCTTCCGCTTCCGCCACTTCTTGAGCTTTCATCGCGCCTGCATAGTTACCAGCTGTTTTCGCAGAGCCTGTACCACCTACTGCGGCACGGACATATTCTGATTCAACTGCAATTTTGACCGGATTAACTCCTTCTTTATAATATGGGCCTACCGGCGATAAAATGATCATTAGGCGGTACGTTTTAGAAGGAGCTACACCTAAATAAGGCTGTGTAGCGAAAATGAAAGGACGGACGTAAAGTGATGTCCCTGCTCTATCCGGAATCCAATCTTTATCAACAGAAATCAATTCCTTTAGTGCGCTTAATACGAATTTCTCATCGAACATCGGCATGCATAATCTATCATTTGAACGGTTCAGGCGTTTCATATTTTCCTCTGGACGGAACAAAACTACTTCCTTGTCTTCGTTTAAATAGGCTTTCAACCCTTCGAAAACCGTTTGCCCATAATGCAACACGATAGCGGCTGGATCTAAAAGAAACGGCTTATACGGCTCAATACGAGGATCATGCCATCCCGTTCCATCTGTATAGTCCATTACAAACATGTGATCTGTGAAAATCGTTCCGAAAGCGAGTGAATCATCCGCTGCTGGTTTGTCTTTTGGTGCGGAAGTTTCATAGTGTAAAATATGTTTTTCATTGGCCATAAATAAACCCTCCTAAATATTATCTGATTTGTCCAGTTCCCCGAATTACAAATTTCGAAGAAGTCAATGCTTCTAATCCCATTGGACCTCTCGCGTGAAGCTTTTGTGTACTGATACCGATTTCAGCACCATAACCGAATTCAAAACCATCCGTAAAGCGTGTGGAAGCATTAACGTAAACAGCTGCCGCATCTACGTTATTTAAAAATTGCTCAGCATGTGCATCCGTCTGTGTAATAATGCTTTCTGAATGCTTCGTACTGAATGTTGCTATATGATCTAATGCTTGCTGTACATTTTCCACGCTCTTCAAGCGTAATGTCAAGTCCAGGTATTCATTTGACCAATCATTTTGTTCAACCGCTGCGACATCTGAATCAAATGCCTGTAGTTGATCGTCCCCTTGTAGTTGCACGTCTTGGTCACGTAATGCTTTAATCAAACGCTTTCCATGTCGCGCCAACCAGTTGGAATCGATCAAAACGGTTTCGATCGCGTTGCAAACCGACGGGCGATGGGTTTTGGCATTGACTACTATATCAATCGCCATTTTCTCATCTGCGGATTCATCGATAAACACATGGCAGTTCCCCGCCCCTGTTTCAATCACCGGTACTGTAGACTCACGGATAACAGTCTGTATCAACTTAGCTCCGCCACGTGGAATCAAGACATCTAAATAGTCATTGAGTGTGAACAATTCTTTCGCTGTTTCTCGACTCGTGTCTTCTATTAATTGAACAGAATCGACTGGTAATGAACTTTTTTCGAGTCCGCGTTGAATAACACGCCATAGGGCCAAATTGGAATATTTCGCAGACGAACTTCCGCGCAACACGACCGCATTCCCTGTTTTCAAAGCCAAGGACGCAGCATCTATCGTGACATTCGGTCGTGCTTCATAAATCATTGCAATGACGCCAATCGGCACGCGCTTCTTGACAATATGTAATCCGTTCTCTTTGTGGATTTCTTCAAGCGTTTCTCCAATTGGATCTTGTAAATCAATTAGTAGACGAACACCTTCCGCCATCGCTTCAATACGATCAGGCGTCAATAAAATACGATCGAGAACCGCCGAGTCAATTCCTCTTTCACGACCTTCTTCAATATCCTTTTTATTCTCCGTGAGCAATTGATCCTGTTCTTCCAATAATTGATCGGCAATCAATTGCAATGCATGGTTTTTCTCTTCTGTCGTTGCCACGTTCAGTTCAATACTCGCTTCTTTAGCAGCCTTGCCTTTAGCTTTAATTTCACTCATAATAACTTCTCTCCTTTAATTATACTTGTACCCAGCGATCTCGGTGAATGACTTCTAGCATCGGTTTGAACTCTTCCAATTTATCCTTATTGGATATCGTTTGTTTTAATTGTTCAGATGAATAGGTGACTTCCCCTTTACCGATCAAACCATCTAAACCGAACACTTCCACGACTTCGCCAATACCAAAGTCACCTTGTACTTTAAAGACACCCGCGGGTAATAAACTGCGGCCGTTATGCACAATGGCTTCTTCGGCACCTTTATCCACATATAGACGTCCAGTTGATTCGGAATGAAGTGCAATCCATTGACGGTTCGTATTGATCGTATTGGCAACAGGACTGGAAATATATGTACCATCTCCATGACCTTTTAAAATGTCCAGTAATTTTGATGGACCACGCCCTGTTCCAATGAATACTGGAACTGCCAATGTGTGAGCAGTTTTTGCAGCCAGTATCTTCGAACGCATGCCCCCTGTACCGACTTTTGAGCCGACATCATCAGCACCGCCCAGTAATTCATCTGTAATTTCATCCAACTTAGTCAATCGTATAGCGTCTGGATCTGTTCGTGGATTACTTGTGTAGATGCCATTGACATCGGTTAAAATAATCAACTGATCCGCGTGTAGAAAACCACTGACTAATGCGGATAGCATATCATTATCACCGAATGTTAACTCGTCAATGGACACCGTATCATTTTCATTAATGATCGGCATAATACCACGGTCAAGTAATTCAGACATCGCCGCAAATGCGTTGCGGTATCGATCACGATCGGCAAAGTCATGACGCGTCAATAAGATCTGTGCTGGTATTACTTTATGTGCGCTAAATCTTTCAATATAGGACTGTATCAATAAGCTCTGCCCTACTGCCGCTGCGGCTTGCTTACCTTTTATGGTCTGTGGACGGGAAGAATAACCGAGACGGGCAAAGCCTGCCGCGACCGCTCCTGAAGAGACGACAATGACTTCATGTCCAACGTTTTTTAGCATCGCCAAGGCATCGACATGATCATTGAATTTCACTTGATCGATTTCTCCATTATCATTCGTTAACGAGCTGCTACCGATTTTCACAACGATTCGTTGTCTTTTCATATACATTCGCCTTCCATTTCTCCATATCATCTGCTTTTAGGAAATAAAAAAGCCCAATCGTCCCGATATAATCAGGACGAAAGGACATAACTTCCGCGGTGCCACCATCATTGGATCCATTTATATGAATCCCGCTTTCCTTCTAACGCCAAGGTGCGCGCCTGTGTTTTCACAGGACTCAAAAGGCAGGTTCGACAAGGCATTGCGACGGAAACTTCCAGCCGATGGATTCCGCTCTCTAACACATGCTATTTATCTACTGATCCTTCTTCAACATTCAATATCATTTTCCCAATCATACAATATTCAGAGTAATTGTCAAGCGCAGCTACGTTAGTTTCGTTGCAACATACGGTTTAGCGCATCAATCGCATCCGCGGAAGTAGCTTCATCCACTTGGATAATATTTTGCTCCGCGCCTTCTATGATACTTTCAAGACTCCAAAGTAAATGAGGTAAATCAATACGGTTCATTGTCAAACAAGGACACATTAAAGGGTTTAATGAAATGATATCTTGATCCGGATGATTTTCCATCAGACGGTTGACTAAATTCATTTCTGTTCCGATCGCCCATTTCGTTCCAGGAGCGGCGGATTCAATTTGATCAATAATATACTTCGTTGAACCATTATCATCAGATTTCATCACGACTTCGTGAGAACATTCCGGGTGAACAATAATACGACGATCAGGATCATTTTCACGTAACTGTCGAATATTTTCTACCGTGAAGTTTTCGTGGACCGAGCAATGTCCTTTCCATAATATCACTTGACACTCTTCGTTTTGTCCAGCGTATTCGAGAGTATCTGTAATAGGATTCCATAAAGCCATGTGATCGAGAGGCACACCAAGTCCATACGCTGTGTTGCGCCCTAAATGCTGATCAGGTAAGAATAAAATACGTTTTTTCTGAGTGAAAGCCCATTGAACGATTTCTTTGGCATTTGACGATGTCACTGTTGCACCGCCATTACGTCCGACAAATGCTTTGATTGCTGCCGTTGAATTGACGTACGTCAATGGAAGAATCGTATCTCCAAAACGTGCTTGCAAGTCAATCCACGCTCGTTCCGTCTGGTAGATATCCGCCATATCAGCCATCGAACAACCAGCACGCATATCAGGCAAATAGACTTTTTGATTTTCCGTTGTTAGGATATCCGCCGTTTCCGCCATGAAGTGCACGCCACAAAACACAATATGTTCGGCATCTTCGTTTGCTGCGCAGATTTGCGCTAATTGCAAAGAATCTCCCGTAGCATCTGCAAATTGAATCACTTCATTTTTTTGGTAGTGATGGCCAGGAATAAATAATTTGTTCCCTAATGTTTGTTTAATGGTCCGAATCTTTTCTTCCATTTCACTAACCGTAAACTGTTTATACTGTTCTGGCAACATAGCGTTTGCCTGTTCTCTTACAAGTTCCATCATCGACATGTTCTTCAGTCCTCCTGCGTAGTGAGTTGTATAGTAGCACTAATGTCAGCTGCCATTACGGAATGTGTCAGTGCGCCGACCGATATGTAATCAATTCCTGTCTTGCCATAAGAAGCGATGGTGTCTTCTGTAATCATGCCCGAAGCTTCTGTCATGATATGAGCAGGTACTAATGGCAACCAGTCAGTAATTTCTTGTGGCGACCGGTTATCAAACATAATAATATCCACGTTTGCTTCGATAGCTTCTTGTAGTTGCGTTAGAGATTCGATTTCTACTTCTATTTTCACTGTGTGACCTAAACGTGTTCTCAGTAGTTGCACGGCATTCGTAATAGAACCCGCGTAAGCCAAGTGATTATCTTTTAGCATCACTGCGTCATACAAGCCATTGCGATGATTAAATCCACCGCCTGTACGGACTGCATATTTATCTAACATGCGGAGCCCAGGAGCTGTTTTGCGTGTGTCACAAACTCTCGTCTTCGTTCTGGACAATAATGCAGTTAGATCAGCAGTTTTCGTTGCAATGGCACTCATCCGCTGAATACAATTCAGTACTACTCGTTCCGCAGTTAATAGATCTCTAACACAACCTTTAACAATCGCGAGTACTTGCTTATCTGTTATTCTTTCACCATCTTCTACTAGACATTCGACTTCTATAGATGGATTCATCACTTGAAAACCTGTCGTGATGACATCTACTCCACAAAATACTCCTGAAGTTTTAGAGATGATTTGCATTTCACCTATCGCATCAGCAGGAAATAATGTATTAGCCGATAGATCTCCATCTCCCACGTCTTCTATGAAAAACTGTTCAAGCATTGAGACCAATTTGATTCTATTCATGTGCAGTCCTACGACCCTTCTTTTTACTTAGTGTCTTTACATCTATCTTTACATATAAACAGTTATATGACAAGATGAATATACTATTTATTGCAGGAGGTCATTCAATTGCATTACTTTGATTACGCAGCCACGACGCCTCTCCGTGAGGAAGCCGCCTCGGTCTATGTGTCGGTCTCTCAACAACAGTTTGGTAACACAACGAGCCTCCACGACGCAGGAGGGGCTGCGCAAAACATCTTGTCTCATAGCAGACAAAACCTTTCTGCACTTTTAGGGGTACGTCCTGAAGGGATATACTTCACTTCGGGTGGTACGGAAAGTAACATTCTTGCACTATTATCTTTAGCTGAGTCGGCAAAGAAAAAAGGACAGCATATTATTCTTTCCGCTGCAGAACATCCTTCTCTCCATTCAGCTGCAGCGTACCTGGAAAGACAAGGGTTCTTTGTTACGTTCATTCCTTTTACAACGAAAGGCTTCATCGATTTACTAGCTCTCGAAAATGCCATTACAGAACAAACGACTGTCGTATCCGTGCAACACTGCAATCCAGAAATCGGTACCATTCAACCGATCCGATCTATATCTGAACTAATAAAACCTAAAGGGATTTATTTGCATAGTGACTGTGTACAATCTTTTGGTAAATTATCTGTGCGCGCCATCTCTCCATATGTAGACAGCCTGTCCGTATCAAGCCATAAAGTGCATGGTCCAAAAGGGGTTGGTGCAGTCTATATCGATCCACATATTCGTGCAGTTCCGCTATTTCCAGGAGCTACACAAGAGAAAGGATTTAGAGGTGGAACGATGAATGTACCGGGAATTGCCGCATTCGTTACGGCAGCTGAGCTGGCAAATAGTAATGAAGTCAAGTACGCTACATTACGCTCTCTCTTTATTGATATACTCTCTACCCAGCAAGATGTATTCACTTTCTATGGCGGTCTCCAGACATCTGATCAACTTCTGCAAATTATCGGTCTATGCGCCAAACACTCAGAAGGACAACTCATTATGTTAGAATTAAATAGAAGAGGATTTGCGATATCGACAGGTAGTGCTTGTCAGGTCGGTCAACAACAGTCATCAATGACAATGACTGCGATGAATATCCCCGCCCATTTGGCGAAAGGATTCATTCGGATTTCATTTGGTGAGACATCAACTAGTGAAAACGTCACCCAACTGGCAAAAGCGTTGCTTGAAGTTGCAGTATTAACACCTACTGCACAAATCCCGATAGATATTTTATAGATGGCAGGTGAGATTTTTGCGACAAAAAGCAAAAGTGGCAGGAGAGCAGCGTCGAAATTTGATTCTCCAAACGTTAAAGGAAGCAAATCATCCCGTTACAGGTGCAGAATTAGGTGATTTAACAAAAGTCAGCAGACAAGTAATCGTTAGTGATATTAATTTGTTGAAAGCAAAAGACGAACCCATCATGGCGACGAATCAAGGATACTTATACACGCAGTCAACTAAAAGTGTAAAAGACATTGAAAAAATCATCGTCTGTAAACACGCTCCTGAACAAACTGAAGAAGAATTGCATATTTTAGTCGATCACGGTGTAACTGTCAGAGATGTACGGGTAGAACATCCTGTGTACGGCGATGTGCGCGCATCGATCATGGTATCGAACCGGCAAGAAGTCAAAACGTTTATCGAACAGATCCAGCAGGCACAAGCTCCTTATCTATTGAATTTGGACGAAAGCGGGATTCATTTACACGCTATTTCTGCTCCACGACCAGAACAACTACACGATGCGGAAGAAGCATTAAAAAAAGCGGGATTCCTAATTGAATAGGAATTCCGCTTTTCTATGGAAACAACCAAATACCAAATATAGGACCGACAAGCGCGCCGATAATCGCCGATAAAGTCATGGCAACCGAACTCATGGAAGCCGTTTGTTCCCCGTATTCAAGCGCTTTAGAAGTTCCAATCGCGTGCGCACCCACTCCAAGGCCAATGCCCTGACCAATCGCTGTATCAATCTTGAACCAGCGATTAATCCAAGGACCCATGGGGATTCCAGCAAGTCCGGCGATAATGACAAATACCGTCGCTAGCGAAGGTATGCCACCGAGTTCTTCCGCTATTTGCATGGCGATTGGGGAAGTAATGGATTTTGGTAAAATACTCGCTAGAAGTTCGGTCGAAAATCCGACCCATCTCGCTGCGAGGACACCTGTCAACATTCCGACCACACCTCCAACCACGACTCCACCAAAGATGGGCAATACATTCTTTTTGATGACATCCCGTTGCTTATAGAGTGGAATACAAAGTGAGACGATCGCAGGGCCAAGCAACGCGTCAATCCATTTACCACCTACCATATACGTTTCATATGACGCATCGAATAACGATAACAAGACAATGACTGCGATAGTCGTTGTCAGGATAGGTACTAGAAACGGCGAACGTAACCTTACGTAGACGACGTTCATCACAAAATAAAGAATAACCGTTAACACTATCATCGTGAAGGCAAGTACTACTGTATTCATGAAAGAGTCCCCTCCTCTTTCACATGGCGCTTGGCCATAAATTGGCTAACCAGACTGGCGACGATCATCGTAATCAACGTACTACCGATTGTGATCACGATCAGTAGACTTCCCTTACCTGCGAACACATGACCATAATCCATCACGCCAACCGTTGCGGGAATCAAATACAGTGGCAAAGTCGATAGAAATACATATGCACCTTTTTCCACCCAGCGCAGTGGAATGATTTTGATCGATAACAGTCCCCATAACACGAGCAAACCGATAATGCTCCCCGGCAAAGGAATGGATAGTTTGGCGCGTAAAAACTCACCTGTTAGAAATAGTATGTATAAAATTCCTACTTGCAAAAGCGGGATGACAATTTTCACTCCAACACTTCCTTATCTGATTCTTATGTATAAAAATGAATACTTCTTCATTATAGGGAATAGTCAGATAAAAACCAATACATTCCTTGCTATTTTTGAATAGTAATCAGAATATTCCTTCTAACATTGACACGCTCGGCCCACTCATGTATAGTGTAAGAAGCCGTATTGGGCAAGTTGTCAGTAGTAGACTTGTACGTTACGTGTGGAGATGGATTTCTAATTGCCGAGGAGGAATTATTATGCACCAAGGTAAAGTGAAGTGGTTCAGCAGTGACAAAGGGTATGGATTTATCGAAGCAGATGATGGTGAAGATGTTTTTGTGCATTTCACAGGAATTGCTACAGATGGATTTAAGACACTGGCTGAAGGTCAAACAGTTTCTTTTGAAGTAATTGAAGGAAATCGTGGTCCACAGGCGGCTAACGTATCGACTCTTGAGGATGAAGTGCAACCTCATCTCGACGTAAACAGCTGAATTTATAACATAAACAAAGCATCCACGCAGTTGCGGGATGCTTTTTCGTTATTTATTTGGATGCAGTACTGATCTTGTTGATTTCTCTTCCAAGGAATTGCAACTGGTTTCCTACAGTACAGTCAGAAATACAAAATTGGTGAGCGCCTGTTTTGCCACGTTCGTTTGTTAGTTGTTTTTTCACGTAACAACCTTCACAATATATATCGAGCAATTGATTGATTTCTTTCATGACAACTACTTTATTCATTAGAAAAGAACTCCCACCTTTCTTCTTTCTATTTTAAGTCGGCTAACGGGATGTTGCAAGTGTTTCTACGTTTTTTACATTTTATTACCAGATTGGAGAGAAAAATCTCATGTTGGAAGTGTACATAGACGGTGCTAGCGCAGGTAATCCTGGGTTGAGCGGAATTGGTGTATATATTAAAGGGGAAGGTCAGGATGTCCGGATTAGTGAGTCGATTGATCCGACGAATAATCATCATGCGGAGTTTCAAGCGCTTGTGAGAGGTCTTGAGGAGGCATCTAAGCTGACAACAGGCATGGTGTCGGTGCGATCGGATTCGACGGTGGTCGTCAAGTCGATGGAGAAGGAATTTGTCAAGAACGAGCAGTATGTACCTCATTTGAAGGAGGCATTAAGACTCGCGGCGACGTTTGATTTTTTCTTTATTAAGTGGATTGCGGACAGTACAAACAAGACGGCAGATACACTTGCGCGGCAAGCGATTTTGTTGCAGAAGAAGAAAAAGGAATAAACTAGGCGGGATGTTTTGTTGTCATTTGAGAATTCGACACTAAAAGAGTGTACTGCTTGTGCTTTACTTTTATTCGTACAGGTCGTTTTTCATGATGAGCTTACGTGTAGGGGTTAAATGGCTGCAACCCGTTGATCTGCGTTGCAGCCGGACGCGCGTCCTATGGGCGGGCAGTGAACCTCCCGGAGTCGCCGGCTGTAGCGAAGATCAACTAAGCGACTAGGTTAATCTTGTGCCACAGCCGCGCCCGTTGATTGAGCTAGAATAATTGAGCATTCGGTAATTAGGCTTACGAATTAATTTCCTAATTACTGTCCCATGTTACTGCCGCCCCTTTGGAATCCAATAAGGGACAAGTTTATCAACCCTCTCCGCTTTCTGATCCCACAAGTAATCGAACGTCACAAGTATTTTCCCTTCTCTCTTCCTGCCTTTTTCCCCAAACTTGTAAGTGTACCGAATCCTGGTTTCGGTTTGTTGAACAAGTGTGACCTTACCGAAATTATGTTCTAGGTGTTCAGTCAATTCATCGGGAACCCAAGTTGAAAATCCACCCATATACTCCCCATGCTCTTCTTTTTCGTCGTCAATCTTAAAACGGATTATGGCAAGTGGATTACAATCAAAAAAACCATCTAACATAATCACTTTCCTCCTCTAAAATGAAAATAAAAGGTATAGTCTATTGACCTAACCTTTTCAGTTTTAAGTTACTAATCTTCAATTAGAATCGCAAATAGGGATTCAGTATCTAATTTGCCTGAAGCAGCTCAACAATCTTCAAGTAAAGTGCCTTATTGCAAAAATACTATCTTGAATTACTCCAAACAAACCCATATATTATTAACTAAAACTAAGATTTCATATTTTACCTTCCTTGGACTTTCGCTTTGTATAAATAACGTAAACGGCGTTTCCAATTGTTAGAATTATTGCTGCTGTTAATAAACCAAGTACCCAATATATATTTAAAATATTAAAATCAAATATTAGGAACAAAATTGTTGCCACAATAAACGCTCCCCAACCTCCGATAGCCCAACGCCACGGATGTTCTTTATTAAATAACATAATAATCCCCCTCGCACTTGTTCTGCATAAAATGGCCCGTTTAAAGCACAACTCAATTTCCGTTATTGCCACCGATAGTCGTACACTCTTTTCATTCTTCCTTCTTATCTCTTTTAACTAGAAAGCCTAGCTGGAAACCGAATAGCGAAAATGTCAGGTAGCCTATTCCAAATTCGTTTGTGAAGAAGCGGATGACTATCCAACTTAGAATCATGCCTGATATTGCTAAAAACATATTTTTAAACAATTATTGTTTGCCATCTTATCACCTATTTAGAAACCTGAAATTCATACTGATTCATTAAATTTGACCCTTTAACGGCATAATCCTTATTCAAAAATTGCCCCGGATTGAAGAAAAGTCTTTATTCACCTGAAGATAATTCTTTATAAAATCCGTTGTCTTCAACATATTCAAACTTGCCGATCTTTCCCTTTTCATTAGTAGAGAACAGGACAACTCCTGATACATCTGCCGTCTTTTCTTTCTCACCATCTTGTATATAACCGACAGTTGCAGTGAATGTATATCTGTTGGAAGCCTTCTCAGATTGTTTAACGACTGTGTCTTTCAAATTTAATTCGTAACCAGAAAGTTCTGCCGCAACCGGATAAACTAGCCCTGATGTTTGAAAGAATGGGACTAGATAGTCTTTCGTGAAATAATCTCCGTATACTTCTGTGATGTACTGGTCTAACTCATCATTGACTTCCTTTCCATCTACGACCTTTGTGTAATCAGGATTCTGAAGCAAATCTATAATCTTTTGGTCAGGCCTGTTGAATTGAAGCTTAAGGACTTTCTCGACAATACCCACGTTTTGCCCCTCTGCCTCAGCGTTTGAACAGGCAGTAAAAAATACTCCAGTAAGTAGTAACATAAAACAAAGAAATACCACTTTGAGCGTTTTTACATTTTTATTTGACATGACACCTCCCCTTTTCTATATTATTCCAGATGATAATACCATAAAAAGCAAGTGTGTTTTTTGTTTTTCCTGGTCTTTTCTTTTTTCTTAAAACTTATTAAGTAGCCAGAAAATCAGTGTAAAAAACAACATTAAACTTATTTCTTTTATACCTACATCTGGATTAAGAATAAGTGTATAAATTGAGATAAGCCCAAAGAAAGTAAGCGTGGTGTTTAAAAAGTTTTTATTTGAAGACTCTTTTTCATTCATTCCAAGCACTCCTTTATATAGTTTTCTGAAAAAGTTTTCCAGAAAAAATATGCAAATACTCACCCCTCATCCTAACTTTTTATTCTCCTCAATATATACAGCCCTTTTATTAAATTCAACAACTCTTCTGTAGATAATTCACGCAATTTACTATCGTACTTCGAACCTTTCCAGAGTGAAAGGAGCAAATGCGTATAGATATTTCCATCCTTTTCTTTGTATCCGTCCAAATCACCTTTTCCGTACTTTTTGGCCCGATTGCTGATTGAACCACTTGCCATCTAGAAAGTGCCATCAATCTCCAGTAAGTTCCATACTTCCTTTATTTGTTTCCCCTCCAGAATAACTTTTCGAAGTAAATCATTGCTGTCTTCTCCTATAATTTCACTTGCGGCATCATAGAACTTCCAAAACATAAATCTACCTGTTCCGGCATCCATATAGTACTTTTCATTTTTATAAATAAAATGAATCTCTCTTTCTGCATCTAAGTCTTCAAGAAATTCCTCGTAGCTGTAATTCATTCGTTTGAACTCCTTTAAATAGCCCAATATAGGGATTGGGTGCAAAACTCTTATACAAGAATCGCACCCATTGTTAAATAAACCACTATTCCGTTGTCTTTGATATGTCTATATAAGGGTTCAATTCTATTGTAAAAAAGAAAAACCTCAATACATTATTTTTTAAAAATTACTCCCCAAGCGACTGATACTCTGCTGCAAGACCTTTTTGAACGCCTGGTCGTTTCGCAATGCGATGAGACCATTCCAAGAGATGGGTATATTCATCCATGTTTAAAAATTCATAAGAGCCTTCATACAATTCCCCTAAAGCTAAACGTCCGTACCAAGACCATATCGTAATATCTGCAATAGTATAGGTATCACCAGCAATATAAGAGCGCTGAGCTAATATTTTATCTAGTAAGTCTAATTGACGTTTCGTTTCCATAGTAAAACGATCAATTGGGTATTTCATAGGCTCTGGCGCATAAGCGAAAAAGTGACCAAACCCTCCACCAATATAAGGACCCGCCCCAATTTGCCAGAAGAGCCAATTAAGGGTTTCTGTCCGTCCGTGAATATCTGTCGGAATCAGTTTATTAAATTTCTCAGCCAAGTAAAGCAAAATCGACCCTGATTCAAAAATTTCCACACGTGGACTTTGACTTTGATCGACTAGGGCTGGGATCTTAGAATTAGGATTGATGTTGACAAAATCTGAACCAAATTGTTCGTCGGCACCAATATTGATTTCATACAAATCATAGTCTGCACCATCGACATCCAACTCTTTTAATTCTTCCAACATAATCGTCACTTTAATACCGTTCGGCGTTCCGAGTGAATAGAGTTGGAACGGCGCCTCTCCGACAGGTAGTTTTTGTTCAAAACGTTCACCGGCTGTCGGACGATTTCCACCTCTATTCGAATTCTCTGCTTCCCACTTCCACACGTTTGATAATTCATATTTTGTCATCTGAACACTCCTCCTACTATCTATTTATTGACTCCATCATACTAACAGTATAAAACTATTCCTACTATTTAGTTTACCATTTATAATTCTTTAACCTTCAACGTCATTAAACCAAAGATATCCAAATATATTTCAAAAAATAAAAAAAGCACCGCAAAATGCGATGCTTCACTTACTATTTTACTATTCACTACTCAACTAAAAGAGCTAGACATGAATCCCTTAGCTATTTGACGCTTTCATAAATCTAACATTTTGTTTTTCAGAATCAAATAACACCCATTCTCTAGAACCCACTAC
Source organism: Sporosarcina sp. P25 (assembly GCF_002743235.1). NCBI lineage: Bacteria > Bacillati > Bacillota > Bacilli > Caryophanales > Caryophanaceae > Sporosarcina > Sporosarcina sp. P25. The sequence continues at coordinate 69,676 of NZ_PDYV01000003.1, forward strand.
AGCCCCTACGTTGATAACAGTTCGAGAACCTTTCACTGACATCTCGTCGTTCCAGCTAATTGGTACGGATTGTCCTTCGCTCGTGAAGCCTGATTGGTGGGTATGCCCGTGAAAGACAAGGTGTGCTTCCGGTAGATGCTCAGCCAGCCATGCGTCAGCTTGCTTATGCGGCCACTGGTGACCATGAATGATCGTCGCTTCATCAGCGATCAGAGTTTCAGGCAAGCCATTTAGGACGTTTCGTATAGGTTCTGATTGCTTTGTCAGCAACAGAATACGTTCTTCTTGATTGCCATAGATGGATGGAAAAGTTAACAGCTTTTCGATGCCAGCTGAATGTTTAATCACTTCTTCGACAGTAGGATAAATCTGCCCATGAAGGTCTTTTTTGCTGACTGTGCATTCATATAAATCGCCCGTCCCGATGATAGTTGCTTCAGGTGCTTCATCAGCAACGTGTGCCAGTACGGCTTGCAAATCTTCTTTGGATGAATGTATATCTCCCAGCAATGCGAATTGCATCGTGTATCAACCCCTTATTGCGGTTTCAATTGGTGCATCATCTTTAGATATCCAGTCGCTGAAACTGCCCACATATAATTTCACATTTGAATAGTCCAGCTCTTTAAGTGCCGCGAATAAAGGGGAAGCCGTTACGCCGCTGCCACAGTAGACGATGACATCATCTTCAGGAGAGACAATCTGTTGTAATTGCTCTTTTGCGTGCTGCACATCATACTGTCCGTCTCGCTTCAGTTGTTCCCAATCGAAGTTTCGCGCTGTCGGTATATGGCCTGCTTTATGATAAAGCGGCTCTTTTTCCCCACGGTAGCGAACTTCAGAACGTGCGTCGACAAGTTGAGACGGTCGATTGCCCGCCACAACTTCTTCAACTTCACTTCTACTAGCGTATAGGTGCTCTTGCCAATCTGGATCCACCGTTGAGCGTACAGGCGTAGCAGAATCAGACGTTACGTCCACGTTTTTGCGTAATTCTGTATAACTTTCTGTTACGACATGCACATTCGTGAAACCTCCATACTGCAACATCCACCAAGCACGTGTTGCGAAAGGACCGCCGCCCTCATCATAGATCAAAATCGTATCTGTACGTTCCAGTCCACTCTTACGAAATAATTCAGTCAGTTGTTCAGCAGAAGGCAAGGGATGACGTCCACCTTCTACAGAAGCACCGGATAGGTCTTCTTCTAGATCCCAATGAATCGCGTCTTTTACGTGCTCTTTTTGATAATCACGTTTCCCTTGTTTTTCATCTTGCAATGAAAAGCGTGCATCGATCCATTTCGCGTGACTTGTCTCTATATGGTGAATAGATACAAATACTTGTGTCATTGAACCAACTCCTCTTGACGGATTTTTTCATAGATTTTTTGCCAGTGTTCCAGCTGCTCCGAACCATCAAGCAATGTACGCTCCGATTCAATTTGCACAAGACTTTCCTGCAATAAATGAACGCGTAATGCTTCTGCTTCGTCGTCAATCCATAAGTCTGCCCACTTTTCAATACGTTCTTTCTGATCGCCAAGATAGCTCGACGCATCTTTTTTCAATATTTCTTCCAGCTTCACTTTCAAGATATCGCGATCACCGCGTTCAAAGAACGCCTTTTGATTTTTGAACGATTTATTCACTGCGCTGTAGACCATAGGATCTTCATATGGCGTCTCAAATGACAACATATCTTTATCGTTCGGCTCGTATGGAGAAGGCACGATCGACTGGTCCATATCGGCTAATGAACGAACTTCCATGCGTTGACGTTCTAGCAATTGTTTCTTCATGTACTGAAGAATACGTAAATTTGTTACTTTTAATTCTTGCGTCAAGTCAAAGCCTACCATATTGACTGTTTCCGCCAATGCGATTTTCAATGCTTTATCCGATGAGTTCTTCGCGAATGTCGACGGACTATATCCCTCTTTGAAGAAATCTCCGAAACGTAAGAATACACGCTGTAAAATATAATAGACAAGTTCACTCAATTCATCTTGAGTGGATTTCACTAAAATCTCACTTGCACTCTTTTCGAAACGTTCTTTTATTGCAACTTCAGCAGTCGCGAGTTCTTCTAGTCTTTCTGCTTTACGTGAACGGTTCTGAATCGTTCTGTCGATCAATGAAGCTAGACGATCGATCGTTTTCGTCGTTTCTTCTTCCAGTGCTTGCACGACTTGCGCACGTAGATCATGCTCGAGGAATGAATAAAACTTCTCTTCAAAATCGGCCATCAATGGATTCGGTTGTTGTGTCAATTTGCCTTCCAATGCCTCAAGGCTTGAAATACCGTGTACGCGTGGATTGCGGATTCCAAATTTCTGCAATTCATTGGCAACGAAGCCTTTTACTTCTTCGCCTTCTTCTTCATTCGAAGCAAGATCGATCGCGTTGACGATAAAGAACATTTTATCGAGTTCAAATGCATCTTTGACACGGCCCAGTTGGATAAGGAATTCACGGTCAGCACGTGCGAATGCGTGGTTATAGTATGTTACGAAAAGAATTGCATCGGCATTACGGATATATTCAAACGCTACGTCGGTATGACGCGCGTTGATGGAATCCGCTCCTGGTGTATCCACCAATGTGATTCCGTGGCGAGTTAACGGACAATCATAGAAGAAATCGATGGAGTCGACGAAACAGCTACGCTCTTCCTGTGCAACGAATTTCGTAAACTCTTCACGCTCTACCGTCAACGTCGTCCCAAGTGCAGGCGTATAAAGTGGATACCCTCTCTGAAATGCGCTGATGAATGACTTATGGATGTGCAAGTTCTCATCTTCAAGAGGTTGCTTCATAGCGACATCTGTTTTATTGAAGGCGTCTTCCAGTGAAGAAATAGTGATACCGAGTGCACCGAATGACAACGCGACGTCTTCTGTCATCGTCGCTTCATCCTTCAAGTGAATATCCGCAGTATTATGCAAATGCGTTTCACTTACTGGACGAATTCGGTTGATCGCAGCCGTTGTAGGATTCGGTGAAACAGGTAACACTTTTTCACCAATCAACGCGTTTGAGAAGGAAGATTTCCCCGCACTGAATGCGCCAAACAATGCCACTGTAAATTCCTGTCCTTTTAAGCGGTCTGCTTTCGTCATCAAATACGATGCCGTTTCTGCAAAACCAGGAATGGCCTCGACCGACTCGGCAATGTGTTGCGCATGTACGATAGCTGTTTCTGAATCAACCAGTTGACGTTCTTCTTCCACTATTTCTTCCACTTCTTCAGCAGTCGTTTCTTGCTGTTCTACTTTCGCTACATAATCGATTGTTTCGATTGTTTTAGGCTGTTCCCACTTAGTAACGAGTTGATCGCGGCCCATACGTGTCGGCGCTGAAGGATTAGCAATTTCTTTATCAACCCATTCCATACGCTCTTTCCACTTATTCATTTCTTTTAGTGCATCTACTTTTTCTTGTAGCACGGCAATCGTTTCAACAAGAGGTCCCGATTGCTCACCACCCGATTCTTTCGCGATGACAGACATCTCTTGTTTCCATTTATCCGTTTTACGTTTATACACTAAATGAATGGCACGCTTCATTTGCTCTGCATAATTCAAAATGGTTTCGCCAGTAATCACTTCTTGTACATGCAGTTGCTCATCTACTTTGTCAAACGGTAGTGTCAGATCCATATTGTCAATCGCAAGTGAACGCTCATCTGTTAAGATTCCGGCTTGCTTTAGTGAGCTTTTCATCAACGTTTTCATATAAATTTCGATTTGTGTATGCGCTAAACCTGAAATATTATCATCTAGCTTTTGACGACGTTTTTCGCGCTCTTCCGCTGTCTTCTTCGCACCAAATAGTAAGCCTACTTTGAATTTCGGTGACTTGGCTTCCAAATGATCTTTCAGTAATTCTCTCGTTTCAAACGGTGCCAGTCCTGCGTTCGACAATAATTCATTGCGTTCTTTCTCGAAATTCACATAGAATTCGTCACCTGAGACTAATTCCAAACGTTTTTTTGCATCTTTCAAATCTTGATTCAACTCTTCAAACTGATCCCACTCGGGTTCGCTAAGGATTTCTGAATGATTCTCTTTCAAGTCATCCACTTGCTGCTGAAGATATTTCATATGCTCATCTTTTAATTTCAATAACGATTGCTCAATATTTTGTTCGAAATTCTCTTCTCGGTGTTCAATTGAACCGTCAACAATCGCTTTGACTTTTTCAAAATCATTATGCGGGTGATCCAGTTGTTTCAATGACGTGTAGAAAATCCCTTTTGGTTCTACCCCCCATAACTTAAACGAGTCTTCAACAGACTTTTTGAACTCATCGAATGATAATTCACTGTCACGATGCTTATCGATCTGATTAATAATTAAATAAACATTACTATTATAGCGCATTAATTCTTTTGTAAATCGGAAGTTCATTTCAGATTGTACGTGGTTATAATCCATCGTATAGAATACAAGATCCGCTAAGTGCAATGAAGACTCGGTAGATAGTCTATGTGCATCATCTGTTGAGTCAACGCCTGGTGTATCCATTACCGTAATTCCTTCAGGTAAATTGGATTCGGTATGGCCGATTTCAACCAATGAGACTTCAGCGCCATCCTTACTGTACGCTTTCACACCTTCAGAGAAACCATGGCCACTGAATTTCACTGCACTTCCATCGACGCGATGGATAATCGCATAATCTTCATCCGCCTTATGTACCTTCACAATATTCGCGCTTGTCGGAATAGGACTGGATGGTAAAAGGTCGTCTCCTGTTAAAGCATTAATTGTCGAAGATTTTCCTGCCGAAAAGTGTCCGGCAAAAGCAATCGTATATTCTTTGTCGATTATTTTATTAGCAAGTAATGTCGTCTTTGCTTTGCGTTCATCATCTTCATTGTTGGAAAAAATCTGTCCATATGTAGCGGATTGCTGTAAAAATTCATGGTTTGTAGACATAATCGTCGTCCTTTCAATTTTAACTCATCTCATCATACCATTAATGCGTGAAAAAATAGATAGTTACTTTATAAGTATTACTTTTAAAACCAAGGAGGTATGATGCAGTTGTTCTAAATGAAATAAAGTCAGCGAATCTTGAAGAATTCGAATGAAGAGTGGAGCTGTAACTACTCCGTTAAAATTATCTAGTCTTTTAGACACTACAAGTGATATAATTGAACTAATTAACCGTTCGCGAAAGGGTGTTTCTTTAGATGGATACAGCAACAAATGTACAAAAAGTTTTACATGCAACGATAGCTTCTCTTACTACCGTAGTTCCATTAAAGTTCCAAGTGCTTTCCCCCGCCCTTATACAGCAACCGTATGAACAACGTGAAATCAGTGTATTGATCGGCCTAATTGGAGATATTAAAGGTCGTTTAATTGTAGAGCCTACACATTCCATTATTAGTGACATTGGTTTAGCCATGTTCGGTATGCAGATCGAAGGGGAAATGGCTGAGTCATTCACTGGAGAACTCGGGAATATGATTGCGGGAAATCTTTGTACTGTATTGGAAAAAGCGGATCTGACGCTAGATATTTCACCGCCTACTGTCATGACGGGACAAACAAAATTTTATGGCTTTAAGCAAGCATTTAAAATCCCTGTAAAATTTGAAGATGGTCAGACGTTAAATTTATTGCTTACCATTGACGAAGAACGATAACAGACAAAAAAGCGTGCAGATGTCGAACCTCCGACGTCTGCACGCTTTTTCTATACTGTTCACGAAAATGGTACAGGCAGTACACGTTCAATAACTGGCAGTAATTCAATACTCTCCGGTTTTACAAATAAATGAATCGAACCGTAATCATCACTCGTTCTGATCAATCGACCAATTCCCTGTCGCAAACGCAACAGCATAAATGGTAGATCCACTTCGTCAAACGGATCTTCCGCAAATTCCCTTCTAGCTTGGAATAGCGGATCATGCGGTGGAAACGGCAAGTCAAAGATGATAACACGAGTTAACGCTTCGTTTGGCAAATCTAGACCTTCCCACAAATGATAGGAGAAGAAGACATTTACTTTACGTTGCTGGAAATCTTTCACCAATGATGAGAGTGAGCGTTCCCCTTCATAGGTCACCATGACGCTTTGTTCGAGTGGTAATTGATCGTAGGCTTCCATCATCGATTGCTTGGAACCGAACAATACCAATGTCTGTTCCTCTTCTTCAAGTAGTTCGGAAAGACGTGTGATGTTCTCATCCGTATTCCCTTGTTCCAAATGAATTTTCATAACATTTTCATAGTCGAATGGCGATGCAATAGAGAATGATTGATAATCTACAATTCCTAAACTGTACGCTAAGTAATCAAATGATTTCTCAACTGACAAAGTAGCTGAAGAGAAGATAATCGGCATCGTTCCTGTAAATAACTTCTCTTTCAAGATGGACGTTACAAGTCTTGGCATAATGAGCAGTGTGCTTTCTTCACGGCGATTTTCAAGCCAATCTACCGCATCGTTGTCACCCGCAAATAGCTCCATTGAATAAATGTACTGTTCCAAATACTCTTCGACAATTTTCAAGTCATATTCAGGAATAACATATAATTCACCTTCAAAAACAAATTCTTCAAGAAGTTCATGAGATAATGAAACTGCTGTTTTAGCATACTTCATCATTTCCTGATTCTTATCAATTGTTAAGCGCTCATTGTCATGTTGAATGGCATTACTTTTCAACTGCTTGAAAAATAATTCATGCGTCTCGAGCAATTGCTCCATTAACTGCAATGTTTTCTCTCGGATGCCGTCCACCATAATACGTTCTAGCAAGTTGATAATCGTTTGTTCTTGTACTTCATATGTCAATGCACGCTGAGCGGAATACTCAAGTAAATGTCCTTCATCAAACACGACCATCGATACTTCCGGTAATAAAGGCAGTTGCCCTTGTCTAGCACGTGATTCTTTCGTCCACAAATGCTCCATATAGAAGTCATGTGAGCAAATGATCAAGTCAGCAGCTTCCCGATAATGATTACGATGAATCGTTTGCCCACAACGATTACGAATATCACAAGCCGCACATTGCATAATCGGGTGGTAATTGATCATTTCCCACTCTTCATCAGCCAAATATGGATAATCTGAACGCTCGCCGTAAGGATATACCGACTGCAATGAACGCTCTGCATGGACAAATTCTGGCAATTGATCTTCAACTAAATCGACAAAATCTTCGTTCGTCTTCATACTAGTTTCTTCCAGACGTTTTAAACAAATATACTGATTACGTGCTTTCGCCAAACGGACGTCCACTGTCATATTGAGTGCGGTACTCAACTTCTGAATATCGCCTTCTTCTTTGATCAATTGATCGATCAAAGTTTCATCAGCACAAGAAATCACCGCTGGCTTCCCTGTATAACGCGCATACGCAATAGCTGGCAATAAGTACGCAATCGTTTTCCCCGTACCCACTCCCGCTTCTGCAAGCAAGACGTTTTTTTCTTTGAGTGCTTTTTCTATTTGAAATGCCATATAAATTTGCTCATCACGGCATTCGAATCCTTTTTCTGTTAAATCGTCATATAACGTATCCCCGAGCCAATCGTTGAGAGATTCATAAAACGTTTGCCCTTTATCCAACTCAAATGGAATTTTTGTATTCATACTGACTCCTCCTGAATGCAAGCGAAAGGAAGAGGGATCTACTCCTCTTCCTGCCCGTCTAATTATGAACGCTGTCCCCAGAACTGATATAAATCAGTACGGATGAAGCCGTTAAATAGTTTACGTTTTTTGGTTGCACGTTTGCCATACATCGTTTCATAGTTTTCAAGTGAAGATAAAATATATACTGACCATGATGGATACTGTTTCATAATCTCACCAAGTACTCCGGCAATATCTTCTGCTTCTTCCACTTCACCAAGTCGTTCACCATATGGCGGATTGGCGATCAAGACTCCATTTTGTCCTTCCAGTATCAAATCACGCACGTCTCGCTGTTCGAATGAAATCAAGTCTGTAAATCCTGCTTCCATAGCATTACGCTGTGCAACAGAGACGATATTGTGATCTACATCAAACCCGCGAATATCAAGTGCTAAATCATACTTCGCCACGTCCTCGACTTCTTCGCGAACACGATCCCACACATCCGCTTTCATCCAAGGCCATTCTTCACTTAAGAAGGAACGATTATAACCTGGCGCTAAATTTTGTCCAATCATGGCCGCTTCGATAGCAATCGTACCAGAACCACAGAACGGATCTACAAATGGACGATTCGGACTCCACTTAGAAAGTTTAACGAGTGCAGCAGCCATCGTTTCCTTTAGCGGTGCATCCCCTTGTGCCATACGGTAGCCGCGTTTATGCAAGCCTTGGCCGCTTGAGTCTATTGTCAATGTTACTTGATCTTTTAATATAGAAACTTCTAATTTAAAAAGTGGTCCTGATTCACTTAAAAATCCAGTTCGTTTATACGCACTATTCAATCGTTCAACGATCGCTTTTTTCACAATCGCCTGACAGTCAGGTACACTGAATAATTTTGACTTAACCGATTTACCTGAAACGGGGAATGCTGCATCTACCGGCAAGAACTCTTCCCAGGGCAAAGCTTTCGTCCGTTCGAATAACTCATCAAATGTAAAGGCTTTGAATTCGCCCACAATAATTCGTACACGGTCGCCTACACGCAACCACATATTCGTTCTCGCAATCGCTTCTTCGTCACCCGTAAAATAGACTTTCCCGTTCTCTGTTTGGCAATCGTAGCCAAGATCTTTTATTTCAGACGCGACGATAGATTCAAGTCCCATCGCAGCAGTTGCTACTAAATTGTATTCACTCATGTTTCTACACTCCATTCTTCACTTCTGGTCAATATGTCCTTTCGATCTTTGGAAAGGTATATGTATTCGTTCGTTTCTATAAAAAGAAAAACTCTCCCAAAACTGTAGGAGAGCTAATTGTAAGGTAAATGCCATAGAGTATTCTGTAAGCCATGTTTTGTTCTTCGGTACTCAAACGGCTCGCGCCTCGTACTTGAAGTGGTAATCATCTATCTACAGACAATTGCCTGTTCCTTCCTCCATTGAATTCTTTCGGAAGAACGCCCCTACCATAATTTGGGTTTCTCACTCGTGGGGTTTACCCGTTCCACTCGACATGTTTCCATGCCGACTACGTCACTGTGGCACTTTCAGAGAATCTAGTCCATATCCGAAGACTTAGGAGTTATTCCCGCCATCAATGCAAATGCATTGCCCCGGCTTATTTTTTCACCGAGCACGAACACTACGGTCATCTCAGATCCGTGTGAGCATGGACTTTCCTCTACAACCGAAGTTGCAGCGATTACCTGAATACTCTCTATGGCACTCCTGAGTATACACCAAATCAGTTAGTTATACAATAAATTCGTTTGGAATAAGGCAGATTAATTAGTTGGCGTGATGTGGAGAATGAATTAGTGTAGATTTTTTTGCGTAATGAGCGGTTAAATACAGTTAGTGAGCGGTTAGAGTTGAGTATAGAGCGGATTTGGATGAGGTATGAGCGATTATTGGAAGTTAAGAGCGGTTGAAGCGAAAGTATGAGCGCATCTACGAATTAATGAGCGCAGATAAGTTCTTACACAGTAATTATTCAATTCTCCAACTAATAACGACACAAATTTAATCGTATAGTGTAACTTCGTCAAAATAGGGAAATCATCTAGCAAGACTAGTAATTATGGTTTGAAGGAGGACTATTATTATGAAAGAAGTCAAAGATGAAATTGTTTTACGGGGACTCCGAGAAAACAATTTAAAACATATAGATTTGAACTTGCCGAAGGAAAAAATCACGGTATTTACTGGTTTATCAGGATCGGGGAAGAGCTCGGTTGTGTTCGACACGCTGGCTACGGAAAGTAGACGACAGATGACGTTGAACTATCCGCTGTATGTACGAAACCAGATGCCTCGTTATGAAAGGCCACGTGCTGATTTAATGCAGCATTTGAGTCCAGTTATTGTTGTGGAACAAAAGCCTGTTGGAGGCAATTCTCGCTCGTCAGTCGGGACGTATATGGATATTCATCCATTAATTCGTCTTTTGTTTTCACGCATCGGGACACCTGCCATTGGTTCAGCTACGGATTTCTCGAGTCAAAGTTCATTTGGCAAATGTCCAGAGTGTAATGGATTCGGCGAAGTCGTGTACCCTGACTTACATAAAATGATTGATCTGGACCAGTCACTTCGAGAGTACGCTGTAAAGTTTAAGCCACTGTCCCCTTCTGGTTGGCAAGGTAGGTGGATGATGACAGGTGGATTATTTGACCCCGATCTGCCAATCAAAGAGTATCCACAAGATCAATATAATTTATTGATCTATGGACCTCCTGAAGGTGAAAGGGTGTTTGCACCCTTCCATACGAAAGATGGTCCGCATGATCATGAGTGGGATGGTTTATTGCCTAGATTCGTACGTCTTTATATTAATCGGGATATCACAAAACTTAAACAAACTTCGCAAGAGGATGTACTGGCAGTATCTACACATGCATTATGCCCTACTTGTGATGGTTCAGGATTGAATCCAGAAGTATTGAAGTGCAAAATTAACGGTTTTAATATTGCCGAATACGATAAATTGGAACTGACAGAGCTTCTGCCCGAACTGAAAAACATACGTGATCCTCTAGGTGAGTCCATTGCGCAACAGGCGATCCCGAATGTACAGCAATTGATAGACTTAGGACTCGGCTATTTAAGTCTATCAAGAAAAATGGGAACTCTTTCGGGCGGAGAAGCACAACGAGTGAAAATTGCTCGGCATTTAGGTAGCAGCTTAAACAATATCACCTATATTTTCGATGAGCCAAGCGCGGGGCTTCATCCGGAAGAAGTGGATATGCTCATTCAGATGCTCAGAAGTCTGAAAGCTAATCATAATACTGTTATTGTCATTGAACACGATCTATCCGTTATAAAGGTAGCGGATGAGATTGTGGAAATGGGTCCGGGTGCAGGTGCCGCGGGTGGAGAAATTGTCTATCAAGGAGAGCCTGATGGATTGTCAGCTTCTGCTTTAACAAAACTGGATCACAAGCTGAAAATCAATCAGCATCCACGTCGGTCAAACGATTATTTCACCATTACTAGGGCGAATAATAACAATTTAATGGATGTATCGATTGACATCCCTAAAAACGTTTTCGTTACCGTCTGCGGCGTGTCAGGTTCAGGTAAAAGTTCTCTACTTTTTGACGCATTCTCGGCAAAATATCCCGATCTAATCAAAGTAAGTCAAGGCCGTATCGGAATTTCTAGTCGCTCCACGCTAGCTACCTATATGGGAATCATGGACGACATCCGGCAGATCCTCGCGAAAGAAACGGGACAGCCTGCTGGACTATTCAGCTTTAACTCGTTAGGGGCTTGCCCAGTATGTGATGGGAAAGGAGTCACCACTCCAGATGTGGCATTTGCGGATCCCGTAACTGTTGTATGCGAATCTTGTGATGGATTACGCTATTCCGATGAGGCTCTTTCCTATATGTACCAAGGGAAAAACATCGCAGACATCTTAGAGTTGACAGTAGACGAGTCTAAAGAGTATTTTGTCATGCCCAAGATAGTAAAAAGAATGGATATGCTAGCTGAAGTTGGTTTAGATTATCTTACATTAGGACAAACAACCAGTTCATTGAGCGGTGGAGAAATACAACGACTCAAACTGGCGAGTCACTTACAGAATGAAGGGCAAATCTATTTATTGGATGAACCTTCATTAGGATTGCATATGAGCGATAATAGTAAACTACTCGAATTGTTCCAAAAACTTGTAAACAAAGGAAATTCGGTACTAATCATTGAACATAATCTAGACTTCATTGCAGCGAGTGACTGGATAATCGAACTAGGTCCAGGCGGTGGCAAACGTGGAGGAACCATACTTTTTGAAGGGACACCGCAAGAAATCTTGTCGGCAGACACGCTAACGGCGAAGTGGTTAAAGGATGGTGTCTGACTCTTTACCATCTGCCATCAATAGAAGAGGTGAGCGACTTGGAGAAACTTCATATACGTACACAGGATCCAGCAGTTCAATCTATATGTGCAACAGATCCAAAGCTTAAACAGTTGATTTCACTAATTGGTGATTTTGAAGTTCCGTTACGATCAGATTATTTATCTTCCATTGTACGTTCGATTATCGGCCAACAGATCTCAGTCAGTGCTGCAAGTGCCATCTACACACGTTTGTTGGATTTGCTTGGAGGACATATAACGGTTGACGGATTGTTAGTCACTTCTAAAGAAGAGTTGAGAGAAGTTGGATTAACTATGAGAAAAGCGGAATATGTAAAAGATCTTGCGGATAAAATTGTGAATCGTGAACTGGATCTCAGGAATATTGCAGCCTATGATGATGACGCAATTCTCAAACAATTAACTAATGTCAAAGGCATTGGTAAATGGACAGCAGAAATGTTTTTGATTTTATCACTCGGCCGCCAAGACGTGCTTGCGATCGACGATGTAGGAATCCAACGGTCTGCACAATGGCTGTATGGCGTTGAAAAGTCGGAGCGGCGTCAATTACTTGTTGAGAAATCCCCTCAATGGATGCCTTATCGCTCGATTGTGTCCCATTATCTTTGGGAAGCAATTCATCTGGGCTTTGTTCAAGACTTTGACTCAATGGAGGAATTAATGGAAACGAGAAATAGACTTCCATAATCCAAAAAGAACCGCCACATTTTACTGTGACGGTTCTCCTATGTCAAATTACTTTTTACTCTTCAGGCTGAACCAATTTATCACCAAATACTTCTCTTTCAAGATTTGCGATACGCTGAATGATATCAATATTCGTCGTTTGAGGAGCCGGTGTTGCAGAACGTCTTTGTGAAGAGTTTACTTCCGACTTTAATCTAATATTTTCCTCTTGTAGACGTGCAATTTCTTTCTTAAATGTTTCATAGTCTTGGATGACATCATCCAAAAACCAGTCCACTTCTTCTTGCTTATAGCCTCGAATGGCTTGTTTAAATTCTTTTTCTAAAATCGTTTTCGTTTCTAGCTTTAATTCCATGACAAAACGTCCTTCCGTCTATGATTCCATAAGGCCATTATAGCATATGTTGTCATTCTTTGTCTTACTGAAAAAGGCTATTGCTCTTCATCCGTCGCTTCTTGCGCTTGCCCAGGAAATAATTTTCTATTTACTCGCATTTCCCGTTTCGTTAATGACTTCTTCATGCGATTGCTGAAACGTTGTGTAAATTCATTGGATTGTTGCAATAGTTGACCCGCACTTAGTATGTGTTCATATGCGAGCGAATAATCCTTTACTTGGTGCTCATATAACTTTGCCAGTTCCTCATACGCTAGTAGCTGTTCCCTGCCTGTACCATGCGTTGCGACAATATCAAATGACCGAATCGCCCGATCGAATTCTTTATGACGCTTCAGTAAAAAACCTAGATGATAATGCGTCATTGGATAACTCGTCCCGTACACTTCCGCAATTCGTTGAAGTTCTATAAAACTATGATCTTTCAAACCAAGATCTTGGAACCATTTAGCGATATTCGTTGCAATTTGAGCATTTTGCTGACTAGCTTCTTCCATGACGATATCGGTCGAAAGACTAAACAGCGTCACAAGCGATAGAATATCCCATTCATTATGCCACATAACTTTCATTAAAATTTCCGCACGACCGTTTTTCACCGCATCTTGATAAATAATAGGCGCCATATGTCCAGGTATATCGTCTTTACGATGAAAGCCTAGCTGTGTTCTCTCCACTTCGGTCAACTTGAATGATTCCATTTGCCCTTTCCAAATACGGCGCGATCCATGCAACAAATCGATTTGATGTGGGATAGGTAGTGGCGGCAACAACTTCCGATGTAATGACCAACGCGTTTGTAGTTGGGGGAAATCAAAGCTTTTGCCGTTAAATGTGACGAGTGTAAGTCCTTCTCTCCATAATTCTGATGCATAAAGAAATGCCGCTTCATGATCAGGGTTCGGCAACACGTACTGTGTCATAACGAATTCATCGGACTTTAATTCCAATAGCCCAATTAAAAAAATGACAGCACCGGCGCCTTTTAAACCTGTTGTCTCCGTATCAAAAAATAGTAGCTTACCGGCATTTGGGGATAATGGGTGCAAGTAGTTAGCTTCAGACCATTTCATCAACTTCTGCTTCACATCACCCAAACGAAAATCACCGTGCATCGTATCGAGCGGATAATGAATAACACGTTTATAGACGACACCAAATTGATTTTCAATTTTCTCCATACCCGTCGTCAACCAGCGTTTTTCATAGCTTGGTGCTGGTGGTGTTGTGAACGTCTCTTCCACTTCCTGAACAACTGTCGTCTTCTTCAAAAGTGATTTCATCGCCATTAGTTTCTGCTCATATGACATGACGTTTCAACTCATCTATCTGTTCCTCTATTTGTTGGCTATCCACTATATGTTGAACTTCTTGTCTATAGTACCAAGTAAATTTCACTTTAGTTATCTCCTGGTCTATCATAACTTCACCTCAAAAAAGATCATTATGATATAAATTATACATGAAATGTCTTGTTTTATATGAAATTTGATTTTCTGACGTTGCATTACTTCATATCTTGAACAATAAAAAAGCGATGTATCCCCGAAAATAGGACAGATCGCTTGAGTTGATTATATATTTATTCGATTAAACTATAACCGTTTCTTTCACACCCACAGGAACGACTGCCAGTACATGATCAATCAGGAAAGTCCGTTTGGAGTTACGCAGAAAACAGTACGCTGTAAATGTTTTGCCATGTAAATTCAGTACACGTATTTTCCGCTTGCTAATGGAGCCATCTTTCGCTTCATAAATCACTTCAAGAATATCATCGTATCGTAATGCTTTTTCTAATGAACACCGCACGTTCGTTCCCTCCCTTTGTTCCAGTATAAAGAATGTATGTTCTGTTGTAAAGTATTTTATATATGAATTCTCCTGTTTTTCCCCATTCTTTTAGGGGTAAAGTAGAAGAAAAAGGACGTGAATATATGCCATTCGATTATGATGTAGATTATAGTACGTTAGACTTACGCAAACACCCCGAATTATATAAAGTCGGAAGAGGCGAACAAGGCGTGTTGTTGGTTGAGCCTTACAAAAGTGAAATTTTACCTCATTGGCGCTTTAAGACACCTGAAATCGCAAAAGAGTCTGCAGATCAAATTTGTGCGCTTTTTGAAGAATACCGAAAGCAGGATGACTTTGTTGGAATGGATATGGCACGTAAGTTCATTCAAATGGGATATACTCGTGCACGTCGTTATGCGAATCATAAAAGCGGAAGAAAATATAATGAAGATGGAACGGTAAAAGAGCGCGATATGGATTCTGTCAAGGCAGAGTCTGCACAAATTTTCAAAGAACGATGGGACGCCATTCGCAAAGATGAAGAGTATATTAAGCGGAAAAAAGCACATCAGAAAGCATATGGGTAATACGCATGAAAAAGCAATGAATGTCTAGCACACATTCACCGCTTTATTTATTGAGTTAGTTCATAGATTACTTGACGTTTCTCTTGGAACCTTTAGCTTTCCAATGGCTCGCGTACAGAACGAGTAAGAAGGTTCCACACATAATTGGTCATCCACCATACAAAATCTCTCGTCTTTTGATCTTCCGAAATACTCGTAAAATAAGGATGTGACATCATATTAACGCTCGGAATAAACCAAATACTTTCACATATCTTCACTACTAATCATTTAAGCATGAACCTCGTCCCCTTTATTATCGATTAATAACCAAATTGAATATCGTATAAACACCTCAAAAGACGTGTAAAATAGTCACTTTGACAATTAAACTTGTCAAAGTGAACATCATACGTTACAATACCAGTAAGAGGTGAGGCTAGTGAGAACAAGATTAAAAGAATTACGAGCGCGTGACGGGCTCAATCAGACAGAACTTGCCAAGCGAGCAAAAGTATCTAGGCAGACGATTAGTTTAATTGAAAGGGAAGAATTTGTGCCCTCCTTGCTTATAGCGAAACGGATTGCACATATTTTTGATGAGACAATTGAAAGTATTTTTATTTTTGATGAGGAGGAATTATAATGAGAATGATAATTTGGACGCTCATAGGAGCAGTAGTCGGATTTTTTGGAATGTATGCCGCATTATCTATTGATTTCAAAGCAGGCTTTCCACCTATTGGATTAGAAGTAAATAGTGTGTTGATCGCCATCACTTTATTGCTTTTTGTCTTTATTGCTATCAGTTCTACTCAAATGAAAAAGAAAGCCCATCTCATACTGACAGGTGTTGACGAAGACGAACGCGATGTTTGGCAATATAAACGATTCAGTGACATGAATTTATGTAATAATGTTGCGCTAATTGTAAGTATCATGGCGATTGGGATCTCTATCATCACCGATCAGCCAACGTGGTTATTACTAACTTCCGGAGGCGTTCTACTAGTATCCATCTTATTTTCTATGTTGGTCCCCGGTTTGATGAAAACCGTTTATCCGGACCGTGATCTACCCTCGGCTTCTGAAAAAAACTTTGCCAAGAAGTTGCTAGCCGCTTCGGATGAAGGCGAGAGGTTCGTCATGCTTCAAGGCTTTTATAAAACGTTTAACACAATGAATCTGTCATTGATCATCGCATTGATGTTATTTATTCTGTACTCCGTGGGCACAGGTAATTCCCAGTTATTCTCTATTTTCATTGTAGGAATCATACTGATTGTAACGAACGCACAGTATTTGCTGACAATACGTAATAAATAATAAATCAATCGATATATTGAAATTTGCTGTTCAAGTGTTTGTTTCCTTGAACAGCGTTTTGTATTCGATCATTACACTTGCTGATGATCCAAGATTTCTTTTAATACTACAGCTTGATTATTCTTTTCATCCTTCGCTCCAAATACTAGCGTTATATTCTTCTTATATTCTTTTGTCCAGTCCTTCAGCTTTTCTAACTCTTCTTGCTGTGCTTCATTGTTTTTCAATTCTTCTTTATACTTTTCCTTGAAACCTTCAAATTTATCGGGATCATGGTCAAACCATTGGCGAAGTTCTGTGCTCGGTCCTACTTCTTTTAACCATTCATCCACTTGTGCATCTTCCTTACTCATTCCTCGTGGCCATAGACGATCCACTAGAACTCGCAATCCATCATCTTTCTCTGCATCCTCATAAACCCGTTTGATCTGAACTGGCATGTAGATTTCCTCCTATTCGGTTCTCAGAATACTTCTACCCTAAATTCTTCAAGTTAACAAATTATTTGTTTTAGGATATATTACCAAAAATGCAACGTCGAGATTCATCTCGACAATATCTTTATTTTTAATTTATTTAATAGTACATTGGTTATTGGTATGCTCAGTTCGGGCAACTTCATTTGTCAATTCCGAGCAAATCCGTCGTTTCTATTTGTGCCGTCGACGTTTCAACTTGATACGTCCACCGTGCTATTTTGTTTTTGAAAAATCGGTTTCGTATAATCGACGCGATACCATTTCGTTCTATCAATTTTCATTTTATTATACGAGGAATTGGAGATCAAATAGCCTTGTGACTCTAAACTGTAAATAGTACGCCGTATTTTATTGAGTGACCAAAATGGAATCTCTTCCTTCCAGTCCGTATACGTTTTGTACACCCATTTGTATCCATCCCGTTCATTTTTTGAAATGAGCGAACGATAATGAAGATGTTGCAGTAAAAAGGCTTCATTAAGCCCGATTTCCATAACTAAAGTAGTTTGCAAAGTAAATGAAGGTTCATCGAGTAATAAATACATAGTATTTCCTCCTAATGGATTCGAATGTTAGAGAAGCATTTCTCTCTCTTCATATGCTATATAGTTACATATTGTAAAAAGGATACACCTAAGAAAAATATTTTTTACATAAAAAGAGTCGAAGCTTTTTGGGCTCCAACTCTTTTACATTCATGTATATTACTTATTCACATCAACAATTCGACCTTCAATTTCAGGCTTGACTGTTCCAAGCTTGATCATGTGATCCCGTAAGTTCACCCAATCATCCAAACCAAGATCGGTCACACGGCCATTTTCGTATGCTTCACCAAGCACTTTAAAACCATCTCCGCCTCTTGCTGTAAAGGCATTTGTCGTGATCACATACTCTTTATCCATCTCTACATCAACGAACTCGTCATTCGTTTTTACTTGCATAGTCTGAACTCGATTACCCACTTCTTTACTGCTATCGAATGTCATTTTCATTCCTGACATATGCAAGAAACCGCCCTCTTCTTTAGGTACATTTCGCACACTATGCTCAAGCGTATTTTTAATTTCTTCACCCGTAAGCGTAACAAGGGATAAAGTATTACCGAATGGCAGCACTTCAATTACTGCTCCGACCGTGACTTGTCCTTTATTTAAATGATTGCGGATTCCTCCACCGTTTTGTAGAGCAATTACCGTTTTCGGATCATATTCTTTTGCTTTTTCTAGCATTCCGTCCGTTATTAAATTACCGAGTGCTGTTTCATTCGCACGGACACTATCCGTAGAATTCTCTCCTTCACGACTTCTCGGGTTTGGCAAATCCACTTCTAAAGTCGCTCCGATTTCTTTACCAAACGTTTCATCAATTTTTCCGGAATATTTGAGAAGTGCTTCCGCTGCTTCTACATCATTCGCTTTGTCTTTTAAGCTGATTAATTTTCCAGCATGACCTGTAATGACACCTTGATCATCAAATTCTACGTCCAGTGTTCCAAGATGCGTCAAGTATTGATCCGCTTGAACAATGACTGTAGGATCTTTGCTTTCTCCACTTGCCTTTTTATCAACTATCACTGGTTCCGACAATTTCGTATGTGAATGTCCGCCCACAATAATATCGATGCCTTCAACTGCTTGAGCTAGAAGCAAATCATTACCTACAGATGGATCACTATCGAATCCAAGATGATTTAGCGAAATAATTTTATTGACGCCTTGGCTCTCAAAGTAGGCTACGGCTTTTTCAGCTGACTCTTTATACTCTAAAAACTCTACTGCTCCTGGACTCGCGACAAATGCTGTACTTTCAGTAGTCAATCCGAAGATTCCAACCTTTTCTCCATTCACTTCTTTGATCAAGCCTTTATGAATCTCTCCAAATGCCGGCGTGCTAGTGAATTCTGTTTTGCTTACTAGATTTTTCAAGGCGGGGTCTTTGGAAAAATCTATATTCGCTCCGATTACAGGGAAATTAGCACCTTTCACAAAATTCGCCAGTGACTTGTGGCCATTCGTACTATCGCCTAAATCAAATTCATGATTACCAAATACCATTGCATCTAGACCCATTAAATTCATCAGTTCTAGATCCGCTTGTCCTTCAAACTCCGAGAAATATAATGTTCCCGAGAACACATCTCCTCCATGAAGAAGCAAAGCATCTGGCTTTTCATTTCGAACTTCTTTGATAGCGGTAATAGCTTTTGGCATTTCCGCTACACGTGCATGTGTGTCGTTCATATGCATCAATGATAAGGTGTAATCGTTTGGTTGCAGCTGATTGGCACGGTGAATGAATGAGGAGAATGCACCTCGTGTGACGGGCTCATTCGGTCTGAAATTACTCAGTTGATCCGTTAAACCAAGATTCGCAAGGATTTGCACACCTCTTCTGTGTGACTCTCCTACATTCGATAAGTTAATTTCCACTTTCTTACCTGTATCGTATTTCTCAAGATCCAATGCATTCACTAGCACATTCGCCATTTGTTGACGCGTTAGGGCAGCTGTCGGTTTGAAATTCCCATTGGAGTCTCCTTTAAATACATTCGCGTTCGCTAGAGTCGCCATTTCTTTAGCGTAGAAACTGTCTTCTGAAATATCTTTAAACTTTTTTAATACATCCGCCACATTAGTTGGTTCTTCAAAGTCCCCTAACTTTGCCAAAATTAATGCCGCGTGACGACGCTCAATGGAATTCCCGGGCTTGAACTGATTTTCGGAATAGCCACGAATGATATGTTGGTCCGTCAACGCTTTAATCGCTTCATAATGCGTATTTTCCTTTGATACGTCGGTATACCATTGCTCTGCTGCACTGACAGAGCCTCCCGCCAATACAATAGCGCTAGCGACAGCAAATGTAGCACCAAACCTATGAACTGATCTTTTATTCATCTGTTTTACCCCCTCATTTTACTAGACTGATAGTTGTACATATTCATATTATCAGAATGCACTGCTATTTAGATAGAGGGTCGATATTTTTTATTGAATTTGGAAACTTCTACCGGTTCCGCCAACTACTTTCTCTTTCTACATAAAAAAGAGTCGAAGTACTTCTCTTCGACTCTCTTTCTACTCACTTTGCCAACTCTGCTAGCAAGCTATGTGCACGATGTTTGTTATTCTTTTGTCCTGCTTCTTGAGCTCCAATACAGACGGGACAGCCGTATTCACAGCGACACTCCGCCACATGATCCGCTGCGAGCATTAATAATTCTTTCCAACGACTATAAATATTTTCACTTAAACCAATTCCACCTGGATAGCTGTCGTAAATAAAGAATGTCGGCCGCTCCATGTGAATCGCCTTCACTTGCGGTACAACATGGATATCATTTCGATCACACTTGATGAATAGCGGTACCAGTGATTGAATCGCAAACGCTGCAGCTGTCATCGCGTCAGTCAAGTCGGATTTCTCCCAGCCTTCGGGGACATCAAACGTTAACCACGTACCTGACGTATGCATTTCTTCCGCAGGCAACGAAATAGGGCCTGATCCAATATTGTCATGTGTATCGAACTTGATTTTCTTAAAGATCGTCGGAATCGCGAGTACTGCTAAGTCTCCGTAAGCTAGCGTACGCTCCCCGTCTTCCATCCGCTTGTCTTCACTGATGACTTTCAGTTCCACCGCGAGATTTGCATCGGTGAAATAATCTACATCGACCACTGTAACGTATGCTTTCTTCTCTTCCCAATCCAGTTCCTCTACTTGATATTGCGTTCCTTGATGCAAGTAAATCGCTTCTTCATGCAACAACGTCATGGCACTGAACCGGTCCATCTCTCCTATGACACGTGTCTCTTTTGGAATTGATTGGTCAATGATGATGACGTTTTCTTGTGACGCGGAACGCAAACTGATTTCTCCAGCGGGAAAACGCTCGGTCATCCAATGCCATTTATCCGATGTTTGTAATAAGACGCCTTCACTTTGTAAAAACGCCAATAATTCCTGTACTTCAAATTCACCATACGTCTCAGTAGAGCTAAATGGCAGTTCGAATGAAGCACATTTCAGATGATCCATCAGTATCAGCATATTGTCCGGATGAATATGAATTTCTTCCGGCTGCCGTCCGAGCAAATATTGCGGATGTTGAATAATATATTGATCAAGCGGCATCGATTGTGCTACATAAATAATCAACGCATCTTCCTGGCGTCTGCCCGCACGCCCCGCTTGCTGCAAAGCACTGGCAATATTTCCCGGGTAACCTGTCATGATACATGCTTGTAATTGCCCGATATCAATCCCCAGCTCCAATGCGTTTGTACTGACCACGGTGCGAATATCACCATTTTTTAAACCACTTTCGATTGTTCTGCGTTCTGATGGTAAATAACCGCCACGATAACCCATTACCGTCTTATCGAATAACTTTTTCTTTGTCAGTTCTTTCATATACGTCACAAGCATTTCTACACGTACCCGACTTCGCGCAAAAATGATCGTCTGAATATGTTTTTGATATAAAAATGCGCCGAGATCACGGACTTCAAGCACTGCACTTCTCCGTATGCCAAACACATCATGGACAATTGGTGGATTATAAAAAACGAAATGTTTCTTGCCGCGTGGTGCCCCGTTTTGATCAATAAGCACCATTTCCTTATTTGTCAGATTATCCGCTAAATTTTTGGCATTTGAAATCGTTGCGGACGTACAAATAAAAATTGGATCACTACCATAAAATCGGCAAATACGCTGTAATCTCCTTAAGACATGTGCCACGTGACTGCCAAACACACCTTTATATGTATGAAGTTCATCGACCACAATATATTTTAAGTTCTCGAACAATGAAATCCATTTAGTATGATGGGGCAATATCGCTGAGTGAAGCATATCCGGATTTGTCAGTATAATATGGCCAGATTTTCTAACCTTAGTTCGCAAGCCAGGTGCCGTATCTCCGTCATAGGTGTGACTTAAAATGGTTTCGCCACTCGCTTCAATCAAATCATGCAAATCGGCTAGCTGATCTTGAGCCAATGCTTTAGTTGGGAATAAATACAGTGCCCGTGAAGATGGGTCATCCAAAATCGACTGCAGTACCGGCAAATGATAACATAGTGACTTTCCCGAGGCAGTCGGAGTGATGGCGGTAATCGAATGTCCTTCACTCACTTTGTCAAATGCTTGTCGCTGGTGACTATATAACTGAGTAATTCCCTTCGTTGCCAACGCTTTACGAATCGACGAATGCAATATAGGAGGAAACTCCGCTAGGATGGCTTCTTGCTCCTTTAGCGTTTCGATATAGGCGATATTCGGCCCAAAGCGTGAATCAGCAAATAGTTCTTGAATCGTTTCAGGTATACTTTGTTTATTCATTCACATGGTCCTCTCCTTGATCCGCGTTCATTGCGTCCAAAACAGTTTGCAATGTATAGCGTGCTGCACGGATAGAAAGAATAAAGCGCTTTTTACCGGTGGCTTTGTAGAAAGACTGCACGACGAATTGCGTCATCGAGTCTTTCAACGAATCTACTTGCACTTCATGCACATAGCGCGGCTTTTTCTTCTGTATCCACACTTTCATCTCTTCCGCCCACTGCGCAATTGCCTGGTGGCTATTATCAGCATACGGCTTCACTTCTTCAAAGAAATCTGGTTCATGATCTGTTTCTCTCATACGATAAAACCGCTGTTCACATTCATCACAAATTGTCAGCAATAACTTAGTGTCTTCTATCTTGCTCATGTATATAAAACTCCTTTAGGATTCATTGTAAAAAAAACGTACTTTTTTTCATTTTATCAGATATTCCACTTCAGCTCCACTTTCTACGAACAAACATTCCAAGCCGTCACCAATTCGACTACTTTCAACTCGATGGAAACTTTCTTTTTGGTAACTCGTCTAATAGTCGGTATGATATGATGTAGAGTACGAGGTGGTCACATTGGCGATACGTTATCCGAACGGAAAAAAGTTCAATCCTTCCGTGTCTTCTACGAAAAAGAAAACCTATGACTACTCCTTCAGTAATCGGGGTAAATCATTAGAAGACGAACTGAACGACACAAACGAATACTATTTGGCGCATGGTCTAGCCGTCATCCATAAAAAGCCGGTACCCATACAAATCGTCAATGTCCGCTATCCTGCAAGAAGCGCTGCAGTGATCACTGAAGCGTATTTCCGTACACCTTCGACAACTGACTATAATGGTGTATGGAATGGATATTATGTGGACTTTGAAGCAAAGGAAACGAAAAATAAAACTTCATTGCCACTGCAAAATATTCATTTGCATCAAGTACAGCATATGAAGCAAGTAATCGACCAATCCGGACTTGCTTTTTTTATTGTCAATTTCACATTGTTGGATCGATATTTCTTATTGCCATTCGAGGAATTTTATCCTTTGTGGCAACGCATGGAAGATGGCGGACGAAAGTCCATTACATTATCTGAAATAGAACAACGATCCATCGAAATCAATACCGGTTTTCACCCTCGGCTAGATTATATACAAGCTGTAAAGGATTGGATCAAGCGCAAGATAGATTAATGAAAGCGAAAGGCAGGAAATATTATGAGTGATAACATAAACTCGAGAACAGCAAGAAGAAAGAAACAAGTGACGGAGAAACCAAAGCGTCCACAGAAAAAGCTTCCTACTCAATTATGGAAGAAAATCCTTTTAGCTATTGCAACGCTTTTCCTCTTAGTACTAGTTGGCGGGGCTTCATTATTTGCTTATTATGCAAGTACAGCACCTGACTTGGACGAAGAGCTGTTGAAAGATCCACTTACCTCTAACTTCGTGACAAAAGACGGCGATGTGTTCATGAAGTTCGGTGCAGAGAAACGAGAATTCGTACCGTATAAGGAAATCCCTGAACAAATGAAAGATGCCATTCTAGCTACAGAAGACATTCGTTTCTTCAAGCATGGTGGGATTGACTTTTATCGTCTTGGAGGAGCCGTGATCGCCAATTTCCGTAGTGGGTTTGGATCACAAGGTGCTTCGACATTAACACAGCAAGTTATTAAAAACTCGTTTCTGAAGAACGAAAAAACATTGAAGCGTAAAGCACAGGAAGCTTGGCTTGCCTATAAACTAGAAAAAGAATATACAAAAGAAGAAATTTTCGAGATGTACTTCAATAAAGTTCTCATGTCAGGTACTCGCTACGGCATCGGGACAGGCGCAACTTATTTCTACGGAAAAAAAGTAAGCGAACTGGATTTACCTGAAATGGCCATGCTAGCCGGTATGCCACAATCTCCAAACGGCTTTAATCCATTTAAAAACCCGGAACGTGCAGAAAAGCGCCGGAATATTGTTCTATCACTAATGGAGCGTCACGGCAAAATCACGACTGCTGAAATGAATGAAGCGAAAAAAGTACCAGTCACTTCCACTCTACTGGCGGAAGAAGATCGTGAAGTATTCGGTAAATACCCAGCTTATGTAGATGCTGTGCTGGATGAAATCGAAGCAGCTGGTTTTACCGACCTTCTATCTGAAGGAATCACCGTACAAACTGCTCTAGATCCGAAAGTACAAGAAACAGTAGAAGCCGCAATCAATGATCCAAGCTATTATGAATCAGATGAAATGGAAGCCGGTATGACGGTGCTCGACACGAAAACAAGTGCCATCGTGGCTATTGGCGGCGGACGGAATTATTCGGGGCGAAACTTGAATTTTGCTGAAGTCAAACGTGCACCCGGTTCTAGTATTAAGCCGATTTTATCGTATGGTCCAGCAATTGAAGAATTAGATTGGTCTACAGGTCAAAAGGTGGTAGATGAACCTTACAGCTATAAAGGTTCAGGTACAGCCATCGGTAACGCAGATGGTAAATTCCTCGGTACATTGACTATGCGTCAAGCACTGTATTGGTCCAGAAACATACCCGCAGTCAAGACGTTTGAAAAAGTAGGACCGAAAAAAGCAGAAGCCTTTGCTAATAAACTTGGCTTTACGTATAAAAATATAGATTCATCCAATGCACTTGGTGGTGGAGATGAATTCTCTACCGTTCAAATGGCAGGCGCATATGCCGCTTTCGGTAATGGCGGTATTTACACCAAACCCCATACTGTAAATAAGCTTATATTGCGTGACGGCAAGACGGAAAAGAATTTACGTCCGGATCCTGTAACCGCAATGAAAGATTCCACCGCATACATGATTACAGATGTATTACGTGACGTCCTTACCGAATATGGAGCGACAGGAACACGAGCGAATATCAGCAATATGGACATTGCTGGAAAGACAGGTACAACCAATTATCCCGCTGAAAGAATGAAGAAAGATAATATGGAAAGTCATTATGTACCTGATACGTGGTTTACAGGCTATACAACTGAGTACACCATTTCTACATGGGGCGGGTACGGAGATTTCTCACCGATTAAAACCTATGATCACGGACGTTACGTACCACAAAATTTATTCAGAGATGTCATGAGCAGTATCGCAAAAGACCCTGGCACGTTTAGTCAACCGGACTCAGTCGAAGAAGCTTCGATTGTCAAAGGCAGCGATCCTATTATGCTTGCTAGTTCTTTCACTTCTCGTAATCTCATCAGTACTGAATTATTCGTCAGAGGCACGTTACCTAAAAAAGCATCAATTCCTGAAAAGGTTTCAATTCCGAGTCCAGATGGATTAACCGCACAATTCGATGCGAATTCCAATACGATTCAATTACAATGGAATTATGATGTGCCGAATAAATACAGCAGTCTAGGAAGTCCTACATTCAACGTCAGTGTTTCTGTTGATGGTGGTGGAGCACAAAGTATCACGACGACTTCCGATAAACAAACGACTTACTCTGGTGTGGAATACGGTAAGAACTACACATTCCATGTCAGTGCCAATATGGGTGGTTATACAAGTGGATCGGCTACAGCTTCCCTTTCGATAAAAGGCGCTGATGAACCCGTCATTGAAGACGAACCAATCGTTGAGCCTGATGAAAATAATAATGATCAAAACAATAATGAAGATGATCAGTCAGACAACGACCCAAGTAACGACAATGATTCCGAGAATGAAAATCCAAATCAATCGGATCCAGACGGTTCGACCAATCAAGATGGCAATACCCCACCTAACGATCAGAACAACCAAGACCAAAATCAAGGTCAAGGTCAAGGACAAGGTCAAACTAACCAAGGTCAAGGAAATCAAGGGAATCCAGGGAACCAAGGCAATCAGGGAAATCAGGGAAATCCAGGACAAGGTCAAAACCCTAGCGATGCCGGTGATACATCATCTGACTCCTCTACTAATTAAAAAAGAGCGATTCCACACAATTACGTGTGGAATCGCTCTTTTATTTATTGTTGAACGCGTAATCGCGCTGCTTTCTTTTTCATCTCATCATATAGCATAGTCAGTTGAATTAATGCATAATGGCTGCTTTTTTGAAGTTTGATGAACTCGATCCGTTCGTCGTAATTATTTGGCGCAAGTGCGTAGTGCATTTTTCCAGTATGTGGGTTCTCTACTTGTTCACTTTGCTCAATTAGCCACTCTAGCTGATCGATAGCCGGCTGTATTAATTCCATTTTACGCGTATCATTTACAGCATATGTCTTTTCTAATTCAGGCTTTTGCTGTTGCCATAGATCGAGTACTTGTTGCACGTTTTTCTTAAATAGTTCATATGTCATTTGGATTTCATCCTTTTTCGTCCTTCGCGGCATAAATCCAATAATGGACATTCTGGACAGTTGGGATTTTGCGCTTTGCAATGATAGCGACCAAAGAAAATCACTTGATGATGAGTCTGTGTCCATAGTTCCATCGGCGTCCAACGCATGATTTTTTCTTCTACATCAATCGGGCGATCTTTCCAGCGATTCATACCCAATCTTTTTGCTACACGTTCGACATGTGTATCAACAGCTAGTGCCGGCACACCGAACGCATTCGACACGACGACGTTGGCCGTTTTCCTACCTACACCTGGTAACGTCATCATGATATCTCGATTAGGGGGTACTTCCCCACCGAACTCTTCTATCAACCGAAGGCTAAGCGCTTGGATATTTTTTGATTTATTACGGAATAAACCAATCGAACGTATATCTTGCTGTAATTCCTCAATCGGTACGGCAAGATAATCTTCCGGAGTCTCATATTTTTTAAACAGCTCTGCCGTCACACGGTTAACTAATACGTCCGTACATTGTGCAGATAAAAGCGTCGCAATTAACAATTCAAACGCGTTTTTATGAACGAGTTCACAATGAGCTTCAGGAAACATCTCTTCGAACGTTTGCAGGCATGTTTGCCATTGTGTTTTTGTCAGCATCGTTTCACCTACTCCCGTTCTTCGAGCCAATTGTAGAAAGGCACATCTTTAATCGCAGTTTTCACTTGCGGTGTTGTGGCTACAGTTGTTGGACGAAACGCTTTAGTCTGCTTTTCTACATCACGCATGGTTTTAACATTTTTCTTTTTCCATTCAAATAGAATTCGGTCAATATAGCGCAAACTCATTTTTTGCGCCAGTACTGCTTCTCTTAATGCTGCCCGAATGATTTCTGTTGAATGACCATCTTTGTCAATCCACATACCGATGGTTTCAAATTCCATAGGGGATAAGAAGCGGCCGAATTCCTGCTCAAACAAAGAGAAAATTTCTCCCTCTTCCTGCTTGATCACTTCTTCTTCTGTTTCCACCGCTTGTTTTTCGACTTCTTCTATCAATCGTTTCCATAAAGGATAAAATGAAAATTTTTCATGCAATACTTTATTTTCATCGGTACTTTGTTCAATTGAAAACAATCCTTTTTGCATCATTCTTTGTAAGCAATTCGTTACATCTTTCTCTTGCAGTTGCATACGATTCGCAATATCGGTAGGCGTTGGGAAATAGTTCCCCGCTCCTTGAAATGCGATCAAATGCAATAATACCATGGCGTCACTATCCGAAATCAACAATTGTTTATAATGCTGAAAAAAGAGCTGGGAAATAGAAACATTTCCCTGCTCCATCCAAATTTTCAGCCGTTCATCTTGCTGCATATTTGAAACTTCCTCTCATCAGCAACGTGTTTGTCGCTTCTGTTTTACGCTTTCCAATGATCTCTTACAAACTTATCAATACGTGTAATTCCTTCTTCCAACAGATCGATTGATGTGGCATAGGAAAGACGGATCGTCGTATCAGAACCGAATCCTATGCCTGGGATGACAGCCACTTTAGCTTCTGTCAATAATGCTTGTGCAAAGTCATCTACGTTTGCATAGCCCGTTTTCTTTACTGCTTCCTGTACATCAGGCAATAAATAGAATGCGCCTTGTGGCTTCAATACATGGAAACCTGGTATAGCAGAAAGTTTAGGGTACGCTTGATTCAAGCGGGATTCAAAATCTTTTCGCATGACTTCTACAGTGTCTTGCGGTCCGTTATATGCCTCAATTGCTGCGTATTGCGAAGTCGTCGTCGGATTGGATGTAGAATGGCTTGCAAGATTCGTCATCGCGCTTACCACTTCTTCATTACCCGCGATATATCCTATTCTCCAGCCTGTCATTGAATGGGATTTCGATACACCATTAATAATGAATGTACGATCTTTTGCATCTTCTGAAAGCTGTGCGATCGATACATGCTCTTTATCATCATAAACAAGCTTCTCATAAATTTCATCTGAAATGATCCACACATCTTTTTCACGGCAAACTTCCGCAATCGCTGTGAGTTCTTCTTTTGAATAAATCATACCTGTTGGATTACCTGGTGAGTTGATGATAATCGCTTTTGTTTGATCCGTGATAGCATCACGGATTTGCTTGGCTGATACTTTGAACTGCTCAGCTGCTGTTCCTTCAACGAACACCGGTGTGCCTTCTGCAAGCTTCACTTGTTCAGGATAACTCACCCAGAATGGCGAAGGTATGATGACTTCGTCGCCTTTATTAAGCAACACTTGGAAAAGTGTATAGAGTACATGCTTCGCTCCAATACCGACTAACACTTCCTTGCGCGTATAAGTCAATCCTTGGTCTCTTTTCAATTTGTCAATTATGGCATCCTTTAATTGTGGGAGACCACCAGCTGGAGTATATTTCGTCTTACCATCCTTCATTGATTGGTATGCTGCTTCCAAAATGTTTTGAGGCGTATTATAATCCGGTTCGCCAGCTCCAAGTCCGATCACATCGATGCCCGCTGCCTTCATTTCTTTCGCCTTTGCTGTAATCGCTAATGTTGTAGATGGTGATAAAGTACTTACTCTGGACGCTAATTGCTTTCTCAAATTGACCGCTCTCCTTTTGTCCTAATCCCATTTTTCTCTATAACTTTGATATTCGCTTTAACCATTTTCCATCTGCAAAATTCAGATACGCGTAGTGTAAGAAATCCTCGTTATCGAGATAACTGACTTCCCAAAACGGGGTGTCATTTTCCAAACCCAATGAGGCGTTGAGGACTTTTTCGACGTTCTCCTCTTTTTGTATGATGTCTTTGGCTTTCCGCTTTGTAATACCATCTTTGATTGATACAGCTTTCAGAATCTTTGTCGTCTTTTCTTCCACGAAGATAATTTTTTCATGATTATTTTTATCTGTACCATAAACGGTAATCCATGACGTTTTACCATGAAAATGATCCATCTTATCTACTTTTTCAAGAACGTTATTTGCCAATATGGCTTCTTTCGCTCTGTTTTCAGATGTAGTAAACGGTTTTTCCGCTTGATAGAAAACGACTATAGTAATCGTGAACCCGAGCGCGAGTAAAAATAGGAATAGAAACTTAATCCAGTTGAGCATAAGTGTCACTCCCTATCGAATGAACCGCAGATTTTTTTCGATTCATTTTCTAACCTGCTTTCTTTTTGTACATCACTCATTATAACAATTTTCGATCTCGTTAACTAGACCTTCCAAAGATACTTTTTTCACTAATGATTTAGGTAAAGCTTGTAAAAAGGATTGGCCGTAGGATTTAGTATCAATGCGTCGGTCCAATATGATAAAGAATCCTTGTTCATCGGTTGAACGAATCAATCTGCCGAACCCCTGTCTGAAACGCAGTATGGCTTCGGGTAAACCAAGATGGGTGAATGCATTTTTATGCTCCGCAACTAAAGCTTCTGACCGAGCCTTAAATAATGGCTCCTCAGGTGAAGTAAACGGTAAACGAACGATGACCACCGCAGTTAATTGTTCACCCGGCACATCCACACCTTCCCAAAAGCTTGTCGTACCGAATAATACAGCTTTCTTTTGCTGCTTAAACGTCTTCAGCAACTTATGACGGCTTCCCGAGCTGACACCTTGTGCGATCAGCATGTATTCCTCTTGTAATGACTCGCTGTCAAGTACCGTTTGATATGTCTTCTTCAACATATCATGAGATAAGAACAAGGCAAATACGCGTCCTTCAATCGCAACGGCCGTTTGGATCAATGCATCTGCTACCGCTTCGATGTACTCATCATTTGAAACTTGCTGAATATCCGGCATATCTTCCACAATCAATGTATGCGCACCTTCATAGAAGTTGGCTGGAGCCTCAAATGTATAAAGCGGCACGCTAGAAGGCAATCCTGCCTGGTCTAGCACAAAACGGTCCTGTTGTCCCGCCGTTAATGTTCCGGACGTCCAGACGATGCCCGTTTCGCCTTCAAACGTATCAATAAAATTACGGATCACTTCTGAACCATTTACTGGACTTTTTTTAATTTGTAAACTGCCAGGTAAACTTCGGCTGTCTTTCTCCATCCAAATGGTAGTGCTTCTGTTTGGTTGCTCCAAAAATAATTCTATCCACTCGCCCGCTTTGATTTTCATTTCATTGATCCAATAAAACCATTCACTTAGTGCTGCTTGCTCATGTAAAGTCAATTCATTCGACAAGTTTTGGATGGGCATTGCATAGTTTTCGGTCACACTTATATATTCATTCATCTTACGCAACACTTTGTCGAAGATTTCATTCGTCCGCAAACGTTTGGATAATGGCTTCACAGTTCTCGTTGTCGACTTATTGTCGTTCGTTGAATTGGAGTTCGCTAGTATAAGCATCGACTCGTCAAATGCCAACATGAATTCATTGAATGAATATTGAAGACGTTCAGTAGACGTTTTATGATTGAAATGAAATCGCTTTAAGATATCCTGAATATCAAACAATAGTTGGCAGCTAGCTAAACCGTTCAACTGACTCATTACATACTTCCATTTCGTATAAGAAAATACTTGTTGATGCGTCCGAATTGCCGCTTGGTTCATTTGATGAGCCTCATCAATCACCAATCCACTGATGGAATGGAATAATGGATCATAACGTTGCTGGTCATTCACCAGCATGGAATGATTCGTCAAGATCACCATCGACTGCTGACAGTTTTTTAATGTATGCGTATAAAAATCCGCCACCCGCTCGTCTTTCTTTACCCGCATTGAACGCTTACGAATACGGTCGATAAACAGTTGACCGCCACCTGATACATTGACTTCATCTAAATCGCCAGTCGTCGTTTCCGTTAACCAGACCAATAACTGCATAATTGTGATGGAATCATCATAAACCTCATCGTTAAAATGCAAAAGTTCTTCAAATTTCCCAACTGAAATATAATTCGCCATACCTTTAACAACAGTCGTGGGAATCGTCATTTGCAAAGCCTTTTCAAGCTTCTGGACTTCTTCAGCGAGTGTGTCGACTAAGTGATTCGTATACGTACTAATGACAACCGGCTGTTTCGTTTCATAGGCGCGAATCAAAGCAGGCACTAAGTAGCCAATCGTCTTACCAACACCCGTTGGAATCTCCACTGCGATTTGCTTCTTTTCAACAAAAGCTTGCCATGTCAAATCCATCAAGTGTGCTTGACTTTCCCTAACATGATAAGACGGATGAATTTTCTGCATGACTCGTTCTTTCGCCATATTGTCGACAGGAAATTCTATTGGCTGTGGCCACGATGTAGTGGTTGGTTTAGATTGCAAATAGGGGATCCCACGAAATAGTGCATAGTCACTGGACGTGTCTTTTCCACGTACATGCTTAAGCGCTTCATAAAATAATGTCGACACATCCGATTTCATTGCAAATGAACGCTCATGCATACGATTCAGCGTCTCTTTAGGCAACGTTTTGATTTTCTCAATAGCCTTCAATAAAAACAACGCTGTCGCTTCTGCATCATCATCTGCCCGATGTGCTTGCTTCAATGAAATATTTAATGATTCAGCAATATCTTGCAGACGATAGCCAGGTAAAGTAGGATACATAATCTTCGCTAGTTCTACCGTATCGATCGTCTTACCATGCCATTTTGCCATACCGCAACGAACCAATTCTTTTTGTAGAAATGATACATCAAAGTCTGTATTGTGCGCGACAAAAATACATCCCGTAAGCAAATCAGCCACTTCTTCAGCAATCTTCTCAAAAGGGGCAGCATCCTTCAACTCTTCATCACCAATGGATGTCAGCTGGTGAATGAAAGGTGGAATCGGGCGCTGGGGATGTACGTAACGCATATATGTATCTGTTATTTTATTGTTTTCAATAAATACAATGGCAATTTGAATGATCCGATCTCCATTTAAAGGTGAATGACCAGTCGTTTCCAAATCGACAACTGCATATTTGCTTGTAGACATACCATCATCAACTTCCTATTTGGTTTCTAATGCAAATTGTATCACATTTACCACGGCGACTCACGTCTTGCATGTGGTCATAAAAGAAACCCATCATACCAAACAAATTGAAAGGGATATTTAGGTAGTGGTTCGGGATTGTAGCTCCAGCCTGGAAAGCAGATCGACATTGCTACCTCTTCCTACTTACTTATTCTACAAATGAAACCCCCATTCGAATAACTCTCAAATGGGGGTTCAATACTTTTTAGAATATCGCGACGCCTGGCTTTTCGGTGATTACTTCCTTCACACGATTCTGTTCATCCATAATCAGCACAGTCGGTTGATGCGTACGTGCCTCTTCGTCGGACACATACGCATAAGAAAGAATGATCACAATGTCGCCCGGCTGCACAAGACGCGCTGCAGCTCCATTGACACAAATCACACCACTTCCTGGCTCTCCTTCGATAATATATGTCTCGAAGCGCGCACCATTGTTATTATTGACGATTTGTACCTTCTCATTCGGCAACATACCCGCAGCCTCTAATAATGCTCCATCGATTGTAATGCTGCCTACGTAATTCAAATTAGCTTCCGTAACAGTAGCACGATGTAATTTTCCATTCATCATCATTCTAAACATTTTTCTCATCCTTTATAGTTGACATAATAATATTATCTATCAATCTTGCGGAAGTAAATTGGACCGCTGCGGCCAAGATCACTTCTTCCATATCATTGATATTCTCTTCTAGAGAGGGATAGGCAAGTGCTTCAACATAATCAATCGTACCGGATGTTTCTTCTTCAATTGCTTTACGCACAATCTTCACTACTTCTTGCAGCGGAACGCCTTCATAATAACTGCGTTTCCCCTGACACAGTGCACGGTAGATTGCACTCGCTTCATTTCGTTCATGTTCAAGCAAACGAACATTACGAGAACTTTTCGCAAGTCCGTCATTTTCACGCACAGTAGGTACACGTGCAATTGATGTGCGAAGATTGAAATCACGTACAAATGTTTCGATAATCGCTAGTTGCTGCGCATCCTTCATCCCAAAATAAGATTCATCTGGATCCACGATGCTAAATAACTTTAATAGTACTTTCAACACTCCGTCGAAATGTCCTGGTCTTGAAGCTCCGCAAAGACGCGAAGCTTGTTCACCAGGCAAAATACTGATCCCACTCTTACGAGGATACATTTCTTCAACAGAAGGAATAAATAAATAGTCGACACCTGCTGTAGAAGCCAGTTCCGCGTCATGTTGCTCATCGCGTGGATAGGCTTCATAATCTTCTCCCGGCCCGAACTGAGCAGGATTAACGAAAATACTCATGACGACAATATCATGGTCTCTTCTAGCTTCTTCGACTAATTCCATATGACCTTCATGAAGGAAGCCCATTGTCGGTACGAAACCTACTGTGCGCCCTTCACGTTTTCTTGGATTCAGAATGTTTTGCAACTCCGCAATGGAGCGGACAATTTGCATGGTGGCACTAGTATTCATAGTGTTTTGCCTCCGTATAATGCTTCAAGTTCTTCTTCTTTCATTGTAAAACGATGGCTTTCAGAAGGGAATGAACCGTCCTTAACTGCTAGATTATATAATTTCATCGCACCTTCGATATCTTTACCGACTTCTGCGTAACTTTCAACGAACTTTGGTAGTTTGTGGTTGCCGTAGCGCACCATGTCATGGAATACCAGTACTTGCCCATCTGCTTCAGCACCCGCGCCGATTCCAATGATAGGAACTGATACTGCCTGCGCAACTTCTTTCGCTAATTGGAAAGGAATACATTCCAGTACAATCATGAACGCACCCGCTTCTTCACAAGCTTTGGCATCTTCAATTAGCTGTTTAGCTGCAGCTGCCGTTTTCCCTTGTACTTTGTATCCGCCACTGACTCCAGCAGACTGCGGAAGCAATCCTAAGTGCGCACATACTGGTATGCCAGCTGTCGTCAACAACTTGATTTTATCGATGACTGCACCGCTTCCTTCTACTTTCAGTGCATTCGCAGAAGTTTCCTGGAATAAACGTAAAGCATTCTGTAACGTTGTGTCAGCAGATCCGTGATACGTACCAAATGGCATATCTACAATAACGAATGTATTTTTTGCACCTCGTCGAACCGCTTTACCGTGGTGACTCATTTCGTCCAGCGTTACATGTGCTGTCGAATCATAGCCAAGCACGACCATGCCAAGGGAATCCCCGACAAGAAGTACATCAATCTCCACCTGTTCTGCAATTTGTGCTGTCGGATAATCATATGCCGTCAACATACTAATTTTTTCACCGTTCGCTTTCATTTTGGAAAAATCTGTTGTGGTTTTCATTGTTCATCTTCTCCTTTACGTCTGATTTCAGCAGGCGTTTGGTAGGCAAAAAAACCAAAATAAAACCCTACTGATCCAAATTTGGACAGAAGGGTTGCGTAAGCGTTTGATTTTGCTTCCTCCGTCCCTGTCTAAATAGATCAAGGCAGATTTCTTATATAATTCATTTGCCAAACAGGTGCAGCTCTAAAATTGATACCGCCCTATGCGTACACTATATCAAAACTGTAAGAACCTGTATAGTTTTAATTCTTAACTTCAATATCTGCGGAATAAATACCACGGACCGTGCCATCTGCAAGTCGTAGTTCCAGCATGCCATCATGGGAAATACCCAGTGCAATACCTTCAACTGTTTCATGGACCATACTCGCTTTGATTTTCTTACCCGTTATCGCAGCATAGCTCTCCCATAAAATTTTAATCGGCGCAAATCCTTTTTCAACATATAAGTCTGTATATTGCTCAAGATACTTAAGAATGGCTGCCACTAATTGTGCACGGTCAATCATTTCCCCTTTTTCAATACGTAATGAAGTCGCAATCATTTGCAGTTCTTCAGGAAAATCAGACTGTTGCTGGTTAGCGTTAATACCCATTCCTAAAATAATTGCTTTGACACGGTCGGGATCTGACTGAAGCTCTGTCAGAATACCTGTGACTTTTTTGCCATTGATTAAAATATCGTTCGGCCACTTAATAACTGGTTGAATATCCGCTACTTCTTCAATTGCACGAACAATTGCGACCGCTGCAACCAATGTCAGTTGCGGCGCATATTGAGGCGCCAAGTCAGGGCGAATGATCAAACTCATCCAAACACCTCGATTGGCCTTAGATGTCCATGGTCTCGCTAAACGTCCTTTACCAGCTGTCTGTTCTTCCGCAATAATCAATGTGCCATCTTCCGCACCATTTTGCGCATCTTCATGAGCTATTGTCTGCGTAGTGGGCACAGTTGTGAAATATTTAATAGTCCGACCATAGCGTTCTGTCGTTAAATACTCGGTGATGTTCCCTTTGTTGACCAAATCGGGTGCTTCGATTAAATAATAGCCTTTTTTACGCTGTGACCCGATTTCATAGCCCTCTTCTTCAAGTTCTTTAATATATTTCCAGATTGCAGTGCGCGAAAGACCGAATTCATCGGCAATATCTTGACCCGATATCGGCTCGCCTTGTGCGGCAAATAATCGTTTCAATAATTCACTTTTCACGGGAGATTTCATTGATAAACCATTCCTTTATCGCCAGTGCGTCATTTTTAATGTGTCCGTAGACAACTGCTCGTTCAATTTTCATGATCCAATCACTTGTCCATTTGCCAGCACTTTTTCCTGACCATTTTAACAAATCCTTGCCAGTGAAAGACAGGTCTGTGCGTTGCAGAATCGGTAATTGTTTTTTATACTGTTCAATTTGCTCTTTGCTTGTATCATAATCTTCATGATTTGCGTTAAAGATTTTCCCCACTACTTCTAGTATGTCAGTTGGATAAATATAGAAATCCCACGAATCAAACGCTCGATGCTTGCGTATAGCATATGCTTCTTCACATTGTTTCAAGAAGCGTTTTTCCTCATTAGATAATTTGAAGAGCCGAGCCAGTTCTGTTGCGGGTGTGTCCGTTATTACAAGCATTGCAGCAAAGCCATGGCGCGCGTGAAGAAATGGTGTATAGCGATCTAGCGATTCAAACGCTGCAAATAACTCAGGAAACTGTTCGGGCAATTTAATTTCACGTCCGTAATGAAAAGCTCGTGAAGGGTTCTGTCCTTGAAACAGTTTATCCATCTCTGTTTTGATCCGTTCAATCGCCACATGATGCAATGAAGGAAGCAGCGTCCTCATCGAATGCAATGTTTCCATTTCTATATCAAAATCCAAGACAGATGAAAAGCGCAAGGCACGGAAAATTCGTAACGGATCTTCTTGAAAGCGTTCTTCAGGCTTCCCAACAGCACGGATGACTTTTCGCTGTATATCCTCGAGTCCATCAAATAAATCAATGAGTTCCCCGTCTACCGTCATAGCGAGTGCATTGATCGTAAAGTCACGGTGTTGCAAATCTTCTCGTAATGATGCTACATAGACTGGATAACAAGCATCGCTAGTTGTAGCTTCTGTACGGTATGTCGTCACTTCAATCGGCTCTCCATGCATCAGCACAAGGATCGTACCGTGTTCAATACCAACATCAATTGTCCGTCTAAACACTTCTTTGACTTGAGACGGTGTTGCGGAAGTTGTAATGTCAATATCTAGCGGCTTTTTACCAAGCTCGGCATCACGAACTGCACCGCCGACAAAGACGGCTTCATAACCCGCTGCTTGCAATTCCCTAACTACTTGCCGACTTGCTGCTGAACCGAAAGAAGTTGTCATTTCATCGCCGCCACTTCATAATATAATTCTTCATATTGCGCTACAATCGATTCGGAACTGAATTCTTCCTGTACGGTACGTATAGCATTGCTTTTCATGTGTTGATGCAAATCGGGATCACTTAGTAACTGTGTCACATGATCGGCGACGGCTTGTACATCACCTAGTTCTACTAAAAATCCATTAACGCCGTCTTGAACAACTTCTGGAATTCCACCGATCGCATTTGCTATAGCTGGCACACCACAAGCAAAAGCTTCAAGCAGCACGAGACCGAATGCTTCTTTCTCGGAAAGTAACAACATCACATCACTGATTGATAATAATTCGGGCAGATCGTTACGCTTTCCTAAGAAGTAAATATCTTCTTGCAACCCGTGAGTAGTAACAAACTCTTCCAAAGCGAATTTTTCTGGGCCTTCACCAACTAATAATAATTTCGCTTTATGCTGCTTATTAATCAATCGGAAGCTTTCGATAATATCGGGAATACGCTTCACTTTACGGAAATTAGATATATGGATTAGGACTTTTTCATCCGACGCAATGCCAAGTTCTTCCCGAAGATGTCCCACTTCACGTGGATAATACTTTTCTTCATCAATGAAATTATAAATTGTTCGAATTTCTGTCGTCGGTTGCAACAACTCGATCGTTTCATTGCGTAATGAACGGGATACAGCTGTCACACGATCGGACTTATTGATACCGTAAGACAAAGTATTTTTTAATGCAGGGTCGTGACCAAGAATTGTCACATCGGTGCCATGTAGGGTCGTGATGATGCCAATAGATGATTGCGCCATATCTTTCGCCAAAATAGCGGAGATTGCGTGTGGCACGGCGTAGTGAACGTGTAGCAAATCCAGCTGTTCTGATTCGATGACTTGCGCTATGCGATTGGCAAGGGCAATGTCGTACGGCGGATACTTAAAAACTGCATACCCTTCAATCGTCACTTCATGAAACTGGATATTCGGGTGGATATCTAAAAATCGAAAAGGTCTACTCGATGTAATATAGTGCATCTCATGACCTTTGGCCGCCATTTTAAGTCCTAACTCCGTCGCTACTACACCTGAACCTCCAAGCGATGGGTAACAAATGACACCTACTTTTAATTTTCTTTGTTGCATATGTTAACCGCCTCACTGCAAAAGTTTAATCTATAATATTTTCAAGCCCGTAAATAAATCGCGGAGTAGAAACAGATTCACGAATCGATAGTAATATACCCGGCATAAAGGACTTCCGGTCGAATGAATCGTGACGGATCTTGAGCAACTCCCCCTCACCACCAAGTAGTACTTCCTGATGTGCGAGTAATCCAGGTAAACGAATACTGTGAATCTTCATTCCTTCTATATCTGCACCGCGTGCACCTTTAAGCTTCTCTTGTTCTTCTGGGTGACCTTGGATGTGAGCTGCACGTACTTCACGGATCATCTCAGCCGTTTTAACAGCTGTTCCGGACGGTGCATCCAATTTCCGATCATGGTGCATTTCAAGTATTTCAACGTCTCCCAAGTAACGAGCGGCTTGTTGAGCAAATTTCATCATGAGGACAGCGCCAATCGAAAAATTTGGTGCAATGATACAGCTTTTTTGCTGTTCATTGGAAAGGTTCTCTAAATCTGTGAGCATTTCGGGAGTCAAACCAGATGTCCCGATTACTACATCCATGCCTAGTGACAAGGCTTGACTTGCGTTAGCAAATACTGCATCGGGGTCCGTGACATCGAGTAATACATCAGGATGGTGTGCGGCATGCAACGCTTCAAGCGATGTATAAATCGGTATTCCGTCCTTGGTATCAGTTACTGTTCCATTATGTAAATATTCCCCGTCATGTTTATAATCAAGTACCGCCACGATTTCAATATCTGCAGCTTCCGTTCCTGCTACTATAGCAGTCCCACCCATTCTTCCACGTGCACCTGCTATCGCTAATTTAATCATCATTCTTTTCCTCCTTTTTTGTCCAGCGGTCTTTATCTCTTGTATTGAACTTTGTCAATACGGTATCAAGCGCTTCAGATAAATCGATTTGTTGTGAGTTAGCAAAACAAATTAAGACGAATAATAAATCGCCTGTTTCTTCCTCCAACGTTCGGACGGCTTCAGTAGATTTTTTCTTCTTCATACCGTAGCGATCCTGTACTTCACGGGATAATTCCCCTAACTCTTCTGTCAGCCGTGCGATGAGTTCCATCGGGGGAAAGTATCCTTCTTTAAAACCGGTTATGTATGTATCAACATCTTGTTGTAATTGTTCCATCGTTTTAGTCATCACAATCACTCCCCTTCCTATCGTATGCATTCTTCCGGCTATTGTCAAAATATAATATTTAGCACATACTATGTATATTGCACGTTTTATCGAATGATAATAAGCGCGTACATAGGACAAGAGCTCGATTACATAAAAAACCGATTAGTAGGGGGAGTGTTGTGTTTGTTCGCTGGAATTCGCATACGGAATATTTTAATGATTATTTTAGGTGCAGCGCTATTTAGTTTTGGACTTGTGAACTTTACGATTCAGCATGAACTGGCAGAAGGTGGATTTACGGGAATTACGTTAATCCTGCTGTTTGCTTTCAATTGGGACCCTGCTTTGATGAATTTATTGCTGAATATCCCTATGTTTTTAATAGGCTGGAAAATGCTTGGCAGACGTTCTTTCATCTATACCATCATCGGTACAGTGGCAGTGTCGGTTTTCATTAAAGTGTTTATGAAGTATCAAGTGAATATTCATATGGAAGGCGATTTGTTCCTAGTCGCGCTCTTTGCTGGCGTCTTCATCGGTGTGGGACTAGGTGTTATATTTAGAAGCGGTGGGACAACAGGCGGCTCCGATATCATAGCGAGACTCGTGCATAAGAAATATGGAATTACGATGGGCAAAACGATGTTTGTTTTTGACGCCGCTATCATTTTATTATCTTGGGCTGTCTATTTAGATTATCGCTCAATGATGTATACATTGGTTGCGCTCTTCGTTGGAGCACGCGTCATTGATTTCGTTCAAGAAGGGGCGTACTCTGCGAGAGGTGCATTCATTGTAACGAACTTCCCGGATGAGATCGCCAGTAAAATATCAGATTCCATGGAGAGAGGCGTAACCGTGTTCAAAGGTTATGGCCATTTTTCAAAAGAAAATCGTGAAATCCTCTATTGCGTAGTCGGTAAAAATGAAATGATTCGATTAAAAAATCTCATCACTTCTGTAGATCCCGAAGCATTCGTCTCCATGATGGAAGTACATGATGTAATGGGGGAAGGATTTACATTGGATGAACAAAAACGGCCAATCGGTGATTAAAAAAATCCTTCTGCTATTTTAGCAGAAGGATTTTCCCTATTTATTAGTCGCGGTTTAAAAAGATTGAAATCAAACGCACTAGCTCAAGTACAGCTACTGCAGTTGCAGCAACATATGTCATAGCGGCCGCACTCAATACTTTTTTCGCCTGTGGTTCTTCATCATTACGGATGATACCAAGTTGAACGATTTGATCCATCGCACGTGATGATGCATTAAATTCTACTGGCAATGTAACAATTTGGAATAGTACTCCAACTGCCATCAACAAGATTCCGATACCTAGCAAAGAATTCATGCTAGAGAAGATAATCCCGATCATGATAAATACCCATGATGCGTTAGAAGTTATACTTGCGACGGGCGCCAATCTGTGGCGGAAACGCAAGAATGAATAAGCTTCTTTGTCTTGAATAGCGTGGCCAACTTCGTGCGCCGCTACCGCAGTACCTGCTACAGATGATTCATGATAGTTACTTGTGGACAATGCCACAATCTTGGTCAATGGATTATAGTGATCCGTTAAGAAGCCTTGGCTTTCCACTACTTTTACATCATGTAAACCATTTTGATCTAAAATGAGCCTCGCTACTTGAGCACCTGTCATTCCAGAAGTCGAACGAATCTTTGAATACTTTTTATATGTGCTTTTCACTTTAAATTGCGCATAGATAGGAAGCAATAAAATGATACCAAAGTAAATCCAGAACACGTCTAGTTCTCCCCTTTCTCTCTATCCTTAATTTTATAATGTTTACTGTCTTACTGCAACTATTTACTACGCTTTCATCATCTGTAAATCCCGTCTTGACTTATAATTCCACATTGCAATAGCAATACAAGCCATAGATAACCAAAATGTGAAATAGCCAATTTGAGGGCTAAATTGCGTAAGGTCATGGTAAATCGGCATTTGTCCGAAAATATAGTCGATGACGTCATTATGAAGTGTCCAAATTGCGGCAATTGCAATATGCCAAGCTGTGAACTTATATTTTGGCAAGTACAAGATTCCTTGCAATGCCATCGCGAAATGCGAGCCTATCAACATCCAGCCTACCCAACCAATTGAACCCGTTACAACGAGAGTCAACAAATTCATAACGACTGCCCATAAGCCATACTTTACTAAAGTGATGAGTGCAAGAGCTTCCATCAATTTGAAGTTTCGATTAAGTAGCCAGCCTATTATAGCAATACAAAAGAACAAAGTAGCGGTAGGACTATCCGGTACGAAAATCCAAAATTTCGGTTCCGTGATTTCCAGTTGCCACATATACCAATCATATCCGTAGACGGAACCTAATATATTTATAAAAAGAAGAATCCATAAAAATGATTTATGTGAAAGGATCATC
Organism: Sporosarcina sp. P25; assembly: GCF_002743235.1. Taxonomy (NCBI): domain Bacteria; kingdom Bacillati; phylum Bacillota; class Bacilli; order Caryophanales; family Caryophanaceae; genus Sporosarcina; species Sporosarcina sp. P25. Next base: position 111,965 of record NZ_PDYV01000003.1, read on the forward strand.
CAAATTTGAGCCCATAACATTCGCAAAAACATCACCACTTCCATCGGAATATACTACTTTTATGTATAGTTTAGTTATAGATAAATATATAGAAAAAAAGAGTCAGTTTCCTGACTCTTTTTTCTTATTTCGTTTCTAGCTCAGCTATAAATTCAGCAAGTACTTGAAGATCTTCATCTGAACCTTCCCATGTACCAGCAGGCATTGAACCTCGGCCATCATGAGCAATTTCGATGATTTCTTCAGGTGTCATACCTGTGTTAGTTAACGGTAAGCCCAGTCCACCTTGGAAGGAGTCACCGTGACAGCCAATACAGGAAGAGCCCTGATAAATCTCATACCCTTCTGCCGTTTCATCATATTCAACTTCGTCCACAATAGCACCTTGAACTTTTGCTGCTTCCCAGTCGTGGTTTTCGACTGATTCCCAAGTCAAGTAGAAAATAGCTAAGAATGAAAGAATCATGAAGCCTGTTGGCAACGGACGTTTAAACGGACGTCTTTCTTTCGTAGTATCCATGAAAGGAACAAGCATTAATGCCATAAATGCCAAACCAGGAATTACGATCGCACCGATCACGTTATAAGGACCGGAAGCGAATTCATATTTCAATAGCTGATACATGAATAAGAAATACCAGTCTGGTATCGGTATATACATTGTATCCGTCGGGTCCGCTTGACGCTCAAGCGGTGACGGGTGTGCAAGAGTAACGATCAGATAGCCGATTAAGAAAATCGATCCAACCATCCACTCTTTCAATAGAAAGTTTGGCCAGAATGCTTCGGTTTTACCCGGATATTCTGAGTAATCCTTTGGTGTATTCGACATCTTGCCTGAAGCCTTGATGCGCGAATCCCCAACAAATTTCATCCCTTTTCCGCGGTGCATGTTATTCCCTCCTTCTTAAATTTCAGATGACCCTAACCAAAAAATTGGTTCTTATAGTGGTCCGGAAATACCTTGTCTTCTGATCATGATAAAGTGTGCTGCAAGCAACCCAAGCAAAGCAGCCGGTAGGAAAAATACATGAATCGCGAAGAATCTCGTTAACGTCTGTGCACCTAGAATCGTGGAATCACCCGCGAGAAGGATTTTAATCTGTTCTCCGATGAAAGGTACTGACGCGGCAATCTCAATCCCAACTTTTGTTGCAAATAGAGCCTTCATATCCCAAGGTAATAGATATCCTGTGAAACCTAGACCTAGCATGACGCCAAAAATCAGTACGCCGACGATCCAGTTCAATTCACGAGGCTTCTTATAAGACCCTGTAAAGAATACACGCAAAGTATGTAGGAACATCATTACGATAACTAACGAAGCTCCCCAGTGGTGCATCCCTCGCACAAGTTCACCGAATGCAACATCGTTCTGAAGGTAGAAAACTGATTTCCATGCGTTTTCAATATCCGGTGTGTAATACATTGTCAGGAACATACCAGACAAGATTTGGATAACCGTTACGAAAAACGTCAAACCTCCGAAACAATAGATGAATGCAGAAAAATGATGTGCAGGGTTTACGTGCTCAGGTACTTCGTGGTCAGCGATATCTCGCCAAATTGGTGTGATATCTAACCGTTCATCCACCCAATCATAAATTTTATTTAACACTGCGGTCGTACCCCCTTACCCTTTAGACTAATGTGTTCGGTATTACTCCACCAAGATAGACAAATCCGTCGATGACGTCTACTTCAAACTCATCAAGCGGTCCAAGCGGTGGTGTTCCTGGAATGTTATCACCATTTTTCTTATAACGTCCAGCGTGACAAGGGCAGAAAAATTCGTTTTTATGCTCGTCGCCTTCCCAGTTTACTGTACACCCTAAGTGTTTACAGACCGGAGAAAGTGCTATGACTTTGTCGCCTTCTTTGTAGACCCAAGCCGTGTTAGATTCGTCAGAAGTATACCATGCATCTTGTCGATCTTTGATTGTATAGTCTACACGAACCGGTACTTCCGAAAGATCAGCTTCTTTTTGCGGTGTTGGAATCATGTCGGAACCGCCGGCACTGGCCAGAACGGGATCAATTGCGAAACGAATCATCGGCATCAGCATTGCAGAGGCCATGAACCCACCAGTTCCCATTAGTGTATAACTTAGGAACGTGCGTCTTGACACTTTATTGCTCATCAGTAATTTCCCTCCTCTTACTCCAAAGTCAGTCCCACGGACATTCTTTTGCTAATTGTAATACTAGGACATATCTATGATATATCAATATGAAACTAAATTCAATAATGCTTTTAGTAGGTACTTAAGTTTGTGGACAAATATTAAGATTTGGTGACAAACGGCAATCAACCTTTAAATAAGTCTTGATTAGTGCTTGACCCTTTTGAGGACGGTGTTTAGAGTGCGTCTGTATTGATCATGACATTAAATTTGTTTTAGTTCAAGTTCTAAGCCAAAAGTGGTTGCAATCCTAAACCCGGCCTTCATTAATGATAACCTTACTGCACATTCCAACTTTCCATAAAGTGTGTCAGTACTTGCCGTAGCTGGTCTTCCATGATCGTCTGGCGTAGATGGTTGTCCATTGTCTCTAGAGGGATAGACGGAAGCCAGACGACCTTACCTTTCACCGTCACGCTCGTCCACTTAGGATCCGTTGTAAGATAGAAGACATGTGTGAAGGAAGATTTCTTCAAATCCTTTGATAACGTATCCGCCATTTGCTGCAAGTCTGTTGACTGCGTGTATGAGACAGGAGGCAAGAACATCATACGCCCTTTAAATTGCTTCTCGATGAACATTGATAGATTCATCAAAAACTCAGAAGAGGATGCACTGTTTTTCATCGTTTCTGGTCGTGTGTCTATCGCTATTAAAGGTACTACGACAGTATCAATATATTCTTTCTGATTTATATATGTATCCACATCTTTTGGAACCCAGTTCATTGTCATTCCTCCTTGCATTACTCAGTAAAGTTTAGCCTATATTTCCCTTCAACGCAAACCAATGATTTCACCGCAAAGGGCGAAATCATTGGCTAATGTCTTTATCTTTTTTCATCTCATTTAACATAGCTGTCAAGCTAATGAACAGCTCACGGTCTCCGTTGTCGAGCGCTTCATCGATTTTCTTCAGCAACATGTCATTCGTTGTTAAGGTAAAGCTCTCTTCCAACAACTTTTCTGCTATTTGTTGGTCTTTCTTTTTCTTCAGCAGATCTTCAGGCAAGTAAGGATTCTCTTCCGCCACACTCGCATACTCAGGACATTTGTTGCTGTGTTTGAAATTCAGTTGGATGAACATATCTTCGTCAGGATGCAGTCTGAGGTCGTGAAACGACTTTTCTGCATCAGCTGTCATCAAGTTACCCTTGTAAAAGCGAAAAGGGATACTGTCCACCTCTGTTGTAGAAATAATCATAGCGCGCGGACAGTGATGAGCTTCGTTTGTAAAATGAACATTCGTTAATAAATGTTCGTTGCTGAGAAGATAATTTAAAATCCATACACATTCCCGCCGCTTTAATCGATAGCGTTTTAAAAACCACCTCAAGAATTCTTTCTTGGCAGCTACAGGAACCATGGCCTTCATGTTACCCCTCCTCTTCAGATTGCGCGATGTATGCCGTCCATTCTTCTTCATGCGGAGCGATTCTTACTAGCTGCTGAATTACAGATAACGCTTCTTCGCGCTTACCTTCTTCCAGCAAGAATCGTGCATATTGATCTAAGAAAGCAGCATCTTCGTTCATCCCATCATATGCTTTCAAATACATTTCATACGCTTTTTCGTAATCTTCTGTACGTTCATAGGCATATGCAAGAAAAGCATGAAGTAAAGGGATTTCTAATTGATCTACTTCAGAGTACGTCAGTAATTCAATTAACGCTTGGTCTTCTTCCTGATTTTCATAGACCGCAGCAAGCGTAACGAGTGCCTCGATGTATTCAGGATCTAAAACGAGCGCTTCTTTCAAATGCGCTTCTGCTTGTTCTGGCATTTGAAGCTTCAAAGCAGATTTCCCTGCTGCCAGCTGTAATTCTTTATCGAACTCATCACGTTCAATACCTTTTTTGAAAAGCCCTAACGCTTTGTCGTCTTCATTTTGTTGCGCATAGCTTTGACCTGCAAGCATATAAGCAGAGAAATAATCTGGATCCATTTCTATTAACTGCTCAAGTCGTGTGACCGCTTCCGAGTAGCGCCCTGTTTGATAGTATGCCAATCCTAATCCGAACATCTCTTCAGGATTCTCTTCCTTATCAAGTAATGCCTCATAAAAAGGAATAGCTTCCTCATACGCAGCCCCTGCACTGTATGCTTCCGCAAGCCGTGACGACAGACGAACGCCTGCGATCTCTTCAGTTGTCTTGTGAAGCTCCTCGTAAATCCTCACAGCCTCACTGTATCTTCCTGAATCCAAAAGAAGTTCTGCTTGTGCGAGTTGGATTACCGGTTCGTTCGGAGCCAATGTTGCTGCTTCGCGCACTTTAGATAATGCTGTTTCAGCAAGGCCAAGCATTTGATAATAATCCGCTTGAGCAAGCAATGCCTGTACATACTCTTCTTCGTCCGGTGAAATGTCTGTCAGCAATAATAATGCTTCGTCTTCTTCACCAAGTTCAAGTAAGGCCGCGGCGCGATCTATTTTCAACTGCGCTTCATCAGGGAATAGCAGCAACAATTGAGAGAGTATCTCATCGGCTTGTCCGATGAATCCATATTCGATCAATAGATTTGCGACATTGTATAATGCGTCATATTCATTTGAAGCTTGTAGTTTCTGTATTTTATCTTGTAGGGCATCTACATCTCCATCGAGTACTATTTGCTCCAATTCCTGCAATACATTCATTTTTTCACCTGGTCTTTCTATTCTACTTTATTGATTGACTAGCTCTGATAGATCTTCAAAAAAGTGTGGATATGAAATTGCGATACATGAAGGATTATCGATGTGAACTGGACTTGACGTAATCAATCCCGCAATCGCTGCCATCATTCCCAGACGGTGGTCACCGTATGATTGAAGTGTGGCACCCGTAAGTGGTGTCGGCCCGTTAATAATCATGCCGTCTGGCGTGGTCTCGATATCGGCCCCGAGTTTCCGTAATTCCGTAGCGACTGCTTCAATACGGTCAGTCTCTTTCACACGAAGTTCTTCTGCATCCTTAATGATGGTCTTTCCTTCTGCTTGTGTTGCTAATAAAGCAAGGACAGGAAGTTCATCGATTAATCTTGGAATCAAATCACCTCCGATTTCAGTTCCTTGCAGGCGCGAATGCTTTATTCGTACAGTGCCATAACGCTCACCTGAAAATCCTTGTTCATCTGATAATTCGATTTCTACACCCATCGCTTCTAGTACATCCAGTATACCTGTTCGGGTAGGATTCAATCCAACTTTCAGGAACGACACTTCACTGTTTTCAACTAATGCTGTGGCTACCATGAAGAATGCCGCGGAAGAGATATCTCCTGGTACGACAACGTCTGTTCCTGTCAGTTGTTGTCCACCTTCGATCCTTATTACATTATTTTTTTGTTCCAGCTTCGCACCAAATTGTACTAACATACGTTCCGTGTGATCCCGCGATACAGTAATTTCTGTAACAGATGTAGTGCCTTTTGCTTGAAGGCCCGCAAGTAATACAGCGGACTTTACTTGCGCACTAGCTACTGGCATCAAATAGTCGATTGCTTGCAATTCTTTCCCAGTGATTGTAAGTGGTAAATAATCAGTTGATCCTTTGCTAGTGATATCTGCACCCATTTGCTCCAAAGGATTCGTCACACGCTTCATCGGACGCTTGGATAAATATTGATCTCCACACATTTCAGACGTTACGGAAGAACCAGATAAAATGCCTAGCATTAAGCGCGCAGTCGTTCCCGAGTTGCCCGCGTCAAGTGCTACAGTTGGCGTCTGCCAATCCGCTATACCAGGACTTTCAATAGTCACAGCAGTTCCGTTCCGAGTAATCTTTACACCAAGCTGTTTGAACATTTCAATTGTGCTCAGACAATCTTCACCATCCAAAAATCCACTGATCGTTGTTTTGCCTTTTGCAATTGAACCCAACATAACCGCACGGTGGGAAATTGATTTATCTCCAGGTACTTGTAAAGCGCCGCGAAGAACCGGCTTTTCAAATGAAACCGTTTGTTGTTCTGACATTACGCTCTCCCCCTTTTAAAGTACGTGCATAGAATAGTCTGTTTCTGCTGTTAATACTTGACGAGCTTTCTTACGTTCAGCAGCCGATTGGAAGCTGACAACTAAAATACCGTACACGTCTGTACGTGTTTCCACTATACGTATATTGGTCAAACTAATATTGGCTTCTGCAAGAATTTTCGTAATTTCGGAAATGATACCCGGATGATCTGGTATGTCGATGTGTAAATCAAATGTCATGTAGAGCGCACCTTGAACCGCCCCTTCATTTGTTGAAGGAAGTTGATCACGGTACGTTTTTGCTTGCGCAAAGAAATCGAAAATTTGCTCAGGATTGTTGTCTTCCAACATAGCGCGAATTGTATTCATTTCGTCGAGCCAACCGTCTACTTGCGACAATAACTCTTCCCTATTTTGGATGGTAATATCACGCCACATAATAGGGTCTGCGGAAGCGATACGTGTTAAATCGCGGAAACCACCTGCAGCTAATTTTTTCACGAATGGCTGTTGTTCTTCCTGTGCAGCCAAGCGGCCGACTAATGAAGAAGCTACAATATGCGGGAAATGGCTGATGATCGCCGTCATACGATCGTGTTCTTCCGCTTGTAGAACAATCAATTTTGCTTTCGTTGGGGTAAGCAACTTCTCTATATCATCGATTTGTTCCTCAGTCGTTGTGTCATTCGGCGTAAGAATGTAGTATGCGTTCTCAAAAAGATGTTCCATCGCAGCGGATACACCACTTTTATGGGAACCCGCCATTGGATGTCCACCTATGAATGTAATTCCTTTTTCTTGCAAGATCTTTGCAGCATCCATAATCGGTTTTTTCGTACTCCCTGTATCAGAAAGAATTACATGTTCTTTAAAGTCCCAGTCTACCGCTTCTTCAAAAAGGGCAACCGTCGTATTGACAGGCGTCGCAAAAACAACAAAGTCAGCCTGTTCACAGGCTGATTTTGCAGAAGGCGCGACCGTGTCAATGATCCCTCTGCGAAATGCTTCATCAGCAGTTGCATAAGAACGGTCAAAACCTACAATATGAATTTCTGGATTTCGTTTTAATGCTAGACCAAGTGATCCACCGATCAATCCAAGTCCAATTATACTTACCGTCGTTTTCATTGTCATCTATCCTTATTCGTTAGTTAATAGTTGATCGAACGCGTTAAAGAAGCCTGTATTTTGTTCATGCGTTCCAATCGTCACGCGAACAAATCCTGGCGTACCTAGCAGATTTCCACTGCGAACAATATATCCATTTTGCAATAAAATCTCGCATGCAGCATCCGCATCTCCAGGGACAGCGATTAATACAAAATTAGTTGCCGACGGATAGATTGCCAATGCATGTTGTTTCGCATAGTCTGCATAGCGTTTTCGTTCTTCATCATTTTTCGTTACACAATCTTGAAGGAACCGCTGATCAGCAAGAGCCACTTCCGCTACCGCTAATGCGAGTGAGCTGTTGTTGAACGGGTTCCGCACTTTATTGAGCTCCGTTACTACACTTGCGTTAGTGACGCCATAGCCTATGCGAAAACTTGCCAATCCGTACGCTTTGGAGAAAGTACGAAGTACAATTAAGTTGTCATAATCGTGAATCCACGTTATAGCGTCTTGCTGTGTCTGATCCGTAACAAATTCAAAGTATGCTTCATCGAGAACAACAAGTGCCGTTTTTGGTACCCGATCCAAGAATTTTTTAATCGATTCACTCGATAAAAGATTACCTGTTGGATTATTCGGATTACACACCCAGATGACCGCTGTTTCTTCATCAGTAGCTTGTAAAAAGCCTTCTAAATCGTGATCACCATTTTCGAGCATAGCCACTTCACGAATTTCGGCTCCTTCTATTTTTGCATTATGTGCGTATTGCGGGAAAGTTGTAGAAGCCATCACCGTATTCGTACCCGGTTGCAGTAAAGATCTGGAAATAATGGTGACAATTTCGTCAGAACCATTTCCAAAAAGAATTTCATTCGGATCAATTTGATGGAATTCAGCTAGCTTTCCACGTAATCCTGCAGTGTACGCATCTGGATAAATTTCAAATTTAGCAGCCTGTGAATGTAAATATTCCGCGACTTCAGGTGATGAACCATAAGGGTTTTCATTTGAAGCGAGCTTATGTACTTCTTGCAGACCGTATGTACGTTTGACATCCTCTAATGAACGACCGGGTGTATAAGGTTTCATTGTGCGTAAAATTGGTTTCCACTTCATTGGATGGCTCCTCCTTTACTTTCGTTGAGTTATTTTTGTAAATCGGGTCGTAATTGAACTGCGTTATTTTGATAGATATGTTGTATTTCCTCTTGTTTCTTAGAAGTGTTGACGTTCATCATGACCCGTATACACTTACGCATCGAGCCAGGTACATCGATTTCATGTGTACACATGACAGGGACATACGTCCATCCTTTAATTGAGCGGATTGCTTTTGCAGGAAATGCCGCTTTGACATCTACCGTAGTTGAAACAATTACAGAACCGATATCTTCGGGTTTGAATTGATTCGCTTCTGCCATTTCGAGTACAAGTGATTCTGTCGCCAGCAACACTTCTTCCGCGTCATCATTTTCTACTGTAGTCGCGCCTCTAATTCCTCTAACACTCATACGATTCCCTCACTTTCCAACTTTTCTTTGAATTCCTCAAATGCCGTTCGACATTCTTCTGAACTAATTTCTTTCACAAAAGGTTCACCGATTTTTTGTAATAAAACAAAATTCATCTTGCCGAATGAAGCTTTTTTATCCTTCTGCATATAGGATAATAACTCTTCGAAACTATAAGAGAATACCGGCTTAAAGGTATAGTCGTTGTTGTTAGCAAAATGAAGATAGCGATTCGTGAAACCTTCAGGGATATTACCGTATTTCTCACTTAGCAAGAAGGCGTAACCCATACCAATCATGACACACTCCCCATGACTGAGGCTGCCAAATCCAGAAGCCGCTTCCACTGCATGTCCAAATGTATGACCGAAATTCAGAAACTTGCGCGTGGAATTCTCAAACTCATCTTCTCTAACGATATCTGCTTTTACCTTGATCCCTTGAAGTAATTCTCTCTCAAGCCATTCTATAGAAGGTGTAGAAAACTGTTCTTTTTCCAGTAACTGCTCTGTCCATAACGGATCAGAAATAAAGGCATGCTTGACCAATTCTGCCAAGCCTGAACGCATTTCTGATGCAGGCAACGTATTGAATACATCCGTATCAAACAATACAGCTGAAGGTTGATGGAAAGATCCTACCATATTTTTCCCTTCCGGCATATTGATGGCTGTTTTACCACCGACTGCACTATCATGTGCAAGTACAGTGGTCGGACATTGGATGAAGCGAATACCACGCATAAACGTAGCTGCCACAAAACCTGTTAAATCCCCACACGCTCCTCCGCCAAATGCGATCAAGAGTGAATTTCGCGTAAAACCTTCCGTCAGTAAGAAAGACTGACAATCTACGTATACTTCTGGCATTTTACACTTCTCGCCGCCAGGGACGATTTTCACCGATACTTCGTGACCAGAACGTAGTAAAGTTTCTTGCAATAAAGGGAGATGTAATTCTGCCACGCGCGCATCGGCAATAATCCCAATTTTATCTGTCGTACTCAGCAATTCTGCATACTCAGTCTGAAGTAATTCATAGGTGTTCGAACCTACATAGACATCGTATTGGTGATCCCGGACGGAAACAGTTAACTTCTCCATCTTAAAACTCCTTTACATATTGTCTATATTGTTCAATATCCTTCTGTAAACCTTCCATTGTATCCGAACGGAATTCTTCCATAATCGCTTTAGCCATCTCTGTTGCGATGACATGTTCAGCTACAACAGATGCAGCGGGAACCGCACAAGGATCAGAACGCTCAATTGTGGCAACGAAGGATTCCTTTGTATCGATATCTACACTCTCTAGTGGCTTATAAAGCGTCGGAATTGGTTTCATGACACCGCGAACTATGATCGGCATACCTGTCGTCATTCCGCCTTCAAGTCCACCTAAACGATTGGATTTCCGGTAATATCCTAGCTCTTTATTCCAGCTTATTTCATCGTGAACTTCACTGCCTGGCATTTTTGCCATATCAAACCCTAAGCCGATTTCAACACCCTTAAAAGCATTGATGCTCATCATAGCCCCTGCAAGCTTGCCATCCATTTTGCGATCGAATTGCACGTAACTACCAATTCCCGGAGGACATCCTTCAATGATGACTTCCACTACGCCCCCCAGTGTATCACCACGCTTTTTAATATCATCTATAGCTTCCGTCATTTTGACAGATGCCTCTTTATCCGCACAATATACTGCATCCTCTTCTACGATGGCGCGCAGTTCTTCTATGGAAAGATCAGCGTAAGCAGCAGGATCTGTTTCGATGCCACCAATTTCCGTAACATGTGCTACAGTTTCAATCCCAAGCTGACGCAAGAATTGTTTTGCTACCGCTCCGATTGCTACACGCATCGTCGTCTCACGTGCTGATGAACGCTCCAAAACATTTCGCAAGTCACGGTGGCCATATTTCATGCCGCCGACTAGATCTGCATGTCCAGGACGAGGACGAGTGATTTGGCGCTTCACGTCTTCAGGATTCATGTCTTCAGGAAGTGGTTCTACGCCCATGATGCCTGTCCAATGTTTCCAATCATCGTTAACAACCGTCAGCGTTACTGGCGAGCCTATTGTTTTACCATGACGTACACCTGATGAGATTTCTACACGATCCTTCTCTATTTGCATCCTGCGACCTCTACCGTGTCCACCTTGTCTTCTCTTCAATTCTTTATTAATCATCTCAGCAGTTAGTTCCATCTGTGCAGGTAATCCTTCAATGATGGCAGTAAGCTGTGGACCATGGGATTCTCCAGCTGTAATAAAGCGCATATTCCATTCCTCCGTAACGTGGTTTATTGTTTTTTTCTATAAAAGAATGTATCTACTGATTCAAAGTTGTATTTTTCAGGATTGAATATTTGTTCCGTGCTTCCAACGAATAAAATACCACCTGGTTTAAGTGCTTTGGAGAAATTGGTGTAAATCTGATCTTTTGCTTCTTCCGTAAAGTAGATCATCACATTACGGCAGACGATCAAATCGTAGTTCGTATCATAACGATCTTCCAGCAAATTTTGCTGTTTGAATGTAACTGTCTTTTTGATATCTTCTACTACTTGGTAAGAAGCACCTTCTTTTATGAAGAATTTATCTACGATTGGCTTTGGCACTTCTTTTAATGCACGATCATTGTAAAGGCCAACTTTGGCACGATTCAATACGCCCATATCTAGATCCGTTGCATAAATGGAAATATCACGCAATGGAAGGTAGGATGATAGAACCATTGCAAGTGAATAAGGCTCTTCGCCGGTAGAACAAGCTGCGCTCCAAATTTTCAATCGTTTATTTTTCTCCAATAATTGAGGTAAAATTTTCTTCTCTAAGACGTTCCACCGTACGGCGTTGCGGTAAAATTCTGACACATTAATCGTCATGCGGTCCAAGAATTCTTCCAGCAAGTCCTTGTCCGTTTGAATAGCTAGAGAATACTCTTTAAAATTACGAAAGCCTTTCTTTTCATACAGAGAAGTGAGTCTCCTCTTCATCTGGGCTTCTTTATACAAAGACAAATCGATCCCAGTTTTCTTCTTGACCCCTTGAATTAACACCAAATAATCAGACATTTAACAACCCCCTGTTGCCGTTGCTTTCTTATGTACGTTCTTATTATAACGGAAAATGTATGTCGTATGTATAAGAAAAACAGCCATGCGAAATTCGCTCGGCTGTTCTTGGCGATTAATTAATCCAGTTGTTCACTGTTTTGTCATAAGTCACAAGCTCTTCTTCTTTAAAGAATAAGTTAATCTCGCGGCTTGCTGACTCAGTTGAGTCTGAACCATGAATAATATTCTTGCCTACTGTTACAGCAAAATCTCCACGAATAGTTCCGGGAGCTGATTCTTTTGGATTCGTTGCCCCCATCATTAAGCGAGCAGTAGAGATTACGTTCTCGCCTTCCCATACCATTGCGAAAACTGGTCCGGAAGTAATGAAATCAACAAGTTCTCCGAAGAATGGACGTTCTTTATGCTCTCCATAATGTTGTTCAGCAAGTTCTTGAGAAATGTTCATCAATTTCCCGCCAACTAATTGATATCCTTTGTCTTCGAAACGACCAACGATTTCACCTACAAGGTTACGTTGTACGCCGTCAGGCTTTACCATTAAAAATGTTCTTTCCATCTCTAAAACACTCCTTCAATCTTCTATAGGGATTATCCCTTTTAAATCGTAACATTGACGCCTTTTTCTTTCAACTATTAACAAACTTCGTCAATATTTTCGTTGACCGATAAAATCAGCAATTTGAGTCAGTGCTTTCTTCGACTTACCATTCGGCAAACTTTCCAATTCTTTTAGCGCTTTGGATAAGTAGAGATCACTTACATGCTGTGCTTTTTCAATCGCACCACTCTGTCGAATATAGCGAAGCATCGATTGTCTATCCGACTCTTCCATCTGTCCAGTAAAAGCACGTTCCATATAGGGCTTGAATTGTTCATCATCTTTTATGTATAAAACAGGCAATGTAATATGACCATTTAATAAGTCGCTTCCTGCAGGTTTCCCAAGTTCTGCATCTGTTGAAGTGATATCCAAAATATCATCGACGATTTGAAATGCCATTCCAGTGAAATACCCATATCTCTTTAGTTTCTGTACAGTTTGAGCATCTGCATCTGCACTGAGTGCGCCGAGTTCACAACTAGAAGATAGCAGTAAAGCAGTCTTTCGCTTAATACGTTTCAAATAGTCGCGAAAATGTTGATCGGTTTGTTGTTGGAAATCAATCTGGATAATTTCCCCTTTGCATATCTCGAGCATCGTTTCAGCGAGAATCTGATGAACAGGTGCTTTCTCGATAGTACCGATAGATGTCAACGCTCGTGAAAAGATGAAGTCACCTGCATACATTGCCACCCGGTTGTTCCACTTCGCTTTAACGGTTTCTAAACCGCGTCGCATATCAGAATCATCAATTACGTCATCATGGACGAGAGATGCCATGTGGATTAATTCAAGGGACACTGCAATTTTCGCAGCGCTTTCCAGCGAATAAGCTCCAAATTGAGCAGCCATTATAACGAAAATGGGCCGAATCCTTTTTCCACCGGCTTTCAATAAATGCAAGGAAGCTTGACGAACAATGGGAGAAGAGGATTGCACGGAACGCTCAAGCTCTTTTTCAATATAGGACATATCTTTGCGGAAATCCGTATAAAGCGACATCAACTTAATTTTTTCCAACCCCATTACCTTCTCCCGTGTATTCATTATTTATAAGCGATATGGCCTGCCGCCGCACCGCCACTGTAAGACTTGTACGAAACCTCTTGATATCCTGCATCGACGAAAAGCTGTGCTAGCTCTTTCATGCCTGGGAAATCATTTGCTGATTCTTGAAGCCAAGAATATTCTTTATAGCTCTTTGCGAAAAGCTTACCGAATACTGGCATAATATATTTGAAATAAAAGCGAAACCCTTGACGGTATACAGGAATTTTAGGTTGAGATGTTTCTAAACACACTGCCATTCCACCCGGCTTCAACACGCGTCGCATTTCTTTTAATACAGTCAAGTAATCGGGAACATTGCGAAGACCAAACCCGATCGTTACATAATCAAATGAATTGTCCGGATAAGGAAGTGACATTGCGTTACCTTGAACTAACGTAAGGTTCGGGTAAGGGGCTACTTTATCTCTGCCCGAATCCAGCATGTTGGCACTGAAGTCTAAACCGACAACTTCGCCAGTAGGGCCTATAGCTTGAGCCAATGCGACAGTCCAGTCTGCAGTACCACAGCAAACGTCAAGCGCTTTAGCACCAGGCTGTACGTTCATGCGTGCCATGATATCATTCCGCCATTTAATATGTTGATTGAAACTGATCACGGAATTCATTTTATCATAGTCTGTCGAAATTTTTTCAAAGACATTATGAACTTTTTCTTCTTTTGAGACCGCCACAGTTCGTCCCTTCTTTCTTCACTTCAGTTTACTTTCTCATTGATTCGTCATTTTCTGCAACTCTTCTAGTACTTCAGTATGTAAATAAAAGCTGTTATTTAATCTGTTGTTCAGCTGTAGTTGTAATTGATCGATCCACTCTTGTGTATCATTCGTACTCGGCACTAGATGCGGAAATTTCATCCGATTCAAGTCATGCTGTGTGCTGTCGAGCAACCAAACGAGTGGAAAGACTGTTTCTACGATATGTGTGTAGCGACTAAAGCCGAATGCCTCGAAGAATTTCACAATACATGCGCTTTCCACTTCAGCAATCAACTGCAACCGCTCTTCAAGAGTAGGCGGTGGTGCTTGAAACAATGTCGTCTTGCATTCATTAACTCTGCCGATTGCCAATGACAAAGAACGAATGAGATGGAAGTTTGGAATTGACGCCAATAGCTTATAGTGGATACCGCTGAAGTGATCGCCTGCAAGGACCATCAATTGCTGTTCTTTGGAAGAAGCATCCACGACATCGATTTGATCATGGACGTCAAAAGCCGTATGGATGGCACCAATCGCCAACGCCGCGGTTTGCATTTCATCTGTCCACTGCTCTCCGTTAAGCATAGGCAATAGGAGCAACGAAGCTTTTCGCCTGTCAATCGAAGCATGCCCAGCATCTCGTTCGACCACTGGCTGATAAATAGCACGTCGCAAATGGTGTATATAATTGTCGACTTGGTCAGTGAATCCTTTTGTTTCCATCAGTAAGCTCCATTCCCGTAAGGATACGGTCATTCTTTTTCTTCACTGGCAATTACGCCATGTGCTGTATGAATTTCAGCTTCTCCCCGAATCTTAATAGCGGAGGTATGCTCGGTAAACTGCGCGATCATGACTTCTCCTCTATCCAGCTTTTCGGTATGGTGAAACTTGGTGTCATTGCCTCTCGTGAGCCCAATGACATTCACTCCATCTTTTTTCGCTTTGATAATTAGATAATCTGGTTGTGTCATTTTCGCATCTCCAGTCTATATATAATTCTAATGATAGCATATACAGCAAGCGCTCGGCAAAGACCTTAGTGCGTTCTAATGAGAGATAAAATTTCAGCACGTTTCACGTCATCATGTTCATAGATTCCTCTAGCTACAGTCGTGATGGTTTTAGCTCCTGGCTTCTTAATTCCTCTCATCGTCATACACATATGTTCAGCTTCGATAATGATATAGACACCATGGGGATTCAACTTTTCCATCATGGCATCTGCCACACTGGATGTAATGCGTTCTTGCAATTGTGGACGACGTGCTGCTGTTTCAACAGCTCTTGCCAACTTGCTCAAACCTGCAACTACTCCATTACGCGGAATATATGCTACGTGTGCTACACCGAAAAACGGAACTAAGTGATGTTCGCACATGGAATAAAAAGGAATGTCTTTCACCAATACCACTTCATCATGATTCTCATGGAATACTGTATCAAAATACTCTCTTGGGTCTTTATTTAAACCTTCAAATACCTCTTGATACATTTTAGCAACACGTTTTGGCGTCTCAAGTAATCCTTCACGAGTCGGATCTTCACCGATCGCTTCCAGTATCATTGTAACTGCCTGTTCTAATTTATTTATATCTTGCTCTTTCATAACAGCATGTCCTCCTTGTAGGAACTAAACCTATTTCCCCAAAATATTAGCACATTCCATTCATTCCGTATAGTTACTTGTACTTCCTTATGTATACCAATAAAAAAACGGAAAGGAGTCCATCCATGGCCATCTGATGAACAGATTTGCTGGACGGACTCCTATGTAAAATCTCAAATTATTTTACTGCGTCTTTAAGTGCTTTACCTGCTTTGAAAGCTGGAACTTTACTTGCAGCGATTTCGATTTCTTCGCCTGATTGTGGGTTACGTCCTTTACGTGCAGCACGTTCGCGTACTTCGAAGTTTCCGAAACCAATCAATTGAACTTTATCACCGTTAGCAAGAGTCGATTGAATTGTATCGAATACAGCTTCAACAGCTTTAGTTGCGTCTTTTTTTGTTAGACCTGCCGCTTCTGCCACAGAGTTAATTAATTCTGTTTTATTCACACCGTTCACCTCCTCTCAAAGGGGGATGCTATTGCTGTTAACACTGTAAAAAGAGTAACATAAGAAAAACTACGGTGCAACAATATTATCGCGCTTTTCCTTTATTCACGGCATTTCAAGCGATTTTGATAGAAAAGCATAGAAAAAAGACCCGTTTTTGACGGATCTTTCTTCATTTTAAACTACATTTTTTGTGTGGTTTTCTTAATTTTTCACCTCAAACAATAAACGTAATCATACCTTTATTCCCATCATTAACCATTTGTTCAATTGTTTCACGCAAGCGTTTTCTAGCTCGATCTGGAACTGCGGCAGTCTTATATCGGATACTTTCTTTCATGACTTCATGCAATGGTGTACCAAATAATTGGGTTTCCCATAATGCTTCACGATCATGTAAATACGCATTTTTCAACTCTTTCAACAAGTGATGACTATGGAATTCGGAGCCGATTAATGGAGCAAATTCCGCTTCCATGTCGATTCGAATAATGTGAAGTGAAGGGGCTTTCGCTTTCATTTTCACACCATAAAACGTGTCTTGTTTAATCAACTCAGGAGCAGTTGGCTGAAAATCTTCAATGGAAGGCAACGCTACACCATAACCTGATTTTTTTGCTGTATCAATTGCTTCCGCATACATATCATAGGATTTTTTTGCTTTAACTGCCTCTTGAATGAAAATTAGCCAATCTTTTTTTGAGCGCATTTCTGTTCCCATGAACTCTTCACACACATTAACAAAGGCTTGCTCATCCATATCAATCTTCACGATGGCGCGGCCTTTACCTGCATCAACTTCCACCACTTCCGCTTGTCTAATAAATTCTTCTTCTTGCAATAGCTCCGCAATCTCCTGAACTTTACGAATCTTAGAGACACCAAGGAATCCATCTGTGATTAGCTGATCGATACGTGCATTCAGCTTATGGCTATCTCCAAGCTCCTCCATCCAGTCAGGACGTTGCAGTTCGATATCCGTGATAGGGAATTCATACAACGCTTCTTTAAGAATGAGCTGGATCTCTGCTGCATTGAGCTGATCCGCACTAATAGCAATTACTGGAACACCATATTTTTCATGTAATTGCTGTTTCAGTTCCAATGCTTTTTCATGGGCAGGCATTTTAGAATTTAATACAATGACGAATGGTTTACCAATCTCTTGCAATTTCGAAACAATTTCTTTCTCAGCCACTTCAGCGGCTGCGCGTGAAATATTGTTTACCGTGCCGTCTGTCGTCAGCAAGATCCCTATAGTGGAGTGATCACGAATAACCTTGTCTGTTCCGATGCGTGCCGCTTCCTGGAACGGGATCGGCTCATTGTGCCATGGTGTATGAACGTATTTCGGTCCATCCTCGTCCTCATATCCTTTGACACCGTCGATGACGTAACCTACACAGTCTGCTAGGCGAATTTGGAATTCCAGCTCGCCATCCCCTATTGAAACGCTTGTGCCTTGGGCAGGTACGAATTTAGGTTCTGCAGTCATGATTACGGGACCTGGTGAACTTTGGGGAAGTTCGTCTTGTGCGCGTATCCGATCGTTGGCATCCGTCATGTTGGGGATTACGACTTCCTCCATGACTCGTTTGACAAAAGTGGATTTCCCTACTCGAACAGGGCCTACCACACCTATATAAATATCGCCGTCTGTTCTTCTAGCTAAGTTTTCGTATAGTTCTTCTTTCATCATTAGCCCTCCTTTTTCTCCGCATTGTAGCTTATGAAATAGAAAAACGTTTCATGCATAAATGCATGAAACGTTTTTGGGTAATGCTACTAATTTAGTTAATAAACTTTGTAACCGTTCGGGATTGGTATTCCAGATGGGAACGCTTCTGGAGGGCCCGCGGTGAGCCCGCTAGTCACTGCGTTCCTTTAGCGGTCTCACCTGTCAGGCTGATCCTCCCAGAGTCGTCCCATCTGCCGTACCAATCCTAGTTATATTATGGTGACAGTTTGTATCGCTCTTTGAAATATGTAAAGTTCAAGTGCTGGTACATGGGGTCACCTACAAATTAAAGAACGTTATTTCTTCATAAACACGGGTTCGTTGTTTTCGTCAACTGTGTACGGCAAGGAGTATGCCGGAAGTACTAGGGAGTCTTCGTATAGTAGATAACGGATGTCTTTGCCTGCTTCTATTTTAGGCTTTTGTTCCATCAAGATCTTGTTGAGATCGATGGAATAATCCACGTAGAAGTTTCCGTCGCCGCCTACCACGATGGGTAAGTGAGCGTCAGAGTACGGGCTTTGGACAGTCAGTGGTTCTTTGAAGCCCATTTTCTTGAAGTCTACTTCATAGACGTTGTCGCCGACCGGATCTAGGAATGGTAGTTCTCCGTTAATAAATTTACGCAAGTTTAAGTCGCGTAGTTTTTCAGTTATACGCAAATCGACTAGCTTAACGGTAGGATTTTCTTCCACATCCATGAGAACATACTGGAAGATGCCACCGTTTTCGAATGCGTTGGACGGAATCTTTTCAGTGAAGTCCGGCACGATTTTTGAGAACTCGATTGGATATTTGATGAATTGATCGGTTTCTTGATCGCGTGTTTTAATTGGTAATAGACCGCCTGATTGTTCTTGATAGCGCTCTACAGCTTTCTGGATGGTTTCTTGAAGTTCAGGATACGGTGTCTCACTTGCTTGTTTTTCTTCAGGCGGGCGACCGCCACAGGCAGACAACAAAAGTCCACAGAGTATCATTGAAAATATAAAGATTCGTTTGTTCATACGTTACGCCCCTCCAGTCGGTCCGTTGAATACTAAATAGACCATTGCGAAGAACGATGAAATTAATAGTGTATAGGCAATAATCGCAAATAGAATCTGTACTACACGGTTTTTTATTTTATATCGACTCAAATAAATCAAGCCCATTGAAACCACCATGAATCCCATTGCGTAAAAAGATAGCCACATTTTATCTAACGAGGACAAAATTGTCACCCTCCTACTGTTTAAATACCGAAAAATGTATCGATTTCTTGTTTCTTACCGCGAGTCATTAATTGATCCACGGCTTGTTTAGGGGGAATCCCTCCAAATAGTATGGAATACAGAGCTTCTGTCAACGGCATGTTGACATTAAACTGCTGCGCTAACTGAAACGCGGCCTTTGTAGTACGCACACCTTCTATGACCATGCCCATTTCTTCAGTCACTCTTTCTAGAGACTGGCCTTTTCCGAGTAAGTTTCCTGCCCGCCAGTTTCTAGAGTGAACACTTGTACATGTAACGACCAAATCGCCGAGTCCCGTTAATCCAGAAAATGTTTGTTGATCCGCACCCATTTTAACACCCAGACGTGTGATTTCTGCTAGGCCTCTCGTAATAAGAGCAGCCTTTGCATTATCACCGTAACCTAGACCGTCAGAAATTCCGGCAGCTAAAGCGATGACATTTTTCAATGCCCCGCCAAGCTCCACACCAATTACATCTTTATTCGTATAGACACGGAAATAATTGCTCATGAATAAATCCTGTACCCGTTCTGCCGCTTCCATGTTGCTTGAAGCGACCGCTACTGTTGTCGGATGTCTAAGTACGACTTCCTCCGCATGGCTCGGTCCAGACAGCACGACAATGGCTTCGCGCAATGTTTCATCGATTTCATCTGCAATGATTTCAGAAATCCGTTCCAATGAATTCGGATCAATTCCTTTGGAGACATGGACAAATAAAGCAGGTTCAGTTAATAATTCCTGTATACGGCGACAAGTTTCACGCATCGCAACAGTCGGTACGGCAAGTATAATCGTTTTCGCATGTTTGACCGCCATTTGTAGTTCACTAGTAGAGTTAAGGTTATCGGGCAGTTTCACATCTGGCAAATACCGATTGTTCGTGTGCTGATTATGGATTTCATCTGCTTGTTCTGCACGTCTCGTCCAAATTAAGCTATCATGTCCATTTTCAGCCAGCACAACAGCTAGCGCGGTTCCCCAACTGCCTGCCCCGATTATAGAGACTTTTTCCATTACCTCCACCCTTTCTATTTGTGTAGTTAGCTTCTTGCTCTTGTGATTAAACGGATGGGTGTACCTTCAAATCCAAAGGCTTCACGTAATCTGTTCTGTAAAAAGCGTTCATAAGAAAAGTGCATAAGTTCTGGTTCATTGACAAAGACCACGAATGTCGGTGGCTTCACAGCAACTTGTGTTGCATAATAAATCCGCAAACGACGTCCTTTATCTGAAGGCGCAGGATTTCTAGCCACTGCATCCTCTACTACCTCATTCAAGACACTCGATTGAATACGCATCGCATGATTTTCACTGATCAATTGGATATTGGAGAATAATGTATGCACGCGTTGCTTTGTTTTAGCAGAAACAAAGAAAATAGGTGCATAATCAAGGAATCTAAACTGATCGCGAATATCATCGATGAAATTATTCATCGTCTTATCATCTTTTTCAAGAGTATCCCATTTATTCACAACGAACATGACACCTTTTCCTGCCTCTTCCGCAAAACCAGCTACACGTTTGTCCTGTTCACGAATACCTTCTTCTGCGTTTAAGACAATTAATACAACATCAGAGCGGTCAATCGCTTTTAAGGCACGTAATACACTGTATTTCTCTGTATTTTCGTATACCTTCCCTTTTTTACGCATTCCCGCAGTATCAATAATTTTAAATTCTTGTCCTTCTATTACTTTTGTAGAGTCAATTGCATCTGTTGTCGTTCCAGCGATATCGCTTACGATGACACGATCTTCACCAAGTAACGCGTTAACTAGTGACGATTTTCCGACATTCGGGCGTCCAATTAAACAGAACTTGATGGAATCGTCTTCCTCTTCTTCTAAATTCATATCTTTAAAGCTTTCTGCGACTGCATCCAATAAATCACCAAGTCCTAGACCGTGTGATCCTGAAAGTGGATACGGTTCGCCAAATCCAAGTGAGTAAAAATCATAGACCATATCTCTCATCTCTGGATTATCTACTTTATTCACTGCCAATACGACTGGCTTGTTCGTTTTATACAGCATACGTGCCACTTGTTCATCTGAATCTGTCACACCATCTCTACCATTCGTCAAAAAGATGATGACGTCCGCTTCTTCAATGGCAATTTCAGCTTGCATACGGATTTGGTCAAGTAATGGTTCACTACTAAGTTCAATACCGCCTGTATCGATTAAGTTAAATTCATAATTCAACCAATCTGCTGCGCTGTATATACGATCTCGCGTTACACCGGCAACGTCTTCTACGATAGAAATACGTTCGCCTACGATCCGGTTAAAGATTGTCGACTTACCGACGTTTGGTCTTCCTACGATTGCTACTGTTGGTTTTTTCATTTTCTTTCATTACACCCTTCCGACCTATCTTTGAATATTATACACAAAAAGAATGATGATGCATATGAAAGCATCATCATTCCAATTACGCTTATTTATCATTTGTGGCTAGTTTATTACATTCTGAAGTTTATTTTTGGAATTTCTTCAGTTGATCACCGATGACATCTCCTAAAGAGAAGCCAGTTGTTTCTTCAGGCATTTCATAACTAAAGTTTTCTTCACGTGTTTCTTGTGGCTTTTCAATAAGATCTTTAATGCTCAATGAGATCCGTTTTTCCTGAGGATTTACATCTAATACTTTTACTTGTATAGTTTGACCTTCTTCAAGCACTTCTTGCGGTGTGCCGATATGCTCATGTGCAATACGTGAGATGTGAACGAGTCCTTCTACGCCGGGCAAAATCTCGACGAATGCACCATATGCTACAAGCCGTTTCACCGTACCATCCAGTACAGAGCCCACTTCTGCTTTTTCTTCGATATTTTCCCATGGTCCAGGCAATGTATCTTTAATGGATAAAGATACACGTTCTGCATCACGGTCTACAGACAATACTTTAACTTGGATCTCGTCTCCTTCTTTCAGCACGTCTGACACACTTTCAATGTGCCCGTGTGAAATTTGCGAAATATGAACCAAACCATCTACGCCACCGATATCAACGAATGCACCAAATGAAGCGATGCGTTGTACTGTACCGTCGAGAATGTCACCTTCTTGAATTTCAGAAAGCGCAGCTTCTTTTTTCTGCTCGTTCTGCGCTTGAACGACAGCACGGTGAGACAAGATTAAGCGGTTCTTTTCTTTATCCATTTCAACGATTTTAAATGTCATCGTACGTCCTTTATAATCATCAAACGATTCAACGAAGTGATCTTCTACTAAAGAAGCTGGAATAAATCCGCGAACGCCAAGGTCGACAACCAGTCCGCCCTTTACTACATCCTTTACATCTGTCTCGATGATTTCGCCACTTTCAAATTTCTCCTCTAATGAATCCCATGCATTTTCTGCATCTACTTGACGCTTAGACAAGACATACATCTCATCTTCCACCTTGGTAATCGCTAATTGTAATTCATCACCAATTGAGACTGCATCTGCTGCTTTTTCAATATGCAAGCTTGAAAGTTCACTGATCGGAATCACACCGTCAAAAGGAGCGCCAGCGATTTCAACAGTCACTGATTTCTCTTCAACCTTTGTCACTACACCCGTTACGTGTGCACCTTCACCGTATTCTTTAACTTCATCCATATTCATCTCTTCAGTCATATGTAGTCCTCCTCCATAATGATCCTATCTCTATATTATGCGAATTGAGACTTAAAAACAAAAAATTGCACTTATTCTTTTATTTATACTGTTCAATCAACTTGGATATCTCTGCCATAATCGCTTCCGTTACCTCTTCAGCAGATGCTTTTCTTTCACGATAAGGCGTCATATCCATAGCTTCCCCGTAGACGACTTTCAGTTGCGAAAAGGCTTTATACGGACCGATGATTGCACACGGGACGACTTTTGCATCTCCACCTTTAAGAGCAAAGAATCCTGCGCCCGCTAAACCTTTTCCAATTTCCCCCGTTTTGCTTCTAGTCCCTTCAGGGAAAAGACCTACCACTTTGTCTTCGCGTAATAGTTTAATGGTTTTACGGAATGCTTCTCGGTCACTCATGCCACGTTTTACGGGATATGCTTGTACTTTTGGTAACAACGTTTTAAGAATCGGCTTATCAAATAGCTCTTCTTTGGCCATAAAATGAACTGTTCTCGGACATGTAATACCGACTATAGGCGGATCTAAATTATCTATATGATTGGTGCATAAAAGCACACCGCCTTGTTTCGGGAAGTTTTCTTTGCCGATTACCTTAATTCGATAAAGTGGAAAACAAACAGTACTAATCAAAAACTTGCCAAGTGGATATAAATTCATTGAGCCAACCTCTTTTCGGCATATTCGACAATACTATTTGTCACTTCTTCTATTGTCTTCCCTGTTGTGTCAATTATAATCGCATCTTCTGCTTTTTTTAATGGAGAAATTTTTCGTTCGCTGTCCGCTTGATCTCTTTCGCTTATTTCCCTTTTCAATGTTTCATAATCCGATTTCATTCCACGCTTCTGTTCTTCTAGTAAACGACGCTCAGCACGCTCTTCTACAGAAGCTGTCATGAAGATTTTCAATTCAGCCTCAGGCAACACAGCAGTACCAATATCCCTACCATCCATTACAACGGAGGATTCTGCTGCCAGACTCTGCTGTTTAGCTACCAAAAGTTCACGGACAGATGTCAAAGCGGCGATTGCTGAAACATTTGTCGTCACTTCGTGTGAACGAATCGCGTCAGTTACTTCAATACCATCCAGCAAGACTTTTTGCACTTGTTCGTCCGGTTGCAAATCGATTTCCGTTTGGGCAATCAACTTTGTAATTTCTTCCTCATTACGTGGATCTGTGGCGCTTTGAAGTACTTTGTAAGTAATGGCGCGATACATAGCTCCTGTATCGATATACGTATATCCTAATTTTTTAGCTACTAATTTAGCAATTGTACTTTTACCCGCTGCTGCAGGTCCGTCAATTGCAATTCTCATTCCACCTGTCATGATGAAAACCCCTCCATTTACGCCTTTATTGTACCATAAGCAAAAAGGAAAAGTCTGCTCTCGACAGACTTTTCCTTTAGCTATTTCGTAATTCTAACTGTCGTTCAAAGCAATAGCGAATAATGTGTTGTCGATCTTTATCATCTATTTCATCAAACGTGAAAGAGCTCAATCTACGGTTCTGACTTTCCCAATTTCTTACTACTTTTGCTTTACATGATACATATTTGATTTCTGTTTTCGAGAAATACAATACAATCAATAATTTCACTTCTGTATTTCGCGGGAAATAATCATGATTTTTCATATTGACGGCTAATCCACCAGCGCTAATATCCAATGACACCAATTGCAAAGAGGAAGAGTCTGCTTGTAATGCCACGTCTAATGACGTATCGACACGAACGAATTCTCTTCTTTGGATTTTAATCAATTGCTTATCACCGGGATATTTTAGTTTAAGCATAGGGATCGTTTGATTGACCCGGCTATGCACTTCTGTGCGAAATGCATAAGACATTTTATACTGATCTACGAATGTAACGAGCAACTGCGTACCATCTATGAAGAATGCTGTTTTACCCGTCATTATATTGATAGGGTAATCCATCATGAAGTGCTCTTCATCTTCAATATCCACTACGCGACATTTGAATTTCTCCGATTCCTCAGTATAATCTTTTTCCAATGTTAATACTGTCCCGATACTTAGTCTCATATCTCCACCTGCCATTCGTCCTATTCTTTTATTATGTCATGTGGAGTAAATTTTTCCAATCCTTTTTATTGTTTTTCTGTCGTAATCACTTCTAATGTCTCCGTATCAACGAGAATCTTATATGTCTCTAAATTTTCTTCACCTGAAACGACAGTTAAATAATGCGCAAGGCGTTGCTCCATTTGACTATTTTCTACATAAGCAAGCTCCTGAGCCATTACTGTAACATCCGGTCTAAAGAACGTATGCCACTCCGCTGTACGAATAGGCTGTGGTTTTGGCTGTTCTTTACGAATGTATTCCGATGCATTCAGACCGATCACTTCCCCGTTGTCTTTTGCTAATTTGATATGAATTGGATCTGAAAATACTTTGGCATCATTTTCAGGATCCACCCGGACGAAAACAAAATGCCACGCGTTATCATTCTCTCTCGCCTCTTCTAAAACCAAATCCGTATAATTCGCCTTCTTTAAAAACTCATCAGCCAGCTTCTCTAATTCTTCATAGGAAACTGTAGGCTTACCCATGCGACGCTCCATGAGATACGACAGAACATGTCCACCTTTTTCAGTTATATCTATATAGCCAATTGAAGAATTTTCCGCATAACGGATATGATAAAATGGATATGGAGCCCCTTTTCTACTTCGTTCCGCTGCAATGATATCATTCGATACAGTCGGCAGAAGCTTTTTGAATTTTTGAATTGCCTCGTCTTCGCTAATTTTCTTTTCCTTAATATCACGCAACTCTTTTTTCTTCTTCGCATCAGACTCACTAGCCGTTAGAGGGAATACTGCTTCTGTATATTCCATGACAGACTCTCCCATTTTCGACCAATTCGCCTTTCCATCAGGTGAATCACGCAACTTTTTTTCCCAGTTGCTGATTGACATTTTTCTTGAAAACATATCTTTTGTCGCTAACTGCCATTCACTCGTTAGTTCATCCAGATTTTCTGAAGCGCGTTGCATCACGCCATAGTATTCGTCAGCGTCGCCGTTCTCTGTAGATTGCTTTGCGAAATTCCCTAATCTTCCCAAATAATTCATCCAGGAAGTAGAGAAACTTTCATCTACAGGAAGTGAGGATATGGATGATTTGATATCTGATGACAAACGCCAAATATCTTCTCTTTCCTTTGCAGAACTTTTTTGATCTTCAAATAATAATGACTTATTTACTGCCTCTTCCAACTCACCTAGTTTTTGTGAGGCATCTGTCATACTTTTGGAATATTGGCCATTCAATGCAATTGATAAATCTTCATTTTCACGCACTGTTCCAAACGTATATATTCCCAATACAATAAATGAATAGGTCAGAATGAAAATCATTCGTTTCATAATAAGCTAGGTCTCCTTTCTATTAGTCACAAAATATGTGTAAACCGATTTTCTTAATTTGTGGCCTTGACCAAATCCATTTACTAGTTGCCGTGATTGGATTGAAATAGTAAATTGCATTTTCCGAAGGATCCCAGCCGTTGATTGCATCAATAACGGCTTCTTTCGCACGTTCATTCGGTGTCAGCCAAATCTGTCCATCCGCAACCGCAGTAAACGCTCCCGGTTGAAAGATGACGCCGCCAATTGAATCAGGAAAATCTGGATGTTCGACACGGTTTAAAATAACTGCCGCTACCGCCACTTGTCCTTCGTATGGCTCGCCACGTGCTTCACCATACACTGCATTGGCCAATAAATTAATATCCTGGTCAGTATATTTAGGCGGTGCTTGCATTTGGGTTTGCGACTGCTTGTGCGGGACACTCCCCTTTTTCACTTGGGATTCTAGCGACTGTCCACCGTAATAGGTAAATTGGTTTCCTTTCGCTATCTGCCCTTTTACATACTTTTCATCGTAATCTGAAATTCCTCGCAACTTCTTCTGGGTGCTTTTACCCGCTATCCCGTCAAGTGGTAAACCGTATTGCTCCTGGAAATTGCGTAATGCCCAGTACGTCCCAAAACCGAAATTACCATCAATTTCTCCATGATAGAAACCGATATATTGGAGCCTTGCTTGCAATTCAATTACATCGTCCCCTTTTGCACCTTTCGCTAAGTCACGTCCACTGAACGCTTCACTATGACTCGCAAAGAAAGAAAACATCATGATGCCTGCCAGTAATAAAAATAGGAAGCGTTTTGTAATTCGCTTCATAGACATCCACCTCCATAAAATTGTGCTTCCTCGTAGTTTGTCCAATATCGAGTATTTTATAAGGCAAAAAATCCGTCTGAAGAACTCAGACGGATTTCTAAAAGTTTGATTGATTTCGTTTTCTGAATTGTTGCATCGCAAAAGTATGTGCATACTTCACTCGTGTCAGCCCAAACCACCATAGGAACAGCATAAAAGGGATCATTAAATACAGCCAATAATCATTAGTAAATAAAATTGAGTTGTAAAATATATGAAGTAGCAATGGCGCTAAAAATGCAATAACTATCCATTTCGCTTTTTCTGATGCAACAGAAAACTTGGCTTTACCAAAATAATACCCCATGACGACACCAAATAATGCGTGACTTGAGACAGGCAGTAATGCACGAAGAAAAGCTGTATTCAAACCGAAAGATAGTAAATATAAAATGTTTTCTATTGTAGCGAATCCGAGTGAGACACTCGCTCCATATAAAATCCCATCATAGGCATCTTCAAACTCAATTGTTTTATATACGAGAATAAAAATAATAATCCATTTAAAAAATTCCTCTAAACTGCTCGTAAATAATACATTTCGGAAAAACTCATTATGAAATACATGCTCTTCTTCAAATACATGCTGGATAAACAAAATAGGAAATGTCATGATTGCACCGTAAATGAATGCATGGAATAGCGTCTTGGACGGCTCCTTGGCAATTTGTTTACGTAAATACAAATAACTGAAAAGTGCCAGCGCCGGCGCTATTGCGACTGTCAGTAAAATAAACATAAGCGCCTCCTCATATCGCTAGTATATCACACCATATACAATAAAAGCCGCCTGACCTGTAAGGCAAGCGACTGATTCATTCACATATTTTGTGCAATACATTGTGCAATCATTCCACCATGGAAACGTCCATTTTCGATAAAAATTTCATTGGCATTATTCCCCGCTGCAATAACACCTGCGATGAATAAATTATCAACGTTTGTTTCCATCGTTTCTTCATTGAAAACAGGTCGTCCAGATTGTTCGTTTACTTCAATCCCTATTTTACGTAAAAATGCATGATCCGGATGATAGCCGATCATCGCAAAGACGTAGTCACTGTCGAGATCAAATAAGGTGCCTTGCTGATTAACGGTAACTGTTTTTTCAGTAATTTTCGTTACATACGCATTAAAATGCATATCGACTTGACCGTTACGCACCAAACTTTCAAAACCTGGGAGTATCCAAGGTTTTACACTTTTCGAATACGTTTCGTTTCGATAGATGACAGTTACATGCGCACCCGCGCGTTGTAACTCGATTGCTGCGTCGACAGCAGAATTTTTCCCACCAATGACTGTCACTTTTTTATTGAAGTACGGATGTGCTTCTTTAAAGTAATGATAGACAGTAGGCAAATTCTCTCCTTCGACATGTAAACGATTGGGTTGATCATAATAACCTGTTGCCACTACGACATATTTCGCTTCATAGACCGCTTTATTCGTCGTCACAATAAATTGATCATGCTGCTTATTTATATCATCCACTCGCTCATGACTATTGATTCGCAAGTTCTCGATTTGTGCAACAGTTCTATAATATACGAGTGCATCATTACGTCTTGGTTTATCTATCGCTGTAATGAATGGCGTCTTGCCTATCGATAATTTCATGCTGGAACTAAAAAACGTTTGGTGAGTGGGATAATTATAAATCGAATTCACGATATTTCCTTTTTCAATCACCACTACCGATAAACCGATATTTTGCAATTCTATTGCCGCTGACAAGCCACATGGACCGCCACCAACAATTACTGCATCTACAGAATTCATGACATCTACTCTCCTAATTTCTCGCGTTCTAGTAATGAACTTCCACTACATGACATTCGGGTTTCGCACCGAAACGCAACGGCACCATTGTCGTTCCATAGCCGTTACTGATTAATTTCGCGCAACTTTCCGCCGTCTCAAAGCGACCAAGGTCTTGCATGCCCCAACGACCAAGTCTAATCTGGCCGCCATGTGTATGGCCAGCAACAGATAAATCAGGTCGCCGCTTCTCTTCAAACTTTCGGAAAAATGAAGGATTATGTACAGCTAGGATCAAATGATCATAACCTTTTGCAGAATCCACAGCCTTATCGATCTCTACTTTTCCGTTATTTGGATCTTGCAGCCCACATATACCGAAATTCGGATGGTTCGGTATCGATGTAGTACTGTTGACCAACACTTTACCACCTACATGTTCCATCACACGTAATATATTTTCTGTGCCTACTTCTTGATCATTATTTCCAAAAATATAGAAGATCGGCCCCACTGAAGCGAGTAAACGCATATTGCGTTCAATTCGCTCAATCGGCACACCGCCTTCCGCCGCATCTCCACCTACGATAACCACATCGATAGAACGCGTACGCAAATCATCTATCAGTCGCTGAGGAATACTCCGTCTGTGGATATCTGAAATGAAGAACACGTTCAATTTAGTAGTTGGCGACGATTGAATAGTTAATGTATGAGTAAGCACACGATTCCGATGAGCTAAGGCAAACATATAAGTCAGCATAGTCATCGCTGATAAAAAAACTGATAATCCCGCTATTCGAACCTTTTTCATTAGTCAACTCCCATAAAAAAAAGCAAAGCGTCTACTTTGCTTTTGTAGTAGTGATTTTCATTAGTAGTGTAGCGAGATTTCATTAAAACCCCTAACTATTATACTTCGCTTAGGAAACGGCATGCATGAAATGTGTCATGGACGGATAAAGCCCAACCGACAACTCGACTTTTTCAACAGGTACTTGATCGGGAACGTCAGGGGAATAGAGATCCGATAATACATAAAGGAGTATAACAATAGGTATTAAAGTAAAAATCGCCAGAAAAATATTGATGACTTTCACTTGACCGTATTTCTCCTCTTTCTTCTTTCCATGTACTTCTGCACGGGAGGGAAGTTTATCGATAGGCGCTTTTTCTTTAATCTCTTTTCGCTGTTGTTCAAAATCCATTTTATACTGATCGTTTAACATGTCTAATTTCTCCTTCACACCGCATAATGTCTGTTGCTATTATATGATGCAATTCCTTTATTCATCCGTGAAAAATACGTCCGTTCACAAACTCATCTATCTCTATTATGCCGAATTTTGTCTAAAAAGTAAATACTGACAGTCTGCTTTAACCTAATAACTGACGTAGACGTTCACTCCACTGTAACGCTTTGTTTACGTGTTCAGTTGATGCTTGTGACTTAATCAACCAATCGTCATCTAGATTCTGGCAGTTTGAACAGCAATCCGTTTCTGCTGGCGACGTATTCTCGCCAAAAAACTGTACTAATTTCTGTCGCAAACACCTTTCACTTTTTACATAACTCTCCATTTCGGCAATTTGTTTCTCTTTCACTTGATATATTTGTTCGATTTGTCGAATGACATGTTCTATATCGTATTGTTCCAAATAATAATCAAGCAAACGACTAGCTACTTCTGATAGTCCAGCTTGCTCGGCAGCCAATTGACTCCCAGTACCTGATTGCAGTAAAGAATGATAATAAAGAATTTGCTGTTCCTCTGGCAAATCCTCGTACACTATGAACTTCACTTTCTGTATATCTCGCACACTATATAAAAGTGTGACCGCAGCCTGATCCCCATCACGTCCTGCACGTCCTACTTCCTGAATGTACGCGCTTGGCGTAGCAGGTAGATGCTCATGAATAACTTGTCGAATATCATCTTTATGGATTCCCATACCAAATGCATTGGTAGCACAAATCCACTCGAGTTCACCTTGTATAAATTGTTCTTGAATAATAGATCGTTCATCCTGTTCCTTGCCTCCATGATAACTTGCTGTCGGGATTCCTCTCTCTCGAATTATTGCCGAAAGTTCATCCGCACGTTTTCGTGACGCCACATAAATAATACCAGGTCCGATCGTTGTAGCAAGTCTATCAATAATCCACTCTGTTTTTGCCAATTCATTATCCAAATGCACCACACGATAGGATATAGCAGGACGATCCATCGACTGTCGTTCGATGTGAGGATTTCTCATGTGTAAGTAAGTAGTTATGTCTTCCACTACTTTTTTACTCGCAGTAGCAGTTAATGCCAACACCGGTGCTCTTTTTAAAACTGAGAACAGTTCTTTTAATCGTAAATAGTCTGGTCGAAAATCAAATCCCCATTCGGAAATACAATGGGCTTCATCCACTACAAAAAAAGCTATATGTAATTGTTGAACAAGCTGCCGGACATGTTGTTGCATCATCATTTCAGGTGATAAAAAAATGAACTTATAATGCGCCATGGTAGAGAGCGCCAATTCTTTTTCCTTGCTAGATAAAAACGAATTGATCGCGACCACACGTTTCTCCTTATGTTTTCGTAGAATGGCCACTTGATCTTCCATCAACGCAACGAGCGGAGAGATGATGATCACTGCTCCATCGAGTATATATGCAGGTAATTGATAACAAAGTGACTTCCCCGTACCCGTCGGAAAAATCGCCACAGCATCCCGTCCAGCAAGTAACTCCTTAATGACTTCTTGTTGCCCAGGTCGAAATGATTCATAGCCGAACTTTTGATGCAATACTTCTTGAAGTTCCATCAGCTCTCGCTCCTTCCAATAATGATGATTAATCGCAGTTGGAAATACGACAATTCTGGGCACTGTTGCTTCAACAAACGCAATCTTTTAGTTTGCAACTGTTCAACATGACGCCAAACCATCTCCATTTGTTCTTCCGTTACAAATTCTTTATATGGAAAGCCATCCATATTCGCTGCCATTTCAATGAAATGATCTTCTATAGTACTTAATTTCAAATTTCGTAAAGATGCAATTTGCTCTACCGAATAACCCCGCTCGAATAGTTTTTGTGTCCGTTCGGCAGATTGTGTCAAATACGTGTCTACTCTGCAACCTACCGCTAATTCTGTCAGTAATTGCAAATTAGGTTGTTGTTGTAGGAAGTCCAGCAATATGTGTAATGCTTCTAAATAGTAAAGTTGTAGAGTCATAGTCGATATGTTTAGACTTTCCGCCAACTGTTCCCAAGTAGATGCCGTAAGTCGGTAACCCGTCAATCGATCGCTCACTATCGTACGTTGTAAATCTGATAATGATGAATGAATTAGCGCGTGTTCCAATTCTTTTCGCAATGATGTAGATAGATTAGTCGTGCTACTTGATTGGTTACGTAAAAGTCCTTTGATAAATTGTTGGGTAGGCAATTCTTTCTGGATCGGCATGAACATTGTCTCACCGCGTCGTAAATTGGACAATGTCTGTACTAGCAACGCCAAACGTCTGCCGAACTCTCTTTCACGACCACGGTAATTCCAGCCATTAAATCGCCACATTTCACTACCCGTCCCCATCTGACCTTTTGCCGTCACATAGACGAGTTCATTTATATAGATTAGACCGTTTGCTTGCATCCGCTCTAACGCTTGCTGAAAGTCGCTTGCCGTCAATTGTGGCAACAATGCATAGTATGATTTAACTTGATAATATTCAACGTCTTGTAATGTCTGTCCTGATTTTTTCCCGCGAAGTATATGATAAACTCCTTGCGCTGAACGCTCACCATGGAGACGTTGGAAGATCGTTAGTAAGATAGAATCAAAACTCATTTGCGCTCACTCCTGAAGAAATAACGTTTTTTTGTTGAAAAGTGATGAAAACAGCTTTAGAATAGAGTAGATACAAAATAGGATGAGTGAATGGAAGAAGGGAGAAAGACAAATGTCTAGCAAAAAGTATACGATTGTCGATCAGGATACATGTATAGCTTGCGGGGCCTGCGGGGCTGCTGCGCCAGATATCTATGATTATGACGATGAGGGAATTGCATTTGTTATTTTAGATGATAACACGGGAAACACTGAAGTTCCAGAAGAACTGATGGAGGATCTCGAGGATGCATATGATGGCTGCCCTACCGATTCAATTAAAATTGCAGATGAAGCCTTCGAAGGCGATCCATTAAAATATGAAGATTGATTCAATCCCAACAACACTTCCTACTACTGGATGTGTTGTTTTTTTGCTTTAAATCAATTTTGCACTTTGCCGATGAGGGACTCATGCCGCGCAAACCGTAAAGCGTCCCAAGCTGGCGTTTCAATCCCCTCATTCTCACTAGCTAATTCTCTATATACAGTAAAAACGCCAGTCTTCCTATTATTCAGGAAGACCGGCGTTTATTTGATTAGAACGATAACTTCTTTTGTTGCTGAAGAATCCACTTCTCCATGCTTCTATATAACATCAACGTGATGGCTAATAGCATGACACCCTTTATCAAGTTGAACGGTAAGATTCCCAATATAATCATTTGATAAAGCGAGTCGCCTGTAACTGCTGGCATGCCGAGGAAATATGTGTACATCGGCAAGAACACTAAGTAATTCAATACGCTCATACCTACTGCCATTGCTACCGTACCTGCGATCAAACCTGATGCAAGACCTTTAGCTGAACGATACTTCGTAAAAATCCAGTAGATTGGCATTATGAATAATACGCCTGTCACGAAGTTTGCAACTTCACCTACCGGAACTCCAGTCGGGCTTCCTGATAAGAACCAGTGCATGACGTTCTTCAATAACTCTACGCCTATACCAGCAACAGGTCCCATCGTCATGATTGCCATAACAGCTGGGATCTCACTAAAATCGATCTTTAAAAATCCAGGCATTGCCGGAATCGGAAAGTTAAACTGCATTAACACAGTTGAAATACTTCCCAAAATCGCCACCAAAATCAGCTTACGTAACTTCTTGTTATTCACTTGTTCCTCTCTCCTTTTGCGATTCACTTCAAAAGAGGAAAGGCTGGCTCATCTATTTGTTGCGCTAAAAATCCCTAAAGTAAAATATACTTTAGGGAGAATAAAATGCACTGTTAAGAACAGATAAATCATACAAACTTATCCGTCAGGAAACAAGCACCACTTTTGCGTACACAAAAAGATGGCTGCACCTTCACCTTCTCCCATCCAGACTATACTGTCGGCTCTGGAATCTCACCAGAATCAGCTGTTAAGCTCGCGGGCTAAAAAGTAGTATTCTACTTCATTTCCGCCGGTCGGGAATTACACCCTGCCCCGAAGATGAATCAATATTTAGTTATGAACCTATTATAACGTAAAAAAACTGTTTTGTAAACTTCACAAGTTTACAAAACAGAATTATTCGTTAATTAAATACTTTGGATTTGCACCAATCGGTTTTTCCAATGGCTGAGTGAAATCAAATTCCATCCATTGTGCTTGAGCAACTTGATCGAATTCTACAAATTTATCAAAACTTGCCGCTGTCATCAAGATCCCTTCTATCAATTGCATGGCCTCTTCACGTTGCATCTTTTCTAAATCAAGTACTTCAGTGAATTTCACTTTAACAATGTCTTTTTCTACTTTGACCGTGAAGTCAATTCCTTTAGGAACCACAGTTGAATATATGTCATTCGGTGACTTTTTCATATCATGTAATGCTTGCTCCACCGTATTAGAAGTTTTACCAAAATTAGTAGAGAGTACTGCTTCTCCATCTGATTTCAAGTATCGATAGTATGCTTGATGCGAAACGATACCTGACAAGGCGATCGGTCTTTCCACTTGACCTACTTGATCAAATGTAATTGCAGAAGCATCTTCTTGTAGCAACACGATTTCATCATATCCTTGAAACGTATCTTGTAGGGACAAATTTAACATCTCAAGTGTCGCACTCGAAGTGTCATAGGGATGATCTGAAGCAAACTTCAATTGAACTTGTTTTCCTATTGAAGAAATTATCGCTTTATAGGGATGATACTCTGTAAATCCAAGCGCCTCTTCATCTATTTTATTCGCATACTCATTATAAAGTGTCACTGCATCCCGTGCGGTCTCTAAGTCTCCACTAAGGCGTTCATTCGGTATCAGAAACGTTACTGGAACAACGGTCGCCTGATCGGTAGCAAGGCCGATGTGAAACGCTGTGTGATCTAAGACATCGGTAGGATAGGCAGCGTATGAGGGCGGCATTGAAACCTGTCTTGTAAACATGGATGTATCATTTGTTTCATGCGATTGCAATTCTTCTCCATTCTCCACCTTAACAGCATCAGCAGATTCTTCTGTCGTCGCTTTATCCATCGATACTTCATTATTTTGCTGAAAAAATGTCGGCAAGATGATGGCGAGCAATAAAATCGCTGCTACAGTTGCAATAAGTGGAGACCATTTTGTTTTGAAAGGTCTTTTGTAAGGCTCGTTCGGTTCAGAAAGTCTTGAATCATTTTTTAACCGCTGCATAACCTCATCTTTGGAACGCTGATCTTCTACGATCGGCATGTCACGTAAACGTTTCTCGAGATCATCTTCATTCCATTTATCTTTGCTCATGTCATCACCCCTCTCTGACCGAACGTGCTTCCAATTTCACTTTTAACGCTTTGATTGCACGGTGTTGTGTCGTTTTCACTTTGCTTTCGGTCCAGCCTAAAACTTCAGCTGTTTCAGCAACTGATAGATCTTGGAAGAACCGCATGAGGATGACCATTTTCTGATCACCCGTACATGTGTGCAACGCTTCAAGCATTTGCCTCTGCTCTTCGCCCGCTTCAACTAAACGTTCGGGCAAGTGATTTGTTGAAATTAATTGCTCTGTTTCCCAATCGAAATGAATATTTGTATGTTTCTTGATTGTGGATTGTTTTCGAAAATAGTCAATAGAGACGTTTTTCGCAATTGCAAATAACCAAGTTTTCTCAGAGCTCTTCCCTTCAAAACGGCCGTATGATTTGAGAACACGCACATAAACCTCGTGCATCAAATCTTCCGCTACCTCTCGATTGCGAGTCAAATAAGTGAGGAAGTTGAATACGTCACGGTTATAATCTTCATATAATCGTTGAAAAACGGAATCATCCATTCAATCCCCTCGCTCTGTAGTAGTAGTCGTTTCAGTCCAGGAGAAGTTTCATTTGTTTAGTGCATCAAGTGGAAGAGAACAAATAAAGATTGTACCTTTCTCATCTCCACGTGTCGCTAAAATCGAACCGTCATGTGCTTGCATAATATTCTTTGCAATAGCCAAACCAAGTCCTGTACCGCCTTTACCTCTTGTTCTTGCTTTATCCGCCTTATAGAAACGTTCAAAGACGAACGGCAAATCTTTTTCGGGAATACCAACGCCAGTATCAGCTACTGTAATATCAAGCATTTCAGTAGACCGGTAGACCGATAGCTTCACAGCACCACCGTCCGGAGTATGACGAATAGCATTATCAATCAAATTAGTGAATACTTGCTCCAGCCGGTCTTCATCGGCCGTTATGATCAGAGTATCCGACTCTTCTGTTTCCAAAGACAAGTCCACTTTGGCGTCTTTTGCCACTTGTGAGAACTTTGTCACTATACGTTCCAAAAATCCCACAATTGAAAGGGGATTTTTATTTAGTTGAATGTAACCAGACTCCATTCTAGCAAGATTCAACAAGTCCGTGACGAGACGGCTCATACGCTTGGATTCATCATGAATAATCTGGACCATTTCCATACGTTCCTCTTCACTGCTCACTACATCATCTATGATGGCTTCACTATATCCTTGCAACATCGAAATGGGTGTTCGCAATTCATGTGATACGTTGGCAATGAAATCTGAACGTAATTTATCCAATTTATGCTGTTCCGTCATATCGCGAAATACCGCTACCGCTCCACGGATACTATTTTCACTGTATAACGGGCTGATAGAGATCACATAAAACTGTCCGCCCAATTCCAACTCGTCTTCCACTTCCTCAGCGAATGAAATGGCATGCTCAAGCATATGGAACACTTCTTTAGGCAACGGATGATGATTTTTTTGATTATAACCATACCATTTCTTCAACAATAACTCTGCTTGCGGGTTTTTCAGAAGAATGGAATAATCTTGGTTAAACGTCACAACTGCATCTGTCATAGATGTAAGAATACTGGAAAGCTGTTCTTTCTCCTGCTTAATCAGTTCAATGTTATATTTCAATTGACGTCCCATCTGATTGAAAGCTGTTGCTAACTGACCAATTTCATCTTTTTGCGCAACAGGTAAGTGTGTATCGAAATTTCCTTTAGACAACTCAAACGCAGCTTGCTTCATCTTACGCAATGGCAATGTAATCCGTGTAGACAAGAAAAATGCAAAGAACGTAGTCAATATAAACGCGATGAATGCCGATAAGAAAACAATATTGGTTGTACTTTTCGTCGTACGGTGCACAGCATCGAGACTTTGGTACATGAGTACACTCGCTTGTTCACCACTAACTTGTTCGAATGGATAAGATAAAATCAAAAATTGCTCCATGACGTCTTTCTCTGTCAATGAAGGCAATATCATTTCTTTCATTTTTTGCTTACCTAGTTCTGGCGACTCGAATAAACCGCCTTCGGACAGTAATTTATCTTCAATTTCCTCTTTACTCGAAGACGTATGGAATGAATACAAAATATCACCTTGTTGATCAACTACGATTGCATTCGTCTCCATATCAAGAATATCCTCTATAATCTGGTGCATGGAATCGGTCGTTTGTCCGTTATGATCATTGACGATTTTGCTGATGGTGGCAGCTTCCCTCTGCAAGGTCTCTTCTGCTTGTTTCGTATGGAAATTATCTAGAAACTCGAGCAGGAACAGTGTCACGATAAACAGGACAAAGGAAACGAGAAGCAATATGGTGGCCCATAGCTTCCCGACAATTGAATTCCATATTCTAATCATTCGTTTGGAACCTCGAACTTATAACCGACACCCCAAACGGTGACAATCATTTTCGCTGCCCGTTCTGACACACGGCTCAATTTTTCACGTAGCCGTTTGACATGTGTATCCACTGTACGCAAATCTCCAAAGAATTCGTAATGCCATACTTCTTTTAACAATTGTTCACGATCGAATACTTTATCTGGTGATTTCGCCAGGAAATATAGTAACTCATATTCTTTCGGTGTTAGATTGACTTCTTTACCTTCAGCAGTTACACGATGCGCATCATGATCAATCGTCAGCTGTGGGAAGACTACTAAATCTTTTGATGTTGTGTTAGACGACACGTTCGGGAATGCAACTGAACGTCTCAGCATAGCTTTAACGCGTAAGACTACTTCTCTTGGGCTGAATGGCTTGACGATGTAATCATCTGCACCACTTTCAAACCCGCTTACACGGTCTGCTTCTTCACCTTTCGCTGTCAATAAAATAACAGGTGTCATAATTTTATTTTCACGCAGTTCAGCTAATACTTCCATACCATCTTTTTCAGGCATCATCACGTCGAGCAATATACAGTCATATTGTCCAGCAAACACTTTCTCTAATGCATCTGCTCCATCGACCGCTTCTTCAATTTCATAACCTTCTCGAGATAAATACATATTCAACAGGCGACGAATGCGATCCTCGTCATCCACCACTAAGAGCTTCACAGTTTCTTCCACAGTTCATTACCCCTTTCGACAACCTTCTAACACCATTGTACAATTACTGACCTATAAAAAGAAATAAAAAGACTGCATGACAATTATTGTCATGCAGTCGAAGATTATGCGTATGAGTGTAAACCTGCAATAATTAAATTTACGGCAATTAAATTGAACATGATGATAACAAATCCGATGACAGCAAGCCATGCAGACTTTTTACCTTCCCAACCTCTTGATAGACGCAAGTGAAGGAATGCAGCATAGAACAACCATGTAATGAGTGCCCACACTTCTTTCGGATCCCAACCCCAGAATCGTGACCAGGCTTCATGTGCCCAAATCATGGCGAAAATCAACGCGCCGAGCGTAAAGACCGGGAAACCAATCAATACAGCACGATAGCCGATTTCATCCATCAGTTGAGAATTCGCCTTCTTCGCCAACGGTTGGAATACTGCGGCAAGAGGTTTGCGTGCGATCAAGCGTAAAAGTAGATAAAGCACTGAACCTACAGCTATAGACCAAACAAGAGAAGACATTTTTTGGGCATTGATAATCGGTGGCAATTCAACCCAAGGTGTCATTTTATCTGGTGTCATCGCTTCATACTCATTCATTCCGAATAACGGAGGAACGTGATACGTAATTTCAGCAGGTACTTCATCTTTATTTATATATGTGAATTCTGCTTCATAGTCCATTACTTTAAATGTCGTAGAAGATACGACAAAACCAAGAACTAGAACTAGCGTATACATAACTGTTTCTATCCAAAAGCGTGATTTCGATTTTTTCGTCATATCAATATTCTTTACTAAGAATACAAGCCCCGCTATCGCACTGATCGCAAGTATGGATTCACCAATAACCGTCGTGATTACGTG
Source organism: Sporosarcina sp. P25 (assembly GCF_002743235.1). Lineage (NCBI taxonomy): Bacteria > Bacillati > Bacillota > Bacilli > Caryophanales > Caryophanaceae > Sporosarcina > Sporosarcina sp. P25. The sequence continues at coordinate 151,445 of NZ_PDYV01000003.1, forward strand.
AATGAATAACCATTTACTTTGAAGTGCAGGAATTAGTGGAGTAACGTCCGTTGGAAACATCGTTGCGTATGAAATAATAATAATCGCAATGGGCAACGCGAATAATCCCAGTGATGGTGTTCGGTAAATAATATACAACATGATGAATGCCCCTACGAGCATCATGCCGAAAGCAGTTGTAAACTCGAACATATTACTAAGGGGTGCGTGACCTGATGCACCCCATCTTGTAAAGAAATAGCCTAGGTGAGTAAGGAAACCGATGATCGTAATAACTAGACCAATTGTTCCCCACTTACTATTATGATATGCTTTTTCTGATTTCGACTTTTTTATAGCGCCTCCAAAAAAGAGTGTCGCTACTAAATAAGCAACAAATGAAACTAACAATAAGTTACTACTAATGGTAATTAAGTCCATATTTCCTCGTCCCCTTCCTGTTCTGGCTTGTCCAACTCAGGATCCTGACGATCTATATAAGCAGGCAAGTCTGCAGTTTCACGTAATGTATCCAGCTCTTTACGTAAAGAGAACCAGTTTTTATTCGTGTGTGCTGCAATCAATAGATGACCTTCTGTATCTTCTTGGATCCATACTCTACGATGTTGCCAGTACATACCTTGAATAACACCAATCATAAATACTAGGCCACCGAGTAAGAGGATATATAAAGTTTTATCTTTGCGGATCGTTAAACCTGAAATGTTTCGAGTCTCGGCAGCTGCGAACTTAATCGCATAGTCATTCTCTTCCACTTCCAACGTTTGACGAATTGCAACGAAACTCTTTTCACCTTTTGGCTTATCAGGTGTATTCATTTGAAAAATGAACGCTGGATTATTTGGAACAGGTGACTTTGAATAGGGTTCCCCGTCTTTAATCCCATCATAATCCGGATAAAAACCGAGCATATTGACAGTAGAGCCATTCCCCAGATCATATTCCTTCTCTGGGTCACTTAAATTCACCGTAAATTCTCCAAGAGATTCTTCAGAAGATTTATTTACCAAATGGAATGTCATGTTTTTAAGCTCGTTTAGTTTATAATCCATCTGGAATACATTATATCCATCAAACTTTAATGGCTTGTTAACATTGATGGAGTAATCCTCCACTTTTTTAAGACTTTCACTACCAGGTAGTGCTCCTTCTTCTTGCTTATACAATGTAACGTCTGTTGTATAGGATTTGGCGATCGCGCCATTTTTCTCCAACGCCTCACCGAAAACTTTTTCTGCTTCTTCTTTTGTATAATTCTCTAAAGTGAACTTTTTATTTTCAAGTACATAACCTGGTGCTCCGACGATATTACGTGTTTCTCCTTCACGAAGCCACATCGCTTCGTCAACATAAAAACCAGGAATCCCTCTCAGCAGAATGCCCGAAATGAAAATAATTAATCCGACGTGGTTAATATATGGTCCCCAACGTGAAAATCGATGTTTTTCAGCTAAAATTGCGCCATTTTCCGTTTTCACATTGTAGCGCATTGCTTTTAGTTTTTCTGCTGCTTTTACAAGTGACTCTTCTGTATGTTGAACATCACCTTCTCCAAAAATCCGCTGACGCTTCATAAAGGATGGATGACGACGTGTACGTTGCTTTTTAAGTGATTTATAAAGCGGAACTACACGGTCAATACTTGCAATAATAATAGAAGTTGCAAGCATACCGACCAGCACTTTAAACCACCAGCTATTATACATATCATATAAGCCTAGCTCATAATAAAGCTTTCCTACCGTACCATACAGACGCTCATAGTATTCCAAATAGCCTTCCGGCGTAGTGGCAGGTACATAGAACTTCTGTGGAAATATGGTTCCGATTGCTGACGCGATTAATACCGCCGCAATAATACTGACACCAATCTTAACACTGGAGAAGAAGTTCCAAATTTTATCGACAATGGAACTCTTATAGGTTTGGGATCTTCTAGAAGATCCTTCGTAGCGCATATCTACAATATCACTTTTCTTTGCTTTTTCAGATAAGGGACGACCACACTTCTCACAAAGCTCTGTACCATAAGGATTTTCATGCCCACATTGGCATTTGATTTTGCTCATTGAGTAACAATCTCCTTACTTTGGTTGAATGCTTTCTAAATACTCGTAAATTTGTTGCTCTGTCATTCCCTGTTTAATGACTTTCGTAATCTTTCCTTCTGGATTGATGAGGAAAGTTGTAGGTAATGGTTTAATATTATACAAATCCATAACGGTTTTGTTTTTATCCCATAACATCGGGAATGATAGGTTCATGTCATCTCTAAAAAGTTCTATTTTCACTTTTGGTTCTCCTACGTTAACAGTAAGGATATGAACACCTTTCGCTTCAAAGTCTTTATAGAGATCCTCCATGTGAGGCATCTCCTTTTTACAAGGTGGACACCACGTGCCCCAGAAATTCAAGAATACGCCTTGTCCTTTGTAATCTGATAACCGATGTTCATTTCCTTCTAAATCTACAAGCTCGAAATCAGGCGCCATATCTCCTTCAGCCAAGACTTTCACTTTATCATTTGAAGTAATCGCGTAGATAATAATTGCTGCTAATATTACTAGAAGGGCTGCTCTGCTAATTAGCCTAATAGTCTTTTTGTTTTTCTTTTTGGCCAATCATGTAACCTCCTGTCTTATTTATGCTCCAACTGCTATTATACCAAAACATAAAATCAGTTGACTCGGCACTAGTGATAGGTTTGTGAACTTTTGACACTTCCTCAGCCGATCTTTCCTGTTTCTGCTAACACGCGTAGTTGTTTCAATTCATGTCTCGTTAATTCACGCGCTTCTCCGGCATTCAATCCGCGTGTCGTTAAGTTAGCAAACTCTTCACGCTTCAGTTTTTGTACTGGACAATTAATTGCATCAAACATTCTTCGCACTTGACGGTTACGTCCTTCATGGATTGTGATCTCGACAATTGCAGAATTCGTTTTTTTATCCGAGCTTGTCATTTTCACCCGTGCAGGGGCAGTACTACCGTCATCTAGTTCAATTCCTGTCTCCAATTTCTTGAGATCATCGCGGGAAGGGATGCCTTTTACTTTAGCCACATATTTCTTTTTAATTTCAAATTTTGGATGCGTCATCAAATACGAGAAATCTCCGTCGTTCGTCATCAGCAATACGCCTGATGTATCGTAGTCCAGTCTACCAACTGGGAATATTCTCTGGCTGATTTCGGGTACTAAATCCATTACGGTTTTACGACCTTTTTCATCATCTACTGTTGAGATATAACCGCGTGGCTTATAAAGCAGATAATAGACAGGTGTTTCTTTTGTCAATTGAACGCCTTCCACTTCAATTGTGTCCATTCTGCTAACTTTTGTGCCAAGTTCCGTTATGACTTTACCATTCACTTTAACTAAACCGTCCAATATTAGTTTTTCTGACTTTCTTCTTGATGCTACGCCGGCTTGTGCCAATACCTTTTGTAATCTTTCCATGGGTTCCTCCTTGATGTTACATACTGAAAAAATTATGTCACACTTTGGGACAAATGAAAAGAAGACTGACCTATGTTGGGCAATCTTCGAAATAGTATGTTTTCTATTCACTTTTCGGTCTCGATATCTACTGCTACTGTCTTAATGGGGTCTGTACCTAAATAAATAGACCAATAGCCCTTTTTTTGTTGTTCATCTGCTTGTGGAATCTGTAACACATTGGACAACATTTTTTTCTCTTCTTTCGTTACGAGTAATTTAACAGATTGATCCAACTTCGCGATCATATGAGGAAATACTTGATACTTCCCTTTTTTCACTGCTGTATACGATTGATATTCAGAAAAAACTTGTTGTGATAACTGTTTATGGACTTGCCAATCATCTCCATTATTTAACGTAACGACTATGACAGACTTTCCATCCTTTTCAAAATAGGTAGCCAGTGTTCGGCCAGCAGCTTTTGTGAAACCTGTTTTACCTGCAACAGCAGTAGGTTCAGATAACACTAGGCGATGTTTGTTTTGCCAACTATTTTTACCATGTTCCGTTTCGAAAGGATAGTTTTTTGTAGATGCTATTTTACGGAATTCTGGATTCTTCATGGCAAAATACAACATTTTAGCTGTGTCATACGCAGAAGATAGATGATGTTCGCCGTGTAAACCCGATGGATTCATAAAATGCGTCTGTTCCAAGCCGTGACTTTGCGCCACTTCATTCATCAGATAGACGAACCCTTCAAGTGAGCCACCTGCATGTTCAGCGAGCGCCTGCGCTGCGTCATTACCTGATCGAAGCATTAAGCCATATAATAAATCTTTCGTCTTCATCACTTGACCCGTTTCGAGATAAATGGATGACCCTTCTGCCATAGCGGCTTGTGAGGAGATGACCGTTTCTTGCTCACTGGGCTTTAACTCCAAAAAGGTATAAGCCGTCCACATTTTAGTCAAACTTGCGATGGGTAGTGGTTCATGTTCATTTGATCCCATCAACAACCTACCATTCTCTCCATCTATCACTGCAAAAGACGAACCTGCTGCCTGACTACTTGCAGGATTCATCAATAATCCGACTATCAGTAGAACGATGACCGAAATCTTTCTCAAGCATCATGTCCTCCTTCTTCTGTAATGGAAAATGCTTCTTGGAATTTTGTCATGAATAAATCCGTTTCCTCCGATGCTTCTTGTTCTTCGTCAAGTGACAGTGGCGGCATATCATCGAGCGATGCCAGTCCAAAACGATCTAGGAAGAAAGTTGTCGTACCATATAAAATAGGTCGACCCGGTCCATCCATGCGCCCCACTTCCTCTACGAAGCCTTTACCTGCCAATGAAGACAATGCACGCTCAGATTTGACACCACGCAAATCATCAATTTCTACGCGCGTTACAGGTTGTTTATATGCAATGATGGCAAGCACCTCGAGCGCTGCTTGTGTAAACGTAGACGGTTTTGGATCTTCTAACATCCTTTTAATATCATCTGCCCATTCACTCTTCGTCATTAAGCGGAAACTCCCGCCATAACTTTTTAGCGTGATGCCACGTGTGTCGTCTTCTTCATATGCCTCTTGTAACGAATTCAGTACTTGTTCTGCTTTTTGTTCTTCGCACTGTAACAATGCGGCTAACTGTCCAAGAGTTAATCCTTCTTCACCTGCAACAAATAAAAAACTTTCCGTCATCCCGACCAAACGGGTTTCGATATCCATTCTTATCATCCCTTCACGTCAACGAGATTCGTAATTCTTCAAAATTATTACTCTGTCGTACTTTGACTTCTTGTAATTTCATCAGTTCGAGCAATGATAAAAATGTTAATACGAGCTCAGGTACAGTCGTCGTTTCAAACAGTGCATGGAAATCACATTCTCCACCATATAGTTCCAACTTACTCATGATCGAAGACATCTTATCACCGACAGATTGCTCGGACTTTGTTATACTCGCTGTTAGAGGCAGCTTTAGCTTCTTTCTGTGCAGCATTTTTTGAAATGCACCAATCAAGTCAAAAACATTCAATTGATCTTCCGTCTCAGTTACAATCGGTTCACCATAATCCGTTAAGTCTTCAGGCTCTTTGGTGAAATGCTCATCACGATAGGCTGCTGACTCACGAAGTGAGTTGGCTGCTTCTTTAAACTTCCGGTATTCCATTAAACGGGCTATCAATTCTTCACGCGGATCTTCCTCATAACCGAATTCTTCGATGAACGCTTCTTCTTCATTGACCGGTAACAGCATTTTGCTTTTCACTTCAAGCAACGTCGCTGCCAGTACAAGGTATTCACTTAATTCATCCAAACGAAGAACACGCATGGCATGCAAATGTTCTATGTACTGCTGTGTTAGCTCCGCCATGGGGATGTCATAAATATCAATTTCGAGCCGATTGATCAAATGCAATAACAGATCAAGTGGTCCTTCGAAGACTTCGAGTTTTACACTATAACTCATTTTTACCAACCTACCTAACCAGAAAGGAATGATTTGGATGCACCCTTACTACCATCCACTTTTTCTACAGTTTATTGTTTATTTCAATGACAATCAAGACTATTTCGAATGCCACGAAGTACTGGAGGAATATTGGAAAGAACAAGAGAACTTTTCAAAAGACCATCCGCTAACAGGCTATATTCTTATGGCTACTGGATTATATCATTGGCGCAGAGGAAATACAGCAGGTGCTTCACGTACTTTAAATAAGGCCATCACACGCTTCCGTGAGATGCCTGTACAATTTGATGACTATCTTGAAGAGGTGTCTATTGATGAAATCATCATGCAGCTAGAGCATTGTCTTACACGCATTGAATTAGGTGAAGATTTCTATACATTTCAGCTTCCAATCTCTTCAGAGTTAGAAGTTGAAGCAGAGAAATCCAAGCCTTTGATTGTATTACTACCTAAAAACAGCGCGTCTGTTATTCATAAGCATATGCAACGAGACAGGTCAGATATTCTTTTACAACGTGAAGAAAAGAAGAAGGGCAGCCGTTAAAGATCTGCGCCTTCTTCTTTTCTTAAACAACTTTGTATAAATGGCTCTGTAAAGTCAGTACTTTTACAGCCATATCCTGGATAGATCTCCTGCAATTCCTTCACCATCTTAAATGCAATTCCTTCTCCACGAAAAGATGGATTGACTGAAATATGCTGAACAGTGTACATCTTGTCATTGTCGTTGACTTCTACCCCTATTAATCCGATGTAATCTTCTGCTTCTTTGTAAAGAAATAGCTGCCACTGTTCATCACATAGATATTGCTGAACAGTCTCTTGCAATTTGCATAACATCTTCTCACTAGGGATATAAGATAAAAAGCCCATAGCAATTTTCTCTTGTGCCTTCTTAAAACGAATTAGATTCAATAGTAACCCCTTCTTTTCAGAAATCCTTTGTACAGTTTACATCATTACCCCATTTACTTCAACTCGCGCATCATTTGAAGCGCGGATCAATCACAGGAACAACAAAATACCAATAGATAACTCCCCAAATTATGGCCATCGCAACAATCGATATGAAAAGAATAATATTTTTCTTTTTCATCAGAAACTCTCCTCCCGATCTGATTGCAACGGAAGGTCCAATTTAATGATGTCTTCGTAAGTTTCGCGCCTTACTACCAACTGATATTGCCCTTTTTCCGCAAACACAACGGCAGGTCGAGGCAGTCGGTTATAATTGCTAGCCATGGAGTACGTGTAAGCTCCTGTACAAAAGACAGCTAGTAAATCACCGGTTTTCACTTTGGGCAAATTGGCTTTTTCAATTAATTTATCGCCTGACTCACAGCACTTCCCTGCGACTGTCCATTGCTGGTCATGTGGTTCGTTCATCCGGTTAGCAAGTGCACTAGAATAGTGGGCATCATATAAAGCCGGGCGAATATTATCTGACATACCGCCATCTACTGCTACGTATGTACGGACACCCGGCACAACTTTCGTACTGCCAGCAGAATAAATAGTCGTTCCTGCATCTCCTACGAGCGAGCGGCCGGGTTCAATCCAAATTTCAGGAATCGGATACTCATATTCCTCTGCCATCTTTTTCACTACATCTGCCATTTCCTCTACATAGACAGCTGGCTCAAGTGGCGTATCTTCTTCCGTATAGCGTATACCAAATCCTCCGCCTAAATTTAAGACAGGGCAGATAAATTGATAATTCTTTCGCCATTCAACCATTCTTTCCATCAGCACTTCTGCTGCGTATTTGAATGCATCGGTTTCAAAAATCTGTGAGCCTATATGACAATGCATGCCGAGGAAATGAATATATCCATGATCATGCAAAGCAAGAAACGCTTGATTCGTTTGGCCATTTTTTAAATCAAAACCAAATTTTGAATCTTCTTGGCCTGTCGTAATATAATCATGTGTATGTGCTTCAATACCCGGTGTTACTCGGATTAAGACATTCATCGATTGCTTTCGCTCATCCGCAATTTCTTTGATGATATCGATCTCCAAGAAATTGTCGACCACGATGCATCCGATGTTTTCTTCAAATGCGTATACTATTTCTTCCCTGCTTTTATTATTGCCATGGAAATGAATACGCTCGCGCGGGAATCCTGCTGCTACAGCCGTATATAATTCCCCACCTGAAACCACATCTAGAGACAACCCTTGTTGTTCTGCCAACTGATACATTGCGATTGAAGAAAAGGCTTTACTCGCATAAGCAACTTGTGCTTTAATATCTTTTTTTTCAAACGTTTCTTTAAATGCCTGCGCACGCTCTTTGAATAGCTCTGTATCATAGACCATGACTGGTGTTCCGTATTGTTTAGCCAATTCTGAAACGTCCACTCCACCGATTGTCAGATGACCGTTTCCATTCACTGCCTGTGTTCCATAAAGATGCATGTCCCATACCCCTCCCGAATTCTCTCAGATAACTTTATCACAAGAAGGCGGAAAGTAGCAACGACATGCAGAATATCTAACTAGTCCTATGACATCCTATCACGGTTCGGCGATTCAGTGATAAACGGCCGTGGATCGTCGATTGTCATAGGGAAACGAATCAATACTCGCAACAAAGCTTTCGGGAAGAATGGTGTGAACGGCCACAAATATGGCACATTCATCGGCTTTAACGAACACAAATAATAGTAAATTAAAGCAAGTGCTATGAAAAAGCCTGGGGCCCCTAGTAACGCAGTGGCAACTAATAAGAAAACCCTGAACACTTTTGTCGTAATACTTAATTCAAATGACGGAATGGCAAATGTCAAAATGGCACTAACCGCCACATATAGTACAACTTCTGAAGAGAACAAGCCTACGTCAATCGCCACTTGCCCAATGACAATAGCAGCAACGAGTCCCATCGCGGTCGACAGTGGTGTAGGAGTATGGATTGCAGCCATCCGCAACACTTCTATACCGACGTCAGCTATTAACAATTGGACAAATAACGGAACTTCTCCCCAATCATTCGGACCAATATACTTAATTGCTTCCGGAACGAATTGTTTTTCGACTGACATCAAATACCAAAACGGCAACATCACTAAACTAAAAAAAGTCCCTATGAAGCGTACCATCCGGATGAAAGTCCCAATCAAAGGTGCTTGTCTATATTCTTCTGCATGTTGTAAGTGATGCACAAGCGTAACAGGCACTAAAATGACGGAAGGAGATGTATCGACGATGATCGCAATATGGCCCTCGAGTAAATGCGCGGCACAAATATCGGCGCGTTCCGTATACCGAACAAACGGCATCGGATGAAATCCTTGTTTAAACAGAAATTCCTCGAGTGATTTATCGGTCATCGTCAAGCCATCTGTTTTCAATGCATCCAGTCGCTCTCGCACAAAATTCAAATGCTCTTCATTAGCAGCACCTTTCATAAAGGCAATGGCTATGTCCGTTTTACCTTTTACTGATGTCTCGTGCATTTCAAATCGTAGTTCCGTTGTGCGTAAACGCCTTCGAATTAATGCAGTGTTCGTCAAGATATTTTCCGTAAAACCATCCCTTGAACCTCGTATAACTTTTTCAGTATCAGGCTCTTCAGGATTTCTACCGGGGTATGATCGTACATCAAGCGCGAATGTGAAACCATCTTTCATAATGAATACAGCTAACCCACTTAAAATCACTTTTGCAAGTTGATCTTCATCCTTTACGATTTCCAGCGAATGATACGGAAAATAATCCATCAATGCGCGGTCAATGTTTTCAATAGGTTCACTTGTATATAAATCATTACGATATTGCATTTCCGTCAATAAGGTTGTTAAGACCTCTCCATCCACTAAACCGTTCATATACAGAAGAAGTATTTCTTTATCCCATAGGTGGATCAACCGTTTAGTCGCATCAAATGTTTCGTCTTCGCCAAACTGGTTGATGAACCACCTTTCCCCTTCTCGTATGGACGTAAATAGTGTATCGGTCAAATTACGGTCTCCTCGCCTTCTCGAGCGCATCTTCGGCATCTGCGCCCATCCATGTTTTCATTTGAGCTAGTATTTTCTTTTCCAACCGTGATACTTGAACTTGTGATATTCCGATTCGTTTCGCAATATCACTTTGTGTGTAATCTAAATAATAGCGCATATAAATGATTGTCTGATCACGTTTATTCAACCGTGTAATGACATCTCGTAACGGAATATGATCGAATACCCTCTCTGATCTATCGTCTCGAAGTTGATCCATTAACGTTAAGCTATCCCCATCACTCTCATACAATTGTTCATGTAGCGAGGCGGGATCACGAAGCGCATCTGAAGCTAGAATAATATCTTCTTGTTTCACTTCTAATATTTCCGCCATTTCCGAAATAGAAGGTGAACGTCCGTTTTTCTTAAAGAAATCATCGGTTGCGTGACGAATTTTATAACTTAACTCACGAATGGTGCGTCCTACTTTCACCATTCCATCGTCACGTAAATAACGTTGTATTTCTCCGACGATCATCGGTACAGCATACGTTGAAAACTTCACCTCATAGGATAGATCGAACTTATCTATTGATTTCATCAAGCCAATGCAGCCTATTTGAAATAAATCTTCTAAATCCGCACCACGCGAAGCGAAGCGTTGAACGATGGACCACACAAGTCTTGTATTGCCTTCTACCATCATTCGTCTAGCTTCTTTGTCACCCGCTTGTGATTCTTTGATGAGTTCTCGCATTTTTTCTTGTGACAATAGAGCGTGTTGCTTCTCAACAGATGCTTCCATATGTCACCTCATTCTACTTACTTCTGTGACTGGAGAAAAATTCTTCTCAAATGTCACGATTGTCCCATTTCCAAGGGTAGAATCTACACGGATACCGTCCGAGAAACTTTCCATGATCGTAAAGCCCATACCGGAGCGCTCCATTTGTGGTTTGGTCGTAAACATCGGCTCCATTGCTTGCTCAATGTCGAAGATACCCATTCCCTCATCTGTTACCGTCATTTTTACTGTGCGGTCGTCAATCGCTGCATGGATCTTCACCATACTTTTACCATCGCATTCGTAACCGTGGATAATCGCATTCGTAACAGCTTCCGAAACAATTGTTTTAAATTCCGAAAGTTCTTCCAGTGTCGGATCCAATGGTGCGATAAAACAGGTGAGTGCCATTCTGGCAAGTGCTTCATTTTGTTCTATCGCTAGAAACGACAAGGTCATTTCATTTTTCATGTACAACCCCTCCGATTTCGTCGATTGCTTCTTCGACTGTACATATTCTGACGACATCTCCAAGACCTGCAAATTGGAATAATTTCTGCATTGTCGGAGATGGATTCAATATGAGTGTTTCTCCGTTTACGGGTACTAGATCACGCATTCTTCCAAGAATAAGTCCGATTCCTGCGCTGTCCATGAAGCCTAGTTGGTAGAGGTCCCAGATGATTGCACGCGTCTTTCCCGTGAATATAGCAGTAGATACTTCTTCTCTAATTTGATTGGCTTCGTGGTTATCGAGTTCTCCTGCTAGCGTGATTAAGACAATGCCATTTTCCAGTTGTGTAATAGTTGCCATGTGTAGATACGCCTCCTTCATGAAGGCATTGTCGCACATTTAGAACGACTATCCTTTAGTTTTGACAAAACTAGTCAGCTGTCCCTAAAACTTCTTAAGTTGTGACAGAAATTAAACGGGCCGGAAAGATATCTTTAATCGACGTTCCACGCGACATCTTCCAGGCGGCCGACAGCAGTCGGGCTGAACTTCTCTGAAGAACTCTCCCGAAGATACGCGTTAGCCTAGCATCGGATTCATAGCTAGTCACTCCCTCGCTCCTTACCCGAGCTACACAAGAGTATGTACAGTTGCATTTGTTTTTACACATGAACGACAAAAAAGCCATGTGCTCTGAAGGGAGCCAATTTCTTGGCATGCTTCAGGTACATGGCTTTTATTCATTACAAGGAATGTATAAGCGGTGGTGCTGCTGTTTTTTCCTTTGAAATATGCATATGAGTTTGCAGCAGTTGGATCGAATCATCCACTTGTTCTGTGTTTGCATGGAGAATAGCGAGTGCCTCTCCCTTTTTTACAAAGTCCCCTATTTTCTTGCGCAGCACAATCCCGACCGCGAGATCAATGACGTCTTCTTTTGTTGCACGACCCGCACCAAGATGCATAGCGGCAACACCTATTTCATCGGCATCGATTTTGGATACATAGCCGCTTTCAATAGCGGGAACTTCAATTTGATACTGTGCTTGCGGCAATAGATTTGTATTCTCAATGACTTTTTCGTTGCCGCCTTGTGCTTTGATTAACTCACCGAACAAACGCAGTGCGTCACCGTTTTCTACGACATTCTGTAGTTGTTTGCGTGCGTCTTCTTCAGTTTCTGCTTTGTTCGCTGCCAGCAACATCTTGCTACCAAGAACTAAACACAGCTCCGTTAGATCGGCTGGACCTTTTCCTCGCAGTGTTTCAATCGCTTCTTTTACTTCCAGAGCATTACCTATCGCAAGTCCTAGGGGTTGGTTCATATCCGAAATAATAGCACTTGTGTTTCTTCCAACTTCATTGCCGATCGCCGTCATGGCATCTGCCAATTGCTTTGAGTCTTCCAATGTTTTCATGAAAGCTCCTGCGCCTGTCTTGACGTCTAGTACGATAGCATCTGCGCCCGCCGCCAACTTTTTACTCATAATTGAGCTTGCAATCAGTGGAATGCTGTTGACGGTCGCTGTGACATCCCTTAACGCATATAGTTTTTTATCAGCTGGTGTCAAATTGCCACTTTGGCCGATTACAGCGATTTTCAAATCATTGACCTGTTGAATAAATCGTTCGGTAGAAATCTCTACGTGGAAGCCTTCAATTGCTTCTAGCTTATCAAGTGTGCCCCCTGTATGGCCTAGTCCCCGGCCACTCATTTTAGCAACTGGTACACCGCATGCTGCTACAAGTGGCGCTAAAATAAGTGTCGTAGTATCACCTACTCCGCCTGTTGAGTGTTTGTCTACCTTCACTCCTTCAATTGCAGATAAATCGATTTGATCGCCAGACTCCGCCATGGCCATCGTTAAGTAGCCTTGTTCTTCTGTAGTCATACCCTTAAAGTAAATGGCCATTAAGAAAGCACTCGCCTGATAATCTGGGATTGAGCCATCCGTATAACCCGTCACAAAAAACTCGATCTGTTCTTTGTTTAGTTCCTTTCCGTCTCGCTTGTTTTCAATGATATCCACCATTCGCAGCATAAAATTAATCCTCCTTAACTAATGCAGACAAGAAACTTTCACCATGTTCAGGCTTATCTACTTGGAAATTCTCGGCAATCGTCGCCCCGACATCAGAGAATGTTTTACGAATGGGCAATTGCCCCGCTCCTTTGTTGGAAGGAGAGTAGACGAGTAACGGTACATATTCTCTTGTATGATCCGTACCCTCATGAACTGGATCATTTCCATGGTCCGCTGTGATGATCAGTAAATCGTCCGGTTGCATTGCATCCATAATTTCAGGCAAACGTGCATCAAATTCTTCAAGTGCATTACCGTAACCAATCGGATCGCGACGATGACCATATAATGCATCGAAGTCTACTAGATTAACGAAACTAAGGCCTTCAAATTCTTTTTTCATCACCGAGACAAGCTGATCTACACCATCCATGTTCCCTGTTGTACGAACTGCTTCAGTCACCCCTTCACCATTGTAAATATCCGCAATTTTACCGATGGCGATAACGTCATAGCCTTTATCTTGCAATTCATTCATTACCGTTTTACCAAATGGCTTCAATGCATAATCATGACGGTTTGTAGTCCGTGTGAATGTACCCGGTTCCCCAACAAATGGACGCGCAATCACACGACCGACTAAGAATTCAGGTTGCAATGTAAGTTCTCTTGCGATTTCACAAATTCGATATTGCTCTTCAATTGGAATAATTTCTTCATGTGCTGCAATTTGCAGGACAGGGTCGCCAGACGTGTAAACGATGAGGGCTCCTGTGTTCATATGCTCTTCACCTAGTTCATCGATAATTTCCGTACCGCTTGCCGGTTTATTTCCGATGACTTTTCTACCCGTTTTTAATTCCAATTCATCTATAAGTTCTTTGGGAAAACCATTCGGATACACTTTAAATGCATCATCGATACGCAAGCCCATGATTTCCCAATGCCCTGTCATCGTATCTTTACCGACAGATGCTTCTTGCATCTTTGTGTAATATCCTTGTGCTTCTTTTTGTGGTGCGAGACCTTTAATTGGTGCAATATTCGCAAGACCGAGACGTTCCAAATTCGGTAGTTTCAGTCCATCCATTTCTTCACCGATATGTCCAAGCGTATTAGACCCAACATCGCCAAAAGCTTCAGCATCAGGTGCTTCGCCAATCCCTACTGAGTCAAGTACGATTAAATGAATACGATTATAACGAAATTTCTCCATATGAAAACCTCCAGTAATAGTAGTTTACGCTCTAGGATGATATTGACTGTAGACATCTTTCAAGCGTTTTTTGCTGACATGCGTGTAGAGTTGCGTCGTGGAAATATCGGCATGTCCGAGCATTTCCTGAACTGCGCGTAAGTCAGCTCCATTTTCAATCAAATGTGTGGCGAATGAGTGGCGCAATAAATGCGGTGAAATGACTTTCTGAATTCCCGCCTTCACTCCTGCCTCTTTCAAGATCTTCCAACATCCTTGTCTTGTCAGCCGTCTGCCATGCATGTTGAGGAACAACGCTTCAGTATCGCTGATGAACTTAGGACGCCCTTCATTTAAATACAAAGTACAGGCATCGATTGCTGAACGTCCAAGTGGCACGATTCGTTCCTTACTGCCTTTTCCAAATACCCGCACAAACCCCATGGTCAAATGAAGATCGGCCAAATCAATCGCTATCAATTCACTTACCCTCATTCCAGTCCCATATAACAATTCAAGCAATGCAATATCGCGCATACCTTGTGAAGTATGGCCATCAACGGCATGGATCAATCGTTCTATTTCAGGTATAGAGAGGACATCCGGCAGCTTTTGTTCAATTTTAGGCAATTCGATATGAATCGTGCAATCATGTGTCGTGATTTGTTCTCTTACTAAAAATTGATGGAACGAACGAATGGAGGAAATATGTCGGGAGAGGGTACGACTGGATTTACCACTATCTTTCAACTTCTGCAAGTATTGCAGAACCATCGTGCGTTCAATAGAATTAACTGTTTCTAAATTTAAACTTGCGATGTAACGTATATAGGCTGTCAGATCGCGTTGATACGACTTCACCGTATTTTGAGCCAATTGTCTTTCAACTGTTAAAAAGTGCACATAATCCTCCAATGCAAACTGTGCATCTTTCATAGACTTTCCTCCTTTCTTATGTAAAAAGTAAAAAAGGACAGCGCTTAGGCTATCCCATTGTCTTCCTGTTCTTTCTCTTCGTCTTTCGCTTTACAACGTTTACAAATTCCATGGAACGTCAGCCAATGATCTTTGACTGTAAAACCATACCGACCTTCTACGACTTTTTCTACTTCACCGAGTAAGTCTTCCTGAATTTCATCAACCGTTCCACATTCTAGACAAATTAAATGATGGTGGAACCGCGCAGCGCCTTCTTCTCGTAAATCATAACGCGCTACCCCATCGCCAAAATTAATTTTATCGACAACTTTTAGTTCAGTTAATAATTCTAATGTACGATATACAGTCGCCAGACCGATATCTGGAGCCTTTTCTTTTACTAGCAAAAATACATCTTCTGCACTTAAATGGTCTTCTTCATTTTCCAGAAGAACTGCTACAGTCGCTTCACGCTGAGGCGTCAACTTGTAGCTGGCCCCGTGCAATTGCTTCTTAATTCGTTCTATTCGGCTTTCCATACGACGCCCCCCTCAAATTGTTTCCATTATACCAAACTGTCGTTCCAGATGACAATAGAAAGGAAAGGTTCAGTTCATTATAGTGTGTAGTGGATATTACTTTATAAAATGAAAGATCGCTAGTTCCAGTATCTGCGTGATCAACAATAGAGCAATCAATGGTGGCACTGCAGTTAATGGACGATTTTTCTTACTAGCCGGTGGAGCAAAAAATGGCGGGTTCAACACTGAACATAAAATCAGGAACAACAAACAGCTGATCAATTGAAATGGGAACCACCAAATCGTATAGGATACCAACTTTAAGCCTGTCGACAATAAATAGGTGGATGACAAACCAAAAAAAGCACATTTAATCGCTCCGAGAAACATAGTGATAAAACGGACCCTTTTATATTTAGACAGAATGATGGCTAATAGAATAAAGCTCAACGTCACCACAACAGGTGACCACAAAGCCGCTTCAGATCCCTTCACTACGCGTTGATCATATAAACCGATGATCTGCTCTAGCGACGTGACAGGCCACTCCCTGAATAATAAAGCCCCTCCTATATAACTGATTGCGAGTATAACGAATAAATAGACAAAAGACAATGATCGAGCCATAAATAGGACACCTCCGCATCGTTTCTATAACATATGCTTGTCCGTCCAGAAATAGCTCAATCCTTTATAGGTTTTTTACATACCAGACAGCCGCAACTGTCTTCGCATCATAAATCCGTTCATTCGCAATTAACTCCTCTGCCTCTTCAACAGTTACTTCCAGCACTTCAATGAATTCATCTTCATCTCCTATAGCAGGTTGTTCCACTTTCTCAAGATCTTTTGCTATGTATAAGTGAATGATTTCATCCGCGAAGCCTGGAGAAGTCGAGAATGTCTGCAAATATTCGAATGAATGTGCACGGTACGCTGTCTCTTCTTCCAGTTCACGAATCGCCGTTAGCTTAGGTTCTTCGCCCGGTTCAATCTTGCCTGCAGGTATTTCTAGCATCGTTCGTTCCAAAGGCTTTCTGTACTGTTCAACTAACACGATTTTTTTATCTTCAGTCAAGGCGATAATCGCCACGGCTCCTGGATGTTTTACTAATTCTCTTTTTGCTAGTTTTCCATCAGGCAATTCTACTTCGTCTACTTGTACCGAAATGATTTTACCTGTAAAGATCTGTTCTGTTGAGAGGGTTCTTTCTTCAAACTTCATCCAGCACTCAACCCTTTCCATTGGTTTTATAGCCCGCTTTCATTGTACCATGAAACGAAAGGAGTGAGGCACATGAAGAAGCGTATAATAGGTTCTAGTAGTTTACTTGTTTCCGAAATTGGACTAGGTTGCATGTCATTACCGACTGAACTTGAATCGGCTCGTTCCGTACTTGATGAAGCAGTAGATCATGGTATCAACTACTTCGATACAGCAGATCTTTACGATAAAGGAACAAACGAAGAACTTATAGGAAAAGTATTGAAAGAAAAACGTCAAGATTTGATCATCGCGACGAAAGCCGGTAACAAGTGGCAGGGAGAAGATTCCTGGATATGGGATTCTTCAAAAGCCCATATTATGGACGCTGTAAAAAAAAGTTTACGACGTTTACAACTCGAACATATCGACTTGTACCAACTTCACGGTGGTACGATGGAAGATGATGTGGAAGAAACAATTGAAGCATTTGACACATTAAAAAAAGAAGGCATCATACGTGAATATGGTATCTCAAGTATCCGCCCCACTGTAATCGAACGTTTTCTGAGTACTAGCCAGGCAGTTTCCGTCATGATGCAGTACAACTTGCTGGATCGCCGTCCTGAAGAATACTTTTCTTTGATTGCTGAAAAAGGTGCATCTGTTGTCGCTAGAGGGACGTTGGCAAAGGGTTTACTTACGAATGAAGGCGTGGAGCGTGCGAAGAATTTGAATGGCTTTGTATCTTATTCACAGTTTGAATTACAGCAGACAGTTCAGACACTTTCTAATGAAACGAATGACTTACAAGCATATGCCATTGCCTTTGTACTTAAAGAGCCCGCTGTAGCATCGGCTTTGATTGGTTCCAGAACACAAGAGCAACTTCGAGAGTCATTAAAAGCTTATGACTCGCCAATAGATTCACAATTGCTGACGATTTTAACAAACAAAATAGAGCCACATCAATATGAACAACATCGCGTGTAATATAAGAAAAAGAGCAACCGCATTTTTTGCAGGTTGCTCTTTTTCTTATTTATGATTAGCTGTTGCACTAACTAAGACAGAAGATGGTCCTTCTTTAACGCTAAGTGGCATAGCTTCCGCTTGATGTGCTTGTTGGACAGCTTGCTTCTTTTTTGAAGGAAGCATATTGAAAATGATATTCAAGAAGATTGCCGTGATACTTCCGAGTACAATCCCATTACTCGTTAGGATCTGTACACTTTCAGGTAATTCCTTAAATAGATCCGGTACAACTGAAACACCAAGACCAATGCCGATGGAACACGCTACAATCATTGCGTTATCTTGAGTTTTGGAAATAACAGGACTCAACATTTTAATTCCTTGCGAAACCACCATTCCGAACATCGCAACCATAGCCCCTCCAAGGACTGCCGGTGGGATAATGGTTGCAAGAGCCGCTATTTTCGGCAAGAACCCTAAAGAAATCAACATAATTGCGGTCACGAATATCACACGACGTGACTTCACACCAGATAATTGCATTAAACCCACGTTTTGTGAAAATGTCGTGTAAGGAAATGCATTGAAAATACCGCCAATAACGGAAGCCAATCCTTCTGCACGATAGCCTTTTTCCAACATTTTTTTGTCGATTTCTTCTTCACAAATATCACCAAGCGCAAAGTATACTCCAGTAGATTCTACGAGTGACACCATTGCCACCAACGTCATAATGGCGATCGGCAGTAGATGGAATGTAGGAGTGGCTAAATAAAACGGCATCACCATATGGACATAAGAAGCATCTTGTACATTGGAGAAATCTACGATACCAAGGAATATCGCTGCAATCGTACCACCAACTAAACCTAACAAAATAGCGATAGACTGCATAAAACCTGAAGTGAATCGGAACAGTAAGACAATGAATAATAACGTGCCAAATGAGAGTAAAACATTTGTCATCGATCCAAAATCTTCAGCACCTTGTCCACCGCCCATATTATTGATCGCAACAGGAATCAATGTAATTCCAATAATTGTTACGACTGAACCGGTAACGATTGGAGGGAAGAATTTCACGAGACTTCCAAAGAAGCGACTAATGAAGAAAATGATTACGCCTGAAGCAATAACCGCTCCGTAAATAGCGGAAATTCCATAGTCATTGCCTATTAAAATCATGGGACCTACGGCTGTGAATGTACACCCAAGAACAACGGGTAGACCAACGCCAAAATATTTATTACGTGAAATTTGCAACAACGTAGCGATACCACACATTAAAATATCAATTGAAACAAGATATGTCAGTTGTGTAGGAGTTAACCCAATAGCATTCCCCACAATGAGTGGTACCAAAACTGCGCCAGCATACATAGCAAGTAAATGCTGAAAACCTAGCAGTGTTGTTTTCATCAGTTATTTTCCTCCCCAACAAATTGAACTTCACCGTTATTCAGTGACTGAAGCTCAGCTAGCGACTCTAAACGTACGCCTTCTTTACGAATCAAATCCCCGCCTGGCTGGAAGCACTTTTCAATGACAATGCCAACACCTGCGATAGTGGAACCTGCTTGTTTTGCGATATCTATGAGTCCAAGTGCAGCTTGTCCATTGGCAAGGAAATCATCGATGAGCAATACCGTATCTTCATTTGAAATAAAATCTTTAGAAACCGAAATATCATTCGATTCTTTCTTAGTGAAAGAATATACTTTCGCGGAGTATAAATGATCCGTCAATGTAAGTGATTTACGCTTTCTGGCAAACACTACCGGAACGCCCAATATCATTCCCGCCATTGTAGCTGGAGCAATACCTGAAGATTCAATCGTGATGATTTTCGTGATATTTTGATCGCTGAATCGTCTAACAAACTCTCTCCCGATTTCTTGCATCAGTAATGGATCAATTTGATGATTCAAGAACGAATCCACTTTCAGTACCTCTTCCGATAATACTTTACCTTCTTGTCGAATCTTATTTTTTAGCAACTCCACGCTGTTGTGCTCCCTTCATTTTTCCGAATAAAAAAAGCGTATATGCCATACTCCCATATAACAACTATGAGAGAGCGGCATGTACGCTTTTAAAAATGAAAAAGCAATTCCTCTGTCGAACGACAAAGAAAGCTGCTTTTCATTCTCCCCATAGGCGGTCTATTTCCGGTAGACCGGTAGAAACTTACGGGCCATATCCCCGTGATTATATGAGTCTTATTTAACTGAATGCTAACAGTATAGCACGATTCGACAAATTTTCAATATGAATATTTACCAATTAGTTTGATAGTTTTAGGCTAGCAATCTTCTGGACATATTCTGGACAAAAAGTTGGGTTAGATTGGGATAAAGCATAATTTCAAAAGAGAGTGCAAAGGATTGAAGCGCCCCCTCCGTAGCGCCAATCCCTTACCCAAACAGTAGGGAGGAAAGATAAATCACTACGCCTACTGTAAAGCTGCTAGCTACGGTGTTGAACAAGACGATTTGGGCTGCTAGCTCGGGCTCAACATCGTATTCCAATGCTAGCGTGGAGCTATTTCGCGAAGTTGGAAACGAGCTGGCAATCCAGAGTGATTGTGCTATAACACCTTCTATCCCCAATAATAAAATCAACAACAACGCCACGGTGGGTGAGATAATGAGTCGACCGATAGCGCTTAAGTAGATCAAACGGTTCCACAGTGTCTTCACTTTAATCTGCGCTAACTGCGCGCCAAGTGTAATGAGCGCGATGGCGATAAAAGCATCCGATAAATGACTGATTGGCAACTCGATAAACTGTGGTAACTGGATATCTGCCAAGTTAAGCAAAGCACCTAGCCACAAAGCATGGATAATCGGCATTCGAAGGAACTGTTTCACAATATCTTTCCCGGACTGCGTGGAAGATACGAGATTATACAATCCATATGAATACGTCAGTAAGTTCTGATAGACGATCAAAACGATCTGAATAGACACCCCGAGCGGATTCTCATGAAAGACTAGCTGACTGACAGGTAACCCATAGTTTCCTGAGTTAATTAGAACAATACTGTTTTTCATTACGGCGGTCTGCTGGCGATTCAAACGCAAGAGCTTACTAAATACATGGCCAGTAAGTATTAAAGTGGTCGTAAATAATAGTACAAATATGAATACGTCAAGTAGGATGTCTATATCAATGACAGTATGATATAAGTTCATGAACACGGCAGCGGGTATTAAACAGTATGTCAGAATATTCCCCAATGCCTTAACGTTAAAAGTAAATTTTATTTGTAAAGAAACGCCTATTGCTAATAAAATAAGCATCGGTGTGATAACATTTACAAAGACTATGAGTAAGTACTCCACAAAGGAATCTCCTTTCTGCTGTTTCAGCTACATACTTCTCAGAACAATCTTCAAGGAATACAGGAGGCTTCATAATGGAAAAAGAACGACCAAGTAAACATCTACATTTCCCTAAAAGTCAGTGGGTGTTATTAGCGGGTATTTTATTTTTAGCCGCTACCATCCGTTCCCCACTCACTTCTGTCGGACCTATTATCGGAAACATTCGCGATCAACTGCAAATTTCTAATTCGTTGGCCGGATTTCTGACTACAATCCCATTACTGGCATTTGCCATTGTATCACCTTTTACACCTCGCCTTGCGAAACGGTTTGGCATGTCACGAACGCTTTTCTATGCGATGATTATTTTACTGTTAGGCATCATCATGCGTTCTGTCGGCAATAGTATATTGCTACTGATTGGTACATTTTTAATTGGGGTAGGAATCGCTTTTGCAAACGTCCTATTGCCAAGTCTTCTTAAACTGAGCTTCCCCTTACATATCGGATTGATGACGGGTCTGTACTCAGTATCTATGAGTATATCTGCAACACTCGCTTCTGGTATCGCTTCTCCCATCGCCAATGAAACAGTATATGGCTGGCAAGGTGCGTTAGGCATTTGGGGAGTCATTACATTGTTAGCCATTATCGTATGGATTCCTCAGATACGTAAAAAGAAAGAAGTCATCAAAACAGCTCAGAAAAACATGAAGACAAAACCTGCTCTCCCTATTTGGCGTTCGCCACTAGCCTGGAGCATCACGATTTTCATGGGACTGCAATCGTTCCTATTTTATACGACAGCTTCATGGATTCCAGTTGTGTTGCAAACCAATGGCATGACTGCTGATGCTGCTGGATGGATGTTAGCGCTTGTCCAACTTGCACAATTGCCTATGATGTTCATCATACCAGTCGTTGCGGATAAAGTACGCGATCAACGTATCCTTGTCGTAGCTGTTTTCGCCTGTTATTTAATTGGCTACGGTGGCGTACAGTTTGGAAGCGAAGCTCTGACTGCACTTTGGATGATTTTCATCGGTCTGGGTGGCGGTTCAGCATTCGGACTAGCTATGATGTTCTTCACTTTACGTACGAATACACCAGACCAAGCGGCTTCAATTTCCGGAATGGCGCAGTCGATTGGCTACTTACTAGCGTCTGTTGGTCCTGTGTTGTTCGGTATTCTACATGACTTTACTGGTTCATGGACAGCACCACTGTATACCTTCATAGTGGTCGCAACTATTCTATTTATCAGTGGAATGTACGCAGGGAAAAAGCGTTATATTTCGCTTGAACCCAAACAGAATGAGTCGTAATGAAAAGTGCATTTTAACAAAAATAAAACGAAGAACCCCAATTCACAATGGAATTGGGGTTCTTCGTTTTATTTTAATAGTGGTTGCAACCCGTTGATCTGCGCTGCAGCCGGACGCGTTCTGGAGGGACAGAGTCGCCGGCTTCCGCTCCGATCAACTAAGCTAAGACCTCAAACAATATTATAGTGATAGGTAAGCCTTTGAAGTGATCGCCAGCTTTTCCCCACTTCACACCGTACGTGAAATTTTCACTTCATACAGCGTTCCAACTATTCCAATTCGATTCAATCATCAACATTTTCTGCGCCTCAACTCTTCCGTTTCAATAAGTCGGTGCCTTCCGTGAAAGGTGAACCTCTATTAGTCTTACAAGAACCTTATTAACCGATAAAGACTTGTCTAACATGATTGAATGAACCTTTTATTAGTCTAGTGGCTATCCCTTCACGTTCATTACACGCTTCAACGGTACTGTGCCACCACTTTCACTGATATGAAGAAAAGTTGTACAGTCGCTAATCTCACAACTATTTTACATTTCAACGTTTCACTGGGAGTAAGCCCTCCACTTTATCGGCTTACAACGTTGAATTATATCTATTATAAAACAAACTTAGGTTCTTCCGATGAGCCTGTTAGCATCGCATGTGCCTGTAAAGCAAGATGGATTTTCATATAACCGATTCTTACTCATCTACAGCTAACTCTACATCTGGTAGCAAATATATTTCTATATAACGTACGTCTAGACCCGTACATTCAGAAGTTCGTCAGCAATACAGTATCTTATTGTATTGACATTGTATTCCCACCAAATTTGTTCAACCCAAGCATCATGATTTACCTCCACATCGAGTAGGCTTTCGTCAGCCAAACTGTTACGGTAAATTCTCACGCCTATTAGCCGAACCTATAACACGCTTTTCCTTACTAATCCGCGTGCTACTCGACGCTAGGGAAGCCTTTTGGAGCGTTACCTCCTCATTCGACTTCTCGATATAACCCTTTAATTTTAGAAATCTAAAACTACCTGATCTTTACCGAAATTGTGCGACCACATTTCATTTGAATCAGGAACGTTTCGCACCCGTAAACGCACCCGATTATGGAAGATATAAATTTCATTTACGCATTCTTAAAGAAGATGGTTTTACAGTTGCATTGTTCGTATAATTCTTTATTAACTCTTCTGCCCTCTTGTTATCTTCGGCTGAGTTTAGAGGACTTAGAATTAATTCAATTTGATCTAGGGCAAATTTATTAAATGGAAAATCAATGTAATCATTATCAAAAGTCATATTAATCAAATCTGATTTCATTAATTTAGTCAAATCCTCTGGGTCTCCATTTAAATACTTTCCACGTTCATTATTACGATAATATTCTTTTGGGATTGCAATTAATATGTATCTCCATTCCGATTGTCCAGACCAATATTCTCTTTTAAATCGACCTATATAATTAGTTTGCAGATTTAAATCGGATGTTTTTCTTCCACATTTATTACAGATGTTATTATCTATTTTTCCAACAGTTGGGTTAATTAAGTCATCATCTTTAGTATAGGTTACTGGTATAAGCTGTGGAGAATACGGTGGAGATATGCATACATCATTTTCCGTCATTATTTTATTACTTGGTAACGGAATACCATTCTCATCTAAGTCAAAATTGAATAGATTTGTTGAAATTCCAATTCTAACTCCATTATTACCACCTGTATATGTTCTCCACATTTCTACAGATTCCTGTGCTAAATCAGTCCAACATGAAACAAAACATATTCTACCTATATCTTCAAAGTCAGAAGTCAATGCTTCTTCCATATCATCTACAATTCCAAGACTAGAAAATCTAAATGTTTTATTTTTTAATATTAATTCTAAAGTTTCTATACTACAGTAATGATATAAAATGTCTGCCATCTATAAAAGTTCCTTTCCAATATTGTTTATCTTAAAAGTATCATAACTACATAAAACATCATTAAAGAAAACTGAGGTATTGCGCATCAAAATACCCCTTTTGGAGAAAATTTGCTAAGTATTCGCGCCCAATAGTTTCAGCATAATACTTCACGAATCTTTTTGAATTGAATTAGACACTATATTATTTCTATAAGGATTACAACGTAATAGATACACTACGAATTGGATTTTACTATGTCATTTGGATTTATTAGCCACTGCTACTTCATTTTTGATTGTCTCTACTAAAATACTAATATTAACTCTATAATTTTCTAACCGGTCTTCTAATGTCTTGAATTCTGAACTAGCAACAGCTTTTCGCTTATAATATATTGTAGCAAGTTCCCATTCTAATTTACCAATCTTTTTATGTGAAAAATTAAATTCTTCTCTGAATAACTTTAGTTTAGGAGTAAGTTTCTTCTCCATGATATTCATCTTCCTTAATAGATAATTCCCTATTATCAGCATAACAATTACTAGTCTATAACTGTCTTTTTGCTAATAAATAACTACAAATGTGCATAAGGCCAAATTTTTACTTAATCAATGTATTGGAATATTAATAATGTTATTCTCATTCTACACTATATTACTCTTTTTATCTGATTTCTAATTAGACGATTCTGACCTTTGTCCCAAGAGTGAATACTCACATATCTATCCGTTTTTATTAAATAGAAATACTGATTCTTTAAATGCGTTATTCACCAATCTGGCTCGTTTCTTGAACATTGAGTCTAAGCTTTTTACCATTCGTAAAGCAGATTTATTTCAATAGTAGTGAAAAAAACAAATGGCACGGTTCATCCCAATGCCATTTGATGTTCTAATATGATTATAATTCGTTTATTAATTCAGCTTTTATCCTCTAGACTGAACAAGTTCATCTGAAATGCTCTTACTCATTTTTATATTTCTAATTCCGCAGAAATCGGACAATGATCACTGCCCATGATTTCTGAATGAATGGCTGTTGTTTTTAGAGCCGACTGAAGACGCTCTGAAATAATAATGTAATCGATGCGCCAACCAATATTACGTGCACGTACGTCGCGCATATACGACCACCAGGTATAACTCTCTTTTAGACCCGGATTCATAAAACGAAACGTATCAATGAATCCAGTGTCTAACAATCGCGTCATTTTCCCGCGTTCTTCATACGTGAATCCCGAATTGCCAATATTAGATTTAACGTTACGAATATCAATTTCTTCATGCGCTACGTTCAAATCTCCGCAATAAATGACGGGCTTGATGGCATTCAATGACTGTAAATGCTCAAGTAAATCATCTTCCCATGCCAGTCGAAATGATAATCGCGCTAAGTCCCGCTGTGAATTGGGCGTATAACAATTGACGAGAAAGAATTCTTCAAATTCTAGCGTCAGCACTCGTCCCTCTGCTTCATGGTCCAGATCATTCAATCCATTACGTACAGAAAGAGGTGTTTTCTTCGTAAAGACCGCCGTACCTGAATATCCTTTTTTCTCTGCATAGTTCCAGTAGGATTCATACCCTTCAAAAGAAAGGTCAATTTGTCCTTCTTGACATTTGATCTCCTGTATACAGAATATATCTGCCTGTACTTGTTCAAAAAAGTCACTGAAACCTTTTTTTACACAGGCTCTAATACCGTTCACGTTCCAAGACACTACTTTCAATTTTACACAACCTGTCTATATTAATTACCGTTAAAACTCACTGCCAATTTTGCTGCAAGTTCAGCGTTTGACTTCACCAATGCAATATTGGCCTCCAGACTTTTACCGCCTGTCATTTCCTGAACCTTTTTTAACATATGAGGTGTGAGGTTCTTTCCGCTAATGCCCATTTGTTCTGCTTCTTTAAGTGCATCTGAAACCAATCCATCCATATAGTCCTGATCCATTGCATATTCTTCAGGAATTGGATTAGCGATAATCGCACTCCCCTCCAAGCCTAAATTCCATTTGACACGCAACATTTCTGCGATCATGTCGATTTCATCCACTCGGTAGTCTACATGATGTGTACTGCTTCTTGTGTAAAAGGCAGGAAAAATATCTGTTTGATACCCCATTACCGGCACACCTTTTGTTTCCAAATACTCAAGTGTTTTACCGATATCCAAAATAGATTTTGCTCCTGAACAAACAACTGCTACACTTGTACGGGCAAACTCTTCAAGATCCGCAGAAATATCCATCGTTTGTTCCACACCTCTATGCACACCACCAATGGCCCCAGTCGTGAATACACGGATCCTCGCCAAGTCAGCAAAGAACATCGATGCGGCAACCGTCGTTGCACCAGGTTTCTTAGTAGCAATTAAGTAACTGATATCGCGTCTAGATGCTTTGACAACACCTTTGCTGTCCCCGAACCGTTCCAACTCTTCATCAGTTAGCCCTATTTTTATTTTTCCGTCCATAATTGCAATCGTCGCCGGGACCGCGCCATGATCACGCACAATCTGTTGAACTTCACGTGCAGCTTTCACATTCTCAGGATATGGCATACCGTACGTAATAATTGTGGATTCCAATGCGACTAGCGGCTTGCCGTATTTCATCGCTTCTTTCACTTCTTCTGAATACGAAACATATCTTCTCATTATGAATCTTCCCCTTTACCGTTCAATTGCTATATATTCATAATAATCATTATACGCTCTTTATTCAATGTTCATCGACAATTATTTGGTTAATAGAGTAGTGTTCTAAGTCCCATCCAGTCTCTTGGCCTAGCACTAGCTGGGATAACAGCTTGCCAAGAAGAGGTCCTACTGTTAAACCAGATGAACCAAGACCATTCGCAACCCAAACTTGCGGATGATCAGGTAATCGACCAATGACCGGCATAAAATTCGGTGTATGTGGACGAATGCCCACACGGACTTCAGCCAATACTGCTTCGCTCAGTACAGGTGCAATGGGTAAAGTATTCGACAATACCTCCAGTATTCCACCTGCTGTCGGTTGAATATCGTAATCATCAGTATCTTCGTGTGTTGCACCCGCAACGAATCTGCCGGCTTGAAATGGCACGAGGTACTGAGTGCTCGGCGGCATGATGACTGGCCATTCACCTGACGCTTCATGATTTGATTGTAAATGTAGGATTTGCGCTTTCTGTCCTGTTACTTGAAGTTTCTTACCAAATGACTCTGTAAATTCACTAGCCCATGCACCTGCCGCTATAATGATTTGATCTCCTTCAATAATTTGCCCATCCACCATAACACCACAGACTTTCCCTTCCTTTATGTACGGTATAGCGGAACCTTTTATATATTGCACTCCTCGTTTAACTGCCACACGTTCCAATGCACTAAGTAGTTGATCTCCTTCGACTTTTGCCGCACCAGAAATACGAACAGCTGCATATTCATCCGATAACACAGGAAAATAGCTAGCCGCCTGCTCTGTATCTAGTAATTCCACTTCTCCAATCTCGGGTGCATGTTCTTTTCTTTTATTCAATAACTCAACTTTCTTTTCCAAACGGTTTACATCAGTATGAATCGCCAAAGCACCCACTTTCTTATATCCTGTTTCCACCTCGCCCTGCTCTTCCAATGAACGAATGAATTCCGGATAATAGGCGGCTCCAGCTGACGCTAATGCATACCAAGCCTTATTGCGGCGCTGAGATGCCCATGGACAAATAATGCCCGCTGCGGCTTTTGTGGCCTGTCCAGGCTCCTGTCTGTCGATTAGAACGACTTCTGCATATTGCGTAGACAAATGATAAGCAGCAGAAGCACCAACGATTCCAGCACCTATAATCAATACTTTTTTCATAAAAATCTGCTCCTTTTTATACTAGTTTTTAAAATCGACAAACTTTTCACTTTATTTTTCCTGAAAAAGCAGTATAATTACACTATTCGGAATTGAAGTTTCGGAATATTCTATATCTTAAGGGGTTTTGATGATTATGACGAGATTACCTATGCACATTCAACTTGCACAAAATAAAAAAGAAAAGCCAGATCCTAGCTCTCTAGTCTTTGGAAAATCATTTACAGACCACATGCTCATTATAGACTATGAGGAAGGCAAAGGTTGGCATAATCATCGCATCACTCCTTACGCTCCTTTAACACTTGACCCAGCTGCAATCGTCTTACATTATGGACAAACGGTTTTCGAAGGAATGAAGGCGTATCGTTCAGAAGAAGGAACCATTCGCTTGTTCCGTCCAGATCAAAATATGAAACGCCTGAATTATTCACTCGATCGTCTATGTATGCCACGAATCGATGAGGAGAACGCATTGTACGCACTTAACCAGTTGCTGCAAATCGAGCAAGATTGGATTCCTACACTAGAAGGAACCTCATTATATATCCGCCCATTTGTCATTGCAACAGAAGCTTTCCTAGGTGTGGCACCAGCTAAAAATTATCAATTTTTCATGATTCTATCTCCTGTTGGCTCGTACTATAAAGAAGGGATTCATCCAGTGAAAATCCTCGTGGAAAATGAATTCGTCCGTGCTGCAAAAGGCGGAACGGGTAGCGCTAAAACTGCCGGTAACTACGCATCTGCTTTAAAGGCCCAGGAGACAGCAGACAAACAAGGGTACTCCCAAGTTCTATGGCTTGATAGCGTCGAGCGTAAATACGTTGAAGAAGTAGGTAGTATGAATATCTTCTTCAAAATCAATGGTGAAGTCATAACACCCGCGATCAACGGCAGTATTCTTGAGGGAATTACTCGAAAATCAATTTTACAGTTACTGAGACACTGGAATATGCCAGTTGTAGAGCGTCAAATCTCGATGGATGAAATCCGATCTGCCTATGAAAATGGAGAACTGGAAGAAGTATTCGGCACAGGTACAGCTGCTGTTATTTCTCCTGTTGGAGAACTGAATTGGGATGGGTATAAAATGATCATCGGTAACGGTCAAACTGGTGAACTATCTTCACTTCTTTATAACACGTTAACGAATATTCAAACAGGCAAAGAACGAGATCCGTTTAATTGGGTATATGAAATTAAGAAACATGTAGCAAAGCTTGCTTAGACGATGAAAAGCCCCTGTTTTCCATTACTGGAAAGCACGGGCTTTTGTTTATATAGAAAGTAAAGCTGCATCATTCGTAAGTTGTTCTCCACGAATACGTTGAAATTCATCCATTAATTTCGCAATAGTTAAGTGCTGTTTCTGCTCTTCTTCCACCTCTAGTATGATTTGACCCTTATCCATCATAATTAATCGATTTCCAAGGTCAAGTGCCTGTTGCATATTATGCGTTACCATCAACGTCGTTAGTTGATCTTTCTCAACTAAGCGTTTCGTTAAATCGGTAATCAGCTCTGCGCGGGATGGATCAAGTGCAGCCGTATGCTCATCTAACAACAAAATAGAAGGTTGCGTAAAAGTCGCCATCAACAATGACAACGCTTGACGTTCACCACCTGACAACAGTCCAACATTCGCTGTCATCCGATTTTCAAGATTCAAGTGCAATGTTTCAAGTGATGTACGGAATAAGTCTTTCCGTTTCTTATCTACTCCGCGGTGCAATGACCGTCGGCGGTTGCGAGAATAAGCCATCGCTAAATTCTCTTCAATCGTCATTGTGGGTGCTGTACCTGACATCGGATCTTGGAATACTCGTCCAATCATTTTGGAACGTTTAAATTCCGCCAAACGTGTGACGTCTTTGTTATCGATATAAATAGAGCCAAAATCCGGTGTCAATGCGCCAGAAATCATATTCATCATGGTAGATTTCCCTGCTCCGTTACTACCTATGACGGTAACGAAATCACCCGGTTGTAAATGTAAGTTAATCTGGTCCAGCGCTACTTTCTCATCTGGAGTCGCTTCATTAAATACTTTATTGACTTGATCCAGTTTCAACAACGCTATGACCTCCTTTTGATGACTTTATCGCCATTCGTTCAGATTGTCTTTTCGCTTTACGTACTTTTTCCCGTCTCTTTTCGAGAATCTGCGGAATAATTAATGCCGCTATTACGATGACTGCAGTAATCAATTTCATATCACCTGAATCGAGAATTTTCACTTTCAACGACAGTCCAAGTACGATTCTGTAGATTACGGCACCAATAACCACGGCTAGTGTTGTACGGAAAATGGTTTTCGTCCCGAATATCGCTTCACCGATAATAACAGAAGCCAATCCGATGATGATCATGCCAATCCCCATACCGTTATCAGCGAATTTTCCATACTGTGCAATCAATGAACCTGAGAAAGCTACCAACGCATTAGAAATTCCTAATCCGAGAATAACGAGAGTATCTGTATTGGCAGAGAAACTGCGAATCATTTTTTTATTATCGCCAGTCGCGCGAATGGCCAAACCAACTTCGGTTTGCAAGAACCAGTCCGCTATGAATTTAATGATCACCACGACTAGAATCATCAGAACTACCGTTCCCCAAGTCGATGGTAAATGTTCCAAGCCAAGTCCTGATAAGAAACCATTGATTGCTTCATCAATTCCAAGATTACTCCAGAAACCTTGGAACTTACTGAAAATCGTTTCTGAATTTAAAAGCGGAATATTCGGGCGGCCTACTGAATTTTCTGTAGTTAGTCCCATTATCCGAAGGTTTATCGAGTACAGAGCTATCATCATGAGGATTCCGGATAGGAGTGGATTGATTTTTCCTTTGGTATGTAATAAGCCTGTTATACATCCAGCAAAAAAGCCAACCAAGATCGCGGTAAGTGTTGCAACAAGTGGATGATAATCAAATACAATCATCGTAGCCGCTACTGCTGCGCCTGTTACAAAACTTCCGTCCACTGTTAAATCTGGAAAATCAAGCACTCGGAATGTTAGATACACTCCGAGTGCCATGATCGCATAGATGATACCCTGCTCAACTGAGCCAAATACAGCTGAAAACATGCAAGATCATCTCCTAATTTTATTTATTCTGCAATCTCGGCATTCCAATCATCTTGAATTTTCAAGCCGATTGCATCCGCAGTCTCTTTATTCATCACTAACTTCAAATTCTGTGGTAATTGAACAGGTAATGATTCAGGCGTTTCTTCACCCTTTAGAATCTTTACTGCCATTTCACCTGCTTCATACCCGATATCGTAGTACTCAAAACCGTATGCTCCAAGCCCTCCACGTTTCACAGAATCAAATTCACCCACCATCATTGGAATGTTATTGTCATTCGCAACCGAGATGACCGATTCTAGTGCTGATACTACTGTGTTATCCGTAATAATATAAAATGAATCTACTGAACCGATTAATGATTCAGCCGCTTGCTTTACGTCTGCAGAAGTCGCAACAGATGCTTCTACAACTTCCATATCCATGTCTGCAAGGATCTCTTTGACGTGGTCTACTTGTAAGCGAGAGTTTTGTTCTCCCGAGTTAAATATCATTCCAACTTTTTTCGCACCTAAGTTTTCTTTCAAGAATTTCATTGTGTTCGGAATTGCATCCGGATGATTATCAGTAGTGCCTGTAACATTTCCACCCGGCTCTTCATTAGATGCAACAAGTTCCGCAGCTACTGCATCCGTAACTGAAGTGAAGATGATCGGAATGTCTTGAGTCGCGCTAGCTGCCGCTTGTGCACTCGGTGTAGAGTTAGCAAATATTAAATCTACGCCCGCTCCCGCCAAGTTGTTCGCGATGGTTGAGTTAGAACTATTATCATTTTGCGCATTTTGCTTATCATATTCTACATTCAGCCCTGCATCTTCAATCGCCTTTTGGAATCCTTCAAACGCTGCATCCAAAGACGGGTGTTCAACAATTTGCGTTACACCAATTATGTATTTTTCCTCAGTGCTTGCTTTATCATTATTTTTATCATCTGCTCCAGGATCAGATGCCCCCTCTTTTCCACCACACGCGGCTAGAATGAGCACAATACTGAATAGTGCTGCTGCGTAAGTCACCCAACGTTTCTTCATTTAAATCCCCCTCAACTATTATCTATTACTCTTTCGATGTATTTAGAAAAGGTAATAATTATACGTAATCGTACCCTTTACTAAGTTATTCGTCAATGCATTATTCAATATTTTGCGTGAATTCTCACAAGTTAACCAATTATTCGATGCACTATTTCATACATTGCAAAAACTCGATTGAAAATGGCTCTATTTACGTAAAAAAATAGTGATGCGATTATTACATTCGCATCACTATTTTTGGTTATTTACTTAACTCATAATTCAGGAATCTCTTTGTACGCATTTCTTTCGGTGATTTGATTACTTCATCTGGAGTACCCGATTCAATGATCATTCCATCATCCATGAAGATCACTTGATTAGCGACATTGCTTGCAAACTCCATTTCATGTGTCACCACAATCATCGTCATATGCTCTTCTGCGAGATTTCTCATCACTTGCAATACTTCTTTCGTCAATTGTGGATCCAAAGCAGAAGTCGGTTCATCGAATAGTAAAATATCCGGATCCATCATCAACGCTCTCGCAATCGCTACCCGTTGTTTCTGACCACCTGAAAGTCTCGAAGGCAATTCATCAGCCTTTGAAGCCAGTCCCACTTTTTCTAGTAATTCGATACTTCTCAGCCCATAATCTTCGGCTTTTTCTTTCTTCACAAGTTTCGGTGCTAGTTCCAAGTTCTGTTTTACAGTTAAATGAGGAAAAAGGTTAAATTGTTGAAATACCATTCCCATTTTGGAGTTAATCATTTTACTATCGGTAGAATTTGTGTAAATGCCATCTTTAACTAGGTAATCTCCATCAACGATAATACTACCGCCACCGACTTGCTCCAATTGAATAAGACTTCTTAACATGGTACTCTTTCCAGATCCCGAAGGTCCAATAATTGCCATTACATCATTTTTTTGAACATCAAACGAAATATCCTTCAATACTTCCAATGGACCGAATGATTTCTGTAAGTTGCGTACTTCAATGAAAGACATAATTTCCACTCCTCATTCGTATTGCAGCTTTCTCTCTAAGTACTTGAAAATTACAGTCAACCCGAATGCAATCAGCAGGTAGATCGCTGCTGCAATGAAGAACGGAATGATTGTAAAGTCCCTGTTAACGACTGTTTGTGCATAGTGTAGAAGTTCAGGAACAGCTACCGCATATAAAAGCGCGGTATCTTTTACTAAAGATACCGATTCATTCGCAATAGGTGGTAGCGTAACACGAAACATCTGTGGTAGGATGACGCGCACAGTCGTTTGCCATTTCGATAATCCAAGTACTTGTGAAGCTTCATATTGTCCTTTATCGATGGAGATCAATCCACCTCGGAATATTTCAGCAAAGTATGCTGAATAGTTCAAAATGAACGCTAGTGTAGCTGCGACAAAACGGTCAAAAACTAAATACTCACCAATTACCGGCAGAAGTGGTAAACCAAATACAAAGAACAATAGCTGTAATAACAAAGGGGTCCCACGCATGACGTATATAAAAGTCTGCGCCAAATAAGAAATTGGTTTAATACTACTTCTTACGGCAAGTGTCAGCAAGAATCCAAGTGGAATAGATAAGACGATCGCTATTATAAATAATAGGACAGTCGCTTTAGCTCCTTCCAACATAGGAATCAGCATAGATATAAAATATTCATAACTCATTAGTAAATTCCTCCAAAAAACCATTCCAGTTTTTATGTACTTCTCTTACAATACTACTATCAACGGAAGTCACACATACCACTTCCGTTGATATAAATTACTTCACTACTCAACGTAGAACTTTGTCTTCTCCGAACCATTCTGTGGAGATTTCAGCTGAAGTACCCTCTTCGTTCATAGTATCCAATGCCTCTTGAAGATTTTCAAGCAATTCGTCATTGCCTTTCTTCACTCCAACGCCATATTCTTCTACTGCCAATGATCCGTCAAGTTTTGAAAAGACCCCTTTTTCAGTTGTCATATAATAATCAATGACGACTTCATCAAGTACAACTGCGTCGAGACGACCTGTTTTCAAATCTGTCAATGCTAGAACATTATCCGCAAATTCTGTGATGTTTTCTAACTTTTCGTGGATCGGGTGGCTCTCTAGTGCGGGTCCAGCAGATGATAATGCTTGTACTCCTACTACTTTTCCGTCTAGATCTTCAATTGCTTTCACGTCAGAGTCTACTAACGTCACAACGACTTGATTATTATCCAAATAAGGCTTCGTGAATAATACTTTTTCTTGACGTTCTTTTGTGATGGTATAGCCATTCCAAATTAAATCGATTCTTCCACTGCTAAGTTCCGTTTCCTTCGTTTTCCAGTCGATTGGCTGGAATTTTGCAGTAGCGCCCATATGCTCTGCTGCTGCTGTTGCCATGTCAATATCGAAACCTACTAAATTATTTTTATCATCACGGAATCCCATAGGCGCAAATTTGTCATCTACACCGATGATGATCTCTCTCGTTTCTTCTTTACCCGCGTCCGCAGTAGATTTGTCTCCTTCGGAAGACTTATCCGAACATCCAGCCAGCAGTAGGAATAATGCTGCGAACAATAAAGCAATAGTCGTCTTTTTCATTGGTTTTCCTCTTTTCTTCATTCTTTAGTACGTTAATGAGTTAACATACTATAAAAATACCATTAGATGCACGAAATGAAAAGGAGTAAAATAAAAAAACTGAAGACAATCTCCATATTGTTGGAGTTATCTTCAGTCTCAGAATTAGATGTGTCTATTCTCTTTTCGTTATTTACTTCTTCTAAACACTTTGTGTCCATCGTATGAAAAGACTAAAGGTTTGTTCTCGAGTATCGTTTC
The DNA here is from genome assembly GCF_002743235.1 of Sporosarcina sp. P25. Classification (NCBI taxonomy): domain Bacteria; kingdom Bacillati; phylum Bacillota; class Bacilli; order Caryophanales; family Caryophanaceae; genus Sporosarcina; species Sporosarcina sp. P25. The sequence goes on from NZ_PDYV01000003.1 coordinate 186,752, forward strand.
AATGTGCACAATACGTCCCCAGAGTTGATGGATATGCGGTAAAACATGTTCCAAGTAGGGGAGATCAAGTTCAGTGTTTTCATAGCGATGAATGAGATACAGTTCTCCATTACGCATATAGTCTCCATCGTCTACTACTATATAAGGAAAGCCACCGTTCACTCGCTGTCCAATTAGTTGATTCCGGACTGCGTCTGTCTGTTTATCGGATATTTTGTATTGGTTTTCCTGCTTTTGGAATACGTACAGATCTTCTTGTTTAATCAAGTCATCAGACAAATAATTTCGAATAAAAGAAGTATCATTTTCAATTTCACGCGCTTCAAATATTTTTTCCCGTCCCGTCATCGCTTCTTCACCACGTGAAATAGCTTCTTTAGCTAGTATATCGTACCGTTTCTCGATATCTTCATACATTTTGACACCGAGGTAATATGGATTAATTGAAGTCTTGGAAGGTTGTAGTACACTGGCATTAAGTTTTGCAAACTCGATTGTTTCTGAAGGTGTTAAATCCATTTGTCGAAGGATAGTTTGATGCCAATAGGATGCCCAACCTTCATTCATGATTTTCGTTTCCAACTGTGGCCAGAAATAGAGCATCTCCTCGCGTAACATCGTCAGGATATCCGCTTGCCATTCCGTTAGATTACGACTGTTTTCAAGAATAAATAATAAGATGTCTTTTTGTTGTTCTTTCGGATTCTTTTGGTGCATTTCAATCGCTTGTTGTCCAGGAATTGTCCGTTGATCAAGATCCCATAAATCCTCATATGCGCTTCTTCGGGGTGGTTGGACAATAAAAGATGACGGAATGATGTCTCGCGTCATACTTGGATCCACATGTTCTTGAATGGCTAATACCGCATCAAGAAATGTTTCCACACATTTCTTACCGTAGCGTACTTCATAGTCTGCAATTCGTTCGGCTGTAGCTGCCATGCTTTCCACCATGTCTTTACGTGTCTTTGAGAAATAGGTATTATTTTTGAAGAAATCACAATGCGCCAATACATGCGCGATGATTAGTTTATTTTGTATTAAACTATTCGTATTCAATAAAAATGCATAACATGGATTTGAATTTATAACTAGCTCATAAATCTTGCTCAATCCAATATCATATTGCAACTTCATCTTATGAAATTGCTTACCAAAACTCCAATGTGTGAAGCGTGTAGGCATTCCATAGGCACCAAATGTATACAGAATATCCGCTGGGCAAATTTCATACCGCATTGGATAAAAGTCGAGTCCAAATCCATTGGCAATCTCCGTGATTTCATCAATTGCATAATATAATGCCCGTTGATCAGTCAGCGTAACCCCTCCGTTCGCTTTTCGAAGAACTTCTTGAGCGCAAAGTAGACATCGCGGTTTTTTTGCAAAATATAATAATTGAATTTGGGATGTTCAATTGATTTATACGCAGACATCAACGTAGACATTCTACGGTGTTCATTGACTTCGGCATAACCAAACATATTCGATATCGCCAATAATTCATCTACGTGTTCCAAACATTTCTTATTGTCACTTGTCATATTCTCCCCGTCCGAAAAATGCACGGGATAGATATTATAACTAGTTGGTGGATAATATTCTTTAATAACTTCCAACGCTTTACTATAGGCAGATGAACATCTGGTTCCACCACTCTCTCCTTTGTTGAAGAAGTTTTCCTCTGATACTACTTTCGCTTCCGTATGGTGCGCAATGAATTCGATATCTACGGTTTCATACTTTGTCCGTAAAAACTTCGTCATCCAAAAGAAGAAACTTCGTGCCATATACTTTTCAAATTTACCCATTGAACCACTCGTGTCCATCATTGCGATGACTACTGCTTTAGATTGTGGTTTCTCCACGGGATTCCATGTTTTAAATCGTAGATCATCTTCCAGAATCGGTGCGACTTCAGCTTTTCCATTTATTGCATTACGTTTAATGGCAGATAACAATGTCCGTTTTTTATCAATATTACCGATTAACCCTTTTTTACGGATGTCTGTGAAATCAATGTCTTCAATCGTTGTTACAGATTGTTCTTTTTGCTCCAAGTCCGGTAGCTCCAATTCTTTAAAGAACATCTCTTCCAACTCTTCAATGGAAACTTCTGTTTCATAGATGTCCTGCCCTGGCTGATCACCCGCTTCTTTTCCTTCACCTGGCTGCGCTTTCTTTTCTCCTTGCGCCACTACGTCTCCTACCGCACTGTCGCCATCACCTTGGCCAACATGCTTGGACTTGTCGTGGTTGTAGCGAATTTTAAATTCATCTAATGAGCGAATTGGAATTTTGACCATGTCTTTTCCATTTGACAGTATAATGTTCTCTTCACTAATTAAGTCAGGTAAGTTACTTTTTAGCACTTCGTTTATTTTATCTAGATGGCGTTGCTGGTCTTGGTGGCCTTTGCGATGGAGAGACCAATTTTCTTCAGTGACAACGAATCGACTTTTCTGGTTTTCTTCCACTCGTATCCCCGCCTATCTCTCGAACAATTTGTTTCCCTATCATATGCGGTAGCTGATTGAATATTGACAAAACGGTAACAAAACTAAAAAGAGACCTCGTGATTTGAGGTCTCTTGATACAAAATTAAGTAGCTGGAATACGTTTTAGGCAGTGGTTTTGATTATTATTTTATTGATGCGCATTAAAGCTAGGATTGTAATCGTTTTACGACTTGAGCTGAGACATGGCTTGAAATAAGTTTAATCACAACAAAATAGACACTACCTACAATGACTCATCCTAGTAATTACTTCAACAGAATTGCGTCCTTAGCTAGAGTTGCCATCCCATCGCAGACAGCCATTCTACTCACGTTCCTTATCCGGCTTACCGATTTAACAAACTTCCTACGTAACGCAGGAGGTCATTTGCAGAGACGGAATTATAGCCATGTTCGTCTACTAAGCGCGCAACGACTTCATTCATTTTCTTCAGTTGTGTCTCATCGGGTGTAGTAGATGTTGTAGTAATCTTCACGACGTCTTTTAGATCGGTGAATAGTTTTTTCTGGATTGCTTCACGCAAGCGGTCATGGGATCGGTAGTCGAAGCGCTGGTGTTTTCTTGCGTATGCGGAGATGCGGATTAGGATTTCTTCTCTAAATGCCTTTTTTGCATTCTCCGAAATTCCTATCTGCTCTTCAAGCGAACGCATCAACTTTTCATCGGGATTAATTTCTTCTCCCGTCAGCGCGTCGCGTAGTTTATTTTTATTGCAGTACGCTTCGACGTTATCCAAGTAATTATCCATTAAGGTTTTTGCTGATTCTTCATAGGAATAGACAAAAGCTTTCTGAACTTCTTTTTTCGCGATTTCATCATACTCTTTACGTGCCATCGAAATATAATTCATATACGTGTCGCGGTCCTCACTCGAAATGGAGGCATGTTGATCGAAGCCGTCTTTTAACGCACGCAATACGTCTAGTGCATTGATGCTTGGAACTTCTTTTCGGATAATTGCAGAAGAAATACGATTGATGACGTAGCGTGGATCGATTCCGTCCATTCCTTCATCGATAAATTCGTTTTTCAGTTCTACCGCATCTGCATCGTTAAACCCTTCAACATTCTGTCCATCATACAGGCGCAATTTCTTCAAACGATCGATGCCTTGTTTTTTCGATGCTTTCAAACGTGTCAGAACAGAAAAAATAGCAGCCACTCGCAATGCATGTGGCGCAATGTGGACATGAGCCATATCACTGTCACGAATCATTTTTTCATAGATTTTTTCTTCCGCACTCACTTTCAGATTGTACGGAACGGGAATGACAATCAATCTTGAGTGAAGTGCTTCGTTCTTTTTATTACTAATGAATGAACGGTATTCCGTTTCATTAGTATGGGCAACGATCAATTCATCTGCACTAATCAGCGCAAATCTTCCTGCTTTAAAATTCCCTTCCTGCGTCAAAGACAATAAATGCCAAAGAAACTTTTCATCAAGCTTCAGCATTTCTTGGAATTCCATCATGCCACGATTCGCTTTATTTAATTCCCCATCAAATCGATATGCACGTGGATCTGACTCCGAACCATATTCAGCAATCGTGGAGAAGTCTATACTCCCAGTTAAATCAGCAATGTCCTGTGACTTCGGATCGGATGGTGTGAACGTTCCAATCCCAACGCGGCGATCTTCTGAAAACAGAATACGTTCTACTACCACATTTTCAATCTTACCTTCGAATTCTTCTTCGAGACGCAATTGATTTAAAGGAGATAGACTTCCTTCGATACGTATACCGTATTCTTCAAAGAATGACTTCCTTAAAGATTCCGGAATCAAGTGTAAGGGATCTTCATGCATCGGACATCCCTTGATAGCATACACCGCTCCTTCATCCGTTCGAGAATAGGCTTCCAGCCCACGTTTTAACATCGTAACAATAGTAGATTTACCACCACTAACAGGTCCCATCAATAACAATACGCGCTTCTTTACATCCAAACGCTTTGCTGCCGGATGAAAATATTCTTCTACTAAACGTTCAATAGATTCTTCTAGACCATATAACTCTTCATCAAAGAAATTATAGATTTTCTTGCCGTCTTTTTTTTCAATTCCTGCACTTTTTATCATTTCATAAATACGTGAATGCGCAGTCTGTGCAATTTCCTTACGTTCTTTTATTAATTCTAGATACTCCAAAAATGTACCTTCCCACTTCAACTGATTTTCTTCTTTGCGATAATTATGCAACTGACGAATGATATCCAACATATCTCCTCCAATTAGGCTATGATGTATCATCTTATGTTCATGAAGTGTAAAAGATTCATCACGTACTCTGGAAGAAAAATTGAAAAGCTACTATTACTACTACTTTCTTTATTAAAATTCCGTTAAGATAGAATGAACACGTTTGAAAAAGGAGATTTTTATGAGCAAACAACATAAAAAGGAAACAGTAGGGCATTTACTTAGACGTTATTTATTTATTTCAATTGGTGTAGTAATTACAGCAGTTGCGTTAGATTTATTTTTAATCCCTAACTCCGTAATTGACGGGGGCATTATCGGGATCGCACTCATATTGAATTTCATTTCAGGAGTACCTTTTGGTATTTTGATTTTACTCTTAAACTTACCTTTCCTGTTTTTCGGGTATAAACATATTGGCAAGAACTTTTTCTTCTCCTCTTCCTATGCGATTGCTTTGCTTGCCATTGTAGAATTCCCACTTAAAACCCTCGGTCCATTCGTAACAGACTCACTGCTAGCTACAGTCTTTGGTGGATTATTGCTAGGGGCCGGTGTCGGAACCATCATACGTAATGGCGGAGCGCTGGACGGGACGGAGATTCTTGGCATTTTACTTACAAAAAAAATCCCCTACAGTGTTGGAGAATTCGTTATGTTCTTCAACCTCTTCATTTTCGGATGGGCAGGTTTTGTACTCGGACCTGAAAAAGCAATGTACTCGATCATTACCTACTATATCGCCTCAAAAGCAATTGACATTGTGATTCAAGGCCTAGATGAGACCAAGGCCGTCTTTATTATCTCCGATGAATACGAGGAGCTTGGTGAAGCGATTCGTCTTCGACTTGGACGTAGCATCACCATGTTGCACGGTCGCGGTGGCTATTCGGATAATGAAAAAGACGTCATCTATGTTGTCGTGACAAGGCTAGAAATTTCAAAGCTAAAGCAAATCACCACCGACATAGATCCTTCTGCGTTTTTGACCATCATGAATACACAAGAAACACATGGAGCGACTTTCAAGTCACCTATACATTAAAAAAGCCGCCACTCATTCGAGTGGCGGTTTCGTGTCCCGTTTCGTGTCCCTTAATGGAAGACAATGGTTTTATTGTTTTCTACAATCACTCGATCTTCAAGATGCCATTTCACTGCACGTGCAAGAACACGTCGCTCGATGGTACGGCCAATTTTCTTCAATTGAACAATATCATCTCGGTGATCCACACGCTCGATGTCCTGTTCAATGATCGGCCCTTCATCCAAATCATTTGTTACATAATGTGACGTTGCACCAATCAGTTTTACACCGCGTCCAAATGCTCTTTCGTAAGGACGTGCGCCGATGAAGGCCGGTAAAAATGAATGATGGATATTGATGATTTGATTCGGGAAGTGACTGACGAATTCAGGTGTCAGTATTTGCATGTAACGTGCCAACACTAGTACGTCCACTTCGTATTCTTCCATTAACTTCACTTGCTGCTTCTCCACATCTTGGCGGATATCTTTGTTGGCTGGAATGTAATGGAAAGGAATACCGAGTGCTTCGACCATTCCGCGCGCATCTTCATGGTTACTGATGACCACAACGATATCAGTATTCAAATCGCCATTCTGCCATTCCCATAGCAATTCCATCAAACAATACGGTTCTTTGGACACAAATATAGCTGTTCGTTTTAGTTCTACTGCGTATGAAAAACGATAGTCCATCTCATGTTGTTTCGCAATGTCCCTAAAACTTTCTTCCATTTCTTCTTTTTTATCCAATAGATTGTCTAAATGGAATGCGATACGTAGATAGAACATGCCACCTTCTGGATCCGTTGAGTATTGGCTAGATTCTACGATATTTGCTTCGTAACGTAGCAAAAATGTTGAGACCGCGGATACGATTCCCGGTTTATCCGAGCATTTCACTAGCAGTCTTCCGATGTTTTTCTGTGCTGTAGATTGTTCTTCTAAATGTGTAGCAATTTTACTTTGGGCTGACATGTTTTCATCTCCTACAAATAATGTTACTGAATGAATAAGTTCCCCAGCCAGATAGGCTAGGGAACGGGTGAACTCATCTAATACAGTATGAAGCAAAGTAACGTTTTTCGCAAAAATGTTATTCCGCTGGTTTTTCTAAACCCTTACCCATCCCTTTTAGGAAGTTCATACCGAATGTTAACGCACGATTGATATCAGGATCATTGATAGCTTTCATCAGTTGCAAAACGCCTGTTTTCTGACCTTCTTCATTCGCTTGCTCAGCTTCAGATAACCCTTTTTGGACACTTTTTGAAAGTTGCTGAATGGTAGCTGGGTCTAGTGCGGTTAGAATTCCGGCTCCTGCCATCAAATTATTGAGCAAGTTTGTCACAGGTTCCCTCGATACTTGACCTAACGCTATGCCCGTAATCTTTTCTTTTGAATGAAGCATTGCTTGTAATGCGTCTAACGCACCAATCTTATGCAATTCACCCGTGATTTCCATGATTTTCTGCAGAGACTCTTCTTGTTCAGCAATCTTTTTCTGTAGTTCAGCCAACTTGTCTTGCTGTATTTCCAGTTCGGAACGTTCTGTTCTTTTAATAGAAGTTATGGGTGCCGCCATTGATATTCACCTCACTAATTATTGATCTGTTAATTGGACATATCCTGGTCGATTCCACTTACGTTCTACTTCTACACCATTTTGCGGGTGACGTTTTTTATCACGGTGGTTACTCTTAGGTAATGGATTATCCCCCTGCTTCTCGAGCACTTCCATGCGGACCTTTGTCTGCTTATAAGCGGGTGTATTTGTGCGTTCATCTGTGGCAGGCCCAGTTAGGAAGTTGATTGCAGATTGCTTATCTACTGAGTTCATTGGTAAGAATAATTCATTTTTTCTTACTCTATCTGTGACAAGTGCAGGAAGCTTCAACGCTCCATATGGAGAAATGAGTCTTACATAGGTACCTGTGACTACACCACGTTCTTTTGCTAATTCGGGAGAAATCTCTACAAATATATTGGGAACTTTTTCTTGGATCCCCTCTGATTTATTCGTCATATTTCCTTCATGGAAATGTTCAAGCATACGGCCATTGTTGATGTGAAGATCAAATTCATCAGGGAATTTTACTGGTTCAATCCAATCCGATAAAGCAAAGCGCGCTTTCTTATCAGGGAAATTAAAGCCATCGGTATAAAGAAGTGGTGTATTCTTTCCTTCTAGACTTCCCCAAAGGAAACTACCCCAACCTTCCAACATCTCGTAAGAAGCTTCTCCGAAAATAGGACTCAAACTTGTCATTTCAGCGAAGATATCACCTGGATGCGTGTAATTCCAGTTAGCGCCTAAGCGGTTTGCAACTTCTTGGATGATCCACCAGTCTTGGCGGGAGTTACCTTTGTTCGGCAATGCTTTATAAAGTCGTTGTACTCGGCGTTCCGTATTTGTAAATGTGCCATCTTTTTCAAGTGATGGTACTGCCGGTAAAATGACGTCTGCGTATTGCGCTGTACGCGAGAAGAAGATATCTTGTACAACGAGGAAATCGAGCTTCGACAGTACATCGTGTACATAATTCGCATTGGAATCCACTAGTGCCATATCTTCCCCTACAATATACATACCCTTCATAACTCCGGCATCAATCGAGTGAAGCATTTGAATATTATCAAGTCCTGGCTTACCCTCTATCTCTACACCATAAGCACGTTCAAATTTTTCTCGTGCTGCATCGTCTGTAATATGCTGATAGCCAGGTAACCAACCAGGCAAGCTTCCCATATCACATGCACCTTGTACGTTGTTGTGTCCGCGTAAAGGATAAGCACCTGCGCCTGGACGACGGTAATTTCCTGATGCTAGCAATAAATTGGAGATGGCTGCTGAAGTATCGGAACCACCTGTATTTTGCGTAACACCCATTCCCCATAAGATACATGTACCATCCGCATCACGGATCATTTCAGCTGTTTGAATCAATACTTTTTTTGAAACACCTGTTACCTCTTCTGCATATTCGAGTGTATAGCGATCTAATACTTCAGTAAAGTCATTAAAATGCAGAACATTCTCCTCAATGAATTGCTGATCATGCCAGCCTTGATCGATTAAGTATTTTGTCACTGCCATTAGCCAGACCTGATCCGTTCCTTGTTGCGGTGTCATAAAGATATCTGCGCGTTCAGCCATTTCATGCTTTCTGAGATCGGCTACGATTAACTTTTGACCGTGTAGCTTATGTGCGCGCTTTACACGTGTCGCAAGAACAGGATGACCTTCTGCAGGATTGGCACCTACAATGATGACCAAGCCCGCTTTAGCAATATCTTTAATAGTTCCAGCATCGCCACCCATTCCAACAGTACGGAATAACCCGTCTGTCGCGGGGGACTGGCAGTAACGGGAACAATTGTCTACGTTATTTGTACCAAACACTTGCCGAGCAAATTTTTGAATGACGTAGTTCTCTTCATTCGTAATTTTAGATGAGGAGATGACACCGATTCCGTCTTTACCATGTTCGTCACGGATTTGACCTAGATTTTTCGCGACTAGATCCAACGCTTCATCCCATGATGCTTCAACAAATTCGTCACCTTTACGAATAAGAGGCGTTGTAATGCGTTCTTCACTATTCACGAAATCCCAACCGAACTTCCCTTTGACACAAGTCGAAATCTGGTTGACAGGCGCTTCGGAAACCGGTTGAATTTTTAATATTGTACGATCTTTCGTCCAGACTTCGAACGAACAACCTACTCCACAAAATGTGCAGACGGTTTTTGTTTTATTGATTGTGGATTCTCTCATCGCGGATTCAACATCGGAAATCGCCATGATACTGCTGTAACCTGGTTCTACATCCTTAATCAAATCAACCATAGGCTCCATCAACTCGTCACTCATGTTCGTCATAAATCCAGCTTCACCAAGCATCGTTTTTTCCATCAGAGCGTTGCATGGACAAACGGTAATACAATGACCACAGCCTACACAAGAAGAATCATTAATCTTCGCTCCGCCATCCCATAAAACAATGGGACGATCGCGTTCCCAGTCAATTGAAAGCGTCTCATTTACTTGTAAGTTTTGACACACTTCCACACACTGACCGCATGCGATGCATTGATTAGGATCATAACGATAGAACGGATGAGTGAAATCCACCGCATCTTTTGAACATTTCGGTTCGTATGGATATTTTTGTTCTTCCACTTCCAAAAGTGCCACGGTATTATGTACTTTACAGTTTCCATTATTGTTATCACACACGGTACAATATAGTAAATGATTTTCTAAAATTCGATCCATTGCTTCCGTTTGTGCTTCCTTAGCACGCGGGGACGCTAATTTGACATCCATGCCGTCGACTGCTTGTGTTGAACAAGCACGTGTTAACTGGCCGTTTACTTCCACGATGCACGTATCACATGTTTGTATCGGGTCGACTTCTGGCAAATAACATATTTGAGGGTGCTCTATCTTATTTGCATTGATGATTTGAATGAGCGTCGACCCTGGTTCGAAGTTTAAAATCTTATCATTGATTGAAATTGACATACAGGCGTCCTCCTTCTCAAATAAAAAATCCACCATAAAAAAACCGTCATGACGGTATTTTTTATAGTGGAATAGTTTCTTAACAGGACTTGCTAAAGAACCGATCCATACTTACTATTACATGTAGGTTGATGAACTTCTAGCAATCGCATACTAGATTTCCATCTTATATATATTTAGTATAAAGTAATAAAACGTATAATACAATGGCTATCTTTAAATAATTAGACTATTCTGCATATAAGTAAAGGAAGTGTCCAATGAAAAAAATTCATGAGTTTAATGATATCATCCGTAAATTACGAAAAGACTTATTTGGCAAGGGTCCTGAACGAATTCATACCATATTTATAGATAATATGGTGGTCTCTACTCTCTATGGTAATTTGACTCCGACTGAAAAGTTCATAGCCGGAACGCCAGAAGGAAAAGAGATGGTGCACCGCGCACGAACTAGTATGATTCAGGCTGTTTATGCAAAAGAACCACCTGTAGGCTTGGAAGAATTAGTCGAGGCGAAGTTTTTGCACTTATTCAGCGATTTTAAAATTGATGATGATATTGCGGTTTCGGTATTTTTATTCGATCGTTCGATTGACTGAAAGGAGGAAGGTTTATGGAACAGCAACAACAACGATCCATTATTCGATTTCAGGATGGGAAAGTCTTTGAAAAAGCAGATCAAGTCGCCGTTGAATATGCAATCACAATTAAACTGAACAATAAAGAATTTGCGACGATTGTATGTACTCCGGATTATATCGAGGATATGACTGTGGGCTTTCTAGCTTCAGAAGGAATAGTACCGAAATGGGAACAAATCAAAGACATTCGACTTGATCTCGAAAATGGCTTTATTTACGTCAATACAGACAAAGTCTATCCTTTCTTTGAACAATTACAGAATAAACGCTATATCACATCTTGTTGCGGCATGAGCAGACAAGGATATATCTTTGCAAATGATGCACTGACAGCGAAAAAGATGGATAGTATCTCTGTTCAACTGATACCCACACAAATATTTTCTTTGATGAATCAAATGGAAGAACAGGCAGAAATGTTCCGACATACTGGTGGCGTTCACAATGCTGCTTTATGCGCACCAGACCAATTATTATTATCACGTATGGATATCGGCCGCCATAATGCGTTAGATAAAATTTATGGTCACTGTCTGAAAAATAATATTTCGGTTAGAGATAAGATCATTGTATTCAGTGGGCGTATTTCATCCGAAATTTTACTAAAAGTCGCCAAGATCGGTTGTGAAATCGTATTATCAAAATCTGCACCTACTGAATTAGCTTTGAATTTAGCAGATGATTTAGGAATCACGACGGTCGGATTCATCCGTGGAGAATCTTTTAACGTGTACACTCATCCCGAAAGAATCGTCATGGATGCCACCAATCTTTTTCCAACTATATGAAAAAATAATATTGACAACTTTGTGAATTGCTAATAATATACTCCTTAATCCTATCCTACATTCCAGTAATCGTTTAACTATTGTCATTTTGTAACCGAAGATCTTATCAATATTTCTTATCCACTACCGATTAGTCAAATTGTTTGGGTACTGGAATTAAAGCTATAGGAGAGTTTTGTTAAAAGGAGGACTACGAATGAAAAAAACGAAGAACCGATGGCTGATTGCGTTATCTGCAGTAGGTATTCACATTTCTATAGGATCTGTTTATGCCTGGAGTAACTTCACTAATCCACTCATTGACGAATTTGGATGGACCACAAGCCAAGTACAGCTGACGTTTAGTATAGCCATTTTATTTCTCGGTTTATCAGCTGCTTTTTTAGGTCACTTTGTAGAGAAATATGGTCCAAGAAAAGCAGGTTTACTTGCAGCTGTGTTCTTCGGAGTGGGAGTGACAGGTTCCGGACTCGCAGTAGGTATGTCTTCATTGCCTATGCTGTATGTCTTTTACGGTATGCTCGGCGGAATCGGCTTAGGAGTAGGATATATTGCACCTGTTTCTACACTCGTCAAATGGTTCCCGGACCGCAGGGGGCTTGCTACAGGACTGGCCATCATGGGCTTTGGGTTCGCTGCAGCCATCAGTAGTCCAATCATGGAATACTTGATCAGCAACGTGGGATTACAAAACACTTTTTATATTCTCGGTGTATCGTATTTCCTGATAATGTTATTTTCTTCTTTGTATCTAGAAAAGCCAGAGGAAGGTTGGGCACCGCCTGGGTTTATTGAAAAAATTCGTTCAGGTAAAACGGAAGTTAAAGAAGATCTTGCTCAATTGACAGCCAATCAAGCAGTCAAAACGAAACGCTTTTATTATTTATGGCTTATGTTGTTCATTAATGTCACATGCGGTATCGCCATTCTCTCCGCTGCCAAACCAATGGCGATTGATAGTATTGGCATGACGACTATTCAGGCAGCCGCATTAGTTGGTGTGCTAGGCATCTTTAACGGAGCCGGAAGACTTGGCTGGGCTGCAATTTCGGATTATATCGGCCGTCCCAATACGTATACCACGTTCTTTGTCATTCAACTTGTTTTATTTTCTATTTTACCATTCACTACAAACGCAATTATTTTCCAAGTCATTCTAGCCGTGATCTATACATGCTACGGAGGAGGCTTCGCTTCTATCCCGGCTTATATTGGCGATATTTTTGGAACGAGACAACTTGGGGCCATCCATGGCTATATTTTGACAGCATGGTCTGCAGCGGGAGTAGCTGGACCGATGTTTGCTGCATGGATGAAAGACACCACAGGTAGTTATGAAAGTAGCTTATTATTCTTCGCTGGTTTATTCGCGGTGGCTCTAATAATTTCGTTACTCATTCGGGTAGATATTAAAAGACTTCGCAATGAAAAAGAAGGAAGTATTCCAGTTGATCCTGCTATAGCCGCAACAAAATAAAAAATCGCGAACGTCACTTAAAAGTGACGTTCGCGATTTTTTATTTTTCTGTTTGATTAAATGTATCTCCACCATCAATAGTTCCTAATTCAAAGCCATGTTCGAACCAATAAATTCGTTGTTTTGCTGTTCCGTGGGTGAAACTCTCTGGAACAACATAGCCTCTCGCACGCTTTTGAATCGTATCGTCACCAACCGCACCGGCGGCAGTAATTGCTTCTTGTAAATCTCCTTGCTCCAAGTATCCGCGTCCCTTCGCATGATGTGCCCAGACACCCGCAAAATAATCTGCTTGCAATTCAAATCTCACTAAATACTTATTAAATTCTTCTTCGCTCATTTTTTGACGGAGCGGCATAACTTGATCTGAAATTCCAAGGAGCGTTTGCACATGGTGTCCTACCTCATGGGCTACAACATAGGCCATAGCAAAATCACCGGGCGCTCTAAATGAATTCTGTAATTCATTATAAAATGCTAAGTCAATATACAGTTTTTGATCACCCGGGCAATAAAATGGTCCTGCAGCTGCACTTCCATATCCACAAGCTGTATCCACTTGTCCTGAATAAAGTACCAGCGTGGGGTTCTCATATCGAATTCCTTGTTGAGCAAATAACTCCGACCAAATGTCTTCAGTATCCGCAAGCACAACTGAAACAAAATCTGCCAATTCTTTATCTTGTTCGGTTTCCACGTATGGTTGATCAGGTACTGCTGAGCTATTATCTAATAAATCAGTCGGATTTCCGCCTAAAATGAGAAATAATATAATACCGACAATTCCAAGACCACCACCGCCTAATGCAATCGCACCGCCTCCGCCACTCTTCCCTCTTCGATCCTCTACATTTGAACTTTTTCTGCGTCCACCTGTTTTCATACTATGTCCCTCATTTCGGCTTTATGTGATCTAAACTTTACATGCTTATGTAGATGCTGCTGGATTATAATTTACCCATTTTCGCAATGAAACAAACAAGACAATCCTCTTGTTAATTGAGCAATTTATTGCGAATTGGCAGATAGCTATTCCCCATGTATGATTTTTCATATATACTTTGTTTTAGAGTTGTAAATTAATGAAGGAGTGATTTTGTTGAGTAACCGAAAGTCTGTCTATAATTTTAATGCGGGTCCATCCGCTCTTCCACGCGAAGTTCTTGAAAAAGCACAAGCTGAACTAGTGGATTTCAAAGAATCAGGGATGTCTATTATGGAAATGAGTCACCGCAGTGCTACTTATGAACAAGTACATAATCAAGCAATTGAACGTTTGCGTTCTTTATTCACAATTCCCGAAAACTATGATGTGCTATTCTTGCAAGGGGGAGCTAGTCTACAATTTGCAATGGTGCCCATGAATTTTTTAGCAGAAGGAAAAAAAGCCGGATATATTATGTCGGGTGCATGGTCAGATAAAGCTCTTAAAGAAGCAAAGACAATCGGTGAAGTATACGAAGTAGCTTCTACAAAAAACACAAATTATAATCGCGTCCCATCCTCTAAGGAAATTACATTTGAAGAAACAGATGCATACGTGCATATTACCTCGAATAACACGATTTTCGGTACACAATTCCACGAGTTCCCTTCCACTGGAAATGTTCCGTTAATAGCGGATATGTCTAGTGACATTCTGTCAAGACCACTTGACATCAGTAAATTCGGAATGATTTATGCAGGTGCACAAAAAAACCTTGGACCTTCAGGTGTTACAGTTGCGATTATCCGCAAAGACTTGTTGGACAATGCGAATAGTGGCATTCCAGCTATTTTGAAATACCAAACGCATTCATCAAGCAACTCTTTATATAATACTCCTCCATCTTTCGGTATTTACATGTTGGGTGAAGTTCTTGGTTGGATGCAACAACAAGGCGGCATAGAAAAGATTGCGAAGCGCAATGAAGAAAAAGCGAATCTAATCTATGATGCGATCGATAACAGCAACGGTTTCTATAAAGGACATGCTGAAAAAGATAGTCGTTCATTGATGAACATCACGTTCCGTGTAGCGGATGAAGAGCTGGAAAAACAGTTCTTAGAAGAAGCTAAAGAGGCGGGATTTGTCGGGTTGAATGGTCACCGTTCCGTAGGCGGATGTCGTGCTTCCACTTACAACGCAGTGCCATTTGAAGCTTGTCAGGCTTTACAGAAATTCATGCTTGATTTCCAAGAAAAACATAAATAAAAACTAAAAACCAAGCCACTTTATGAGTGACTTGGTTTTTTACTGTTCTACAATTAAAAATTCTTTTGAAAATGCTAATTGTAAAGAACTAAACGTTTGGATATTCTTAAAATCTAAACCAAGCTCTGTTGACGCTTGAGCAATTGCTGGTAAGATGCCTGTAATTGTGCATCTTGTTCCTAATAGGGATAACACTTTTGTCACTTGAAAAATCTGCTGTGCTACCAGTGTATCAATCACGTTCACTCCAGATAAATCAATGAATAAATGTTCAATATCAGACTCTAAACTTTTATCAGGAATGCTTTCTAACATACTGCGTGCACGCAGTTCATCCATATCTCCAATTAGCGGTACTACGCCAATTTTTTCGGTAATTTTTATGACGGGTGAGCTTAATTCATTAATTAAGCTTTGTTGGATATCGAACTTGCTGTTGATGTATTCATTATAAGTTTGTGCGAAATTAATATAAATCTGATCAAATGCATTATTAATTGTGTCACTCCACCGCATATAATCTTCAATTGTAATTTCCTCTTTATGGACCAAATAAAATTCTTTTACGAAGCGCCAATAGGTTAAACGCACATTACTCAATGCATCAATTACATCTTCTATAGGTGTATTGCTGTTCACTCTACTTAGAGCGACAACCGCTGCCCATTTACTTTTGTTCTTCTCAAAGATTTCAGGATCATCAAGTAAACTGCTGATGACTGTTAAATTTGTAAGTTTATTTTGTTCACGAAGTGTTTCTTCCATTTCCGGTTGTGCATTAAGCGAGTAAATAGAATCCTTTTCCACTTTTCTCATTGCCAGCCAAGAAGTTGTAATTTCAGGAAGTTTTGCTAGTAAATATTCATAAAGCCTAACATCGATCTGTTTCATCTTACATCCTCCTGGATATATTCTTCCATCTTATTGAATGAATATAATTAATTGATTAGCATCAAAGTCAAAGATATTTAATATGACTCCAAGAACCGTTATGTATTTGTATATAGATTCATAATACGTGACTCCGTATTCTTTTTCATATTGTGCAATCGGATATATATACTGTTCGTCAGCAGGGATGGGCAAGAATTTCCAAGGTCTTGGAGACGCCTTAGTTTTTTCCGCATGCGCATCCCATAATGTATTATAAAAACTTTCTACCATTTCTTTAGTTAAATCATAATATATAACAGAATCTAGTATTTCAATAGTTTCTACATTCTTTTGCAACCAATAAACAATCGGATGCTCAATAGGTGCTGCATGAACACGTTTCAAAAGGTTTTCGGATATAGGTACTTTTTGAATATCTTGTTTCTTACGATACGTAATATACAAGAACCGCATTTATCCATCTCCTTTGTAAAAGACTTTTATAAAGGAATTACTTGACTAGTATAGCTACTTGCACGCTTAGTATTCTCTATGCTTTGTTCCATCATATCCATATTCCTCTAGTAATTCTTCAAAACTTTTATTTTTTTCACGTTCTTTTCGCTCTTGAATACGTTTTTCTTTTTCTTGTTCGAGTTTTATTTCTTCTTCCACTTTCATTTCTTGCTTCATGCCTTTTAATTTCGCTAACATATCTTCGCTCATTAAGTCCGAAAGTGAAGTTGCAGAATCATCTGTGGTTTGCTTCCTTTGATTACTTGATACTTTTCGTTGTTTTTTCGACATATTATTCACTACTTTCTATTAGATAAAGAGTACTTTTTTTATTATCCATTTAATTGACAAGGGTTTTACATTGCCCTAATTCGCTTATATTACGTACAATAGATTAGGGGAGGGATGTTTATGTATAGTTTACCAAAAACCGTGACGTTAATCGAGGTTGGACCACGCGATGGTTTACAGAATGAAAAAAAAACAGTATTCCAACCGATTAAAAATTAGCTTTTATACATGCTTTGCAGCGAGCAGGTTTACATGAAATGGAAATCACTTCCTATGTATCGCCTAAGTGGGTTCGTCAAATGTCAGATTCCAAAGAGATTATGGAACGGGTAAGCAAACTAGGCAGGAAACTTGTTCTCACGCCCAATGCACAAGGTGTTGAGAATGCCCTCCAAACTGGTGGAGATAGCGTAGCAGTGTTTGTAGGAGTCAGTGATACATTCAATCAACATACTATCAATCGATCCACTGCGGAGAGTATAGAGACGCTACGACCGACTATCCATCAGCTTAAAAATAATTATCATTTTGTCAGGGCTTGTATTTCGACAGCATTTCACTGTCCGTATGAAGGTTTTATTCCACTTGAAAAAACTCTAGCTCATTGTAAGAAGTTTGTCGATATAGGTGTAGATGAATTAAGTGCGGCAGATACTGATGGTATGGCAAACCCTTTAGCCAGTTTCACTTTATTTCATGAACTGAAAAAGCAATTTCCGAACATTTTAATCACAGCACATTTCCATGATACCCGTAAATTAGGTTTGGCTACTATTTACGCCTCTTTGCAAGCCTGCGTTGATCGATTTGAAACGTCTGCCGGTGGCCTAGGCGGCTGTCCCTTTGCGCCTGGCGCTACAGGTAATGTCGCGACGGAGGATGTGCTATACCTATTGCAGTCAGTCGATATAGCTACAGGGATTGATATGGACAAAATATGTGCAGCAGTAGATGTAGTTACACCTTATCTGTCCCGTCCTATTGAAACGGCGATGTATAATTTATATACAAGAAGAAAGTAAATAGAAAGGAGGATTTTGTTGAAACGTAGAGTAGTTTATATTATCGGTATAACGTCAAGTGTTATTACAGCCCTTCTAACATTTTTCGGTATCCTTGTAACCAATCGCCTGATGTATTTAAAAACAAAAGACTCAGAAGTTATTTTACAGCGCGAGATGATCGCTAAACGTTTTGATCGTCAGTGGTTTGAAACTGTAAGAAAAGACGATATTTGGATTCCATCACCTAACGGCTATAACTTACGCGCCATTTTCTTACGGCCTTTAGATACAACGCGAACAGTTGTTATTTGCCATGGTGTAACGGAGAACAAAGTGAATTCCATCAAATATGCTCGACTGTTTGAACGTTTAGGATTTAATTCTGTTATTTTTGATCATCGTCGACATGGTGATTCTGGTGGAAAAACAACAAGTTTTGGATTTTATGAAAAAATGGATTTGAAGGAAGTTGTAACAGCTGTACGTAAACGTGTAGGTAAGCGCGCTTTAATTGGTATCCACGGAGAATCTATGGGAGCCGCCACTACGCTTTTATACGCAGGTACGTATGAAGATGAAGCAGATTTCTATATATCCGATTGTCCGTTCTCGGATTTCTCAGAGCAACTACTGCATATTATTCGTACGGAGATGCCGTTTAAAACGTCCATGAGTTTACGAATCGCCAATTTATTTTTAAAGATTCGTGATGGCTATACTTCTGCGGCTGTTTCTCCTCGTGAAGTGATGAAATTTATTGATAAACCCGTGTTATTCATTCACAGCATGGAAGACACTTTCATTTTGCCTCAAATGACGGAAGAGTTATATGAATTAAAAGAAGGCGATAAAATGTTGAAGCTTTTCGCAAAAGGAGCACATGCCAAATCGTATAATGATAACCCTGATGAATATCTACAAACGGTTCAAAGATTTTTGAATCGTTTCCGTTTATATTCCTGACAATACTATATGGTAGAAAATAAAAAATCTCCGTGCTAGCGAATTTGCTAATCACGGAGTTTTACTTATTTTTTTTTAGCTGGCTTGTCTTGAACCTTGTTCATTTGAGCCATCATTTGGTTAATTTTCTTTTGTGAAGGTTTTTGTCCCATCTGCATCATCATCATACGTAACATTTGTTCATTAATTGGCGGATTGTCCTTCAAATAATTCATCATATATTTACGTGCTATGAAAAAGCCGAGAGCTACTCCGCCGATCAAAGCGACGACGATCAATAAAATTGCTATCCATAAAGTCATTACTGCCAAACCCCCCTCATAAAAATAGTTCGATTACATACTACCAAGAAGGATTATACAACATAGCAGCAGTGAATAGCAATGACTGTACACAAATTGTGCGGAAGTTTTTACATCATCGAATTTTCTAGTATCATGCGTTCTGAGTGTTTAAGTGGCTTGAGCCACCCACATTCTTCCTGTTCATTCATCACGGCAAAAAAACGATCTGTTGAAGTAGAGAGCGCTACAAATAAATCTAGATCCAACATGCGTGATCCTTGGCAATACACTTGTATACTATGCGTTCCCATTTTGATGAAGACTTCTCCTTTGATTAAGTGTGTCAAACGGTATTCATTATGGTATGAATCCAGTTCATCAAAACTTTTTGCCAAGTTATTCTGAATGATATGATCCAGTTCTCTTTGATTTAATTGATCACATAAATATTCAATTTCTTGATAGTTCGTAGAAGGACCTACTGTTAGTAGCTCAAATAATAAACGTTCACGACCCATTATGAAGGATTGATACGCTGACTTAATCTTAAAAATTTCATACTTCCTCATAACGAACACCTCCTACTGTCTATCATAGAACTTGTCCTCAGTAAATCGTGTCAGTTTGCGGAAAACTTCCTCACTATTATTGTCGTAAAGCTGCGCAAAAAACGCACGACTCTAGGAGCCGTGCGCTGGGTATTTAGTTATTTACTAGATTTTTCATTTCATGCACAACATTTTCAACCGTAAAGCCATACTTTTCAATGACTAAGTCGCCTGGCGCACTTGCACCGAATGTATCGATTGCCATGACAGTTCCTTCATCGCCCGAGTATTTATGCCACCCAAGAGAAGCTCCCATCTCAATCGCCACTCTCTTCTTGATATTCTTTGGAAGAACAGAATCTTTATACACTTGGTCTTGCTTCTCAAATAGATCCCATGAAGGCATGGAGACGACACTGACGTCGATGTCTTGCTCTTTAAGAGCTTTCTGTGCTTCAACCGCAAGACTTACTTCCGAGCCACTTGCAAGCAATAAACCATCCGCTTGCTCTTTAGTAGCAGGTGATATAACATACGCACCTTTTGAGACATTTTCCATCGCAAGTTCTTGTGAATTAGGCAATACTTCAAGGTTTTGTCTAGACAATACTAAGACAGTTGGTGTGTTTTTTGAAGTGGCAGCTATATGCCATGCTGCAGATGTTTCGTTTCCATCGGCTGGACGGATGATAGACAATCCAGGCATTGCACGTAATGAAGCCAATTGCTCAACAGGTTCATGAGTAGGTCCATCTTCACCGACCGCTACGCTGTCATGTGTGAAGACATAAGTAACAGGTAAGCCCATTAATGCTGACAGACGAATAGCAGGACGTACATAGTCGCTAAACACGAAGAATGTTCCGCCAAATACTTTCACTCCGCCGTGAAGAGTCATGCCGTTTAAAGCAGTCCCCATCGCGAATTCACGAACACCAAACCATATATTACGGCCTGCATAGTTGTCTACAGTAAAATCACCGGCATGTTTGATCGTCGTCTTGTTCGAACCTGCAAGGTCTGCACTCCCACCGAATAAAGCTGGAACTGCTTTAGCTAATGCATTAATTGAATCACCTGATGCTGAACGTGTCGCTACAGAAGCACCCGCTTCATAAACTGGCATTTGTTCTTTTAAATCAGTTGGAAGTTCATTTGCAATCGCTTGTTTAAACTGTGCTGCCAATTCTTTGTGCTCGTTTTCATAGCTTGCGAATAAATCATTCCATTGTTGCTCTGATTGAACACCTAGTTGGTCCGTTGCGGAATTAAATCGATCATAGACTTCTTCTGGAACGTAGAAGTCCTCTTCGAATGTCCACTTGTAATACTCTTTCGTAAGTGCCATTTCATCTTCACCTAATGGCGCACCGTGTGCATCTGCTTTACCAGATTTGTTTGGTGAACCATAGCCGATCACAGTTTTCACTTCAATGATTGTTGGCCCACCTGTATTACCTTTTGCTTTTTCGATTGCATCAGAAACAGCTTTTGTATCATTGCCGTCTTCCACTCGTGCGTAATTCCAGCCATATGATTCAAAACGCTTTCTAATATTTTCGGAGAATGACATATCCAAATCGCCATCTAGAGAAATGTCGTTGCTGTCATATAGTACGATCAGTTTGTTTAATTGAAGATGGCCTGCCATGGAGATTGCTTCTGCCGCTACACCTTCCATCAAATCACCATCTCCACAAAGTGCATATGTGTAGTGGTCGACAATATCGAAACCTGGCTTGTTATACGTTGCCGCTAAATGTTTTTCAGCCATTGCCATACCTACAGACATACCAATTCCTTGACCAAGTGGTCCAGTCGTTGCTTCCACTCCTACTGTATGTCCATATTCCGGATGTCCAGGTGTCTTTGAATCCCATTGTCTGAAACTTTTCAAGTCATCAATAGTTAAACCATAGCCACTTAAATGTAATAAGCTGTAGAGTAACATCGAGCCGTGTCCTGCTGAAAGTACAAAACGATCACGATTGAACCATTGTGGGTTTGATGGATTGTGGTGTAAATGTTGCGTCCATAGTGTATAAGCCATCGGCGCTGCGCCCATCGGTAATCCTGGGTGACCAGAATTTGCTTTTTCAATCGCATCGATTGATAATGTTCGGATTGTCGTTATTGCCAGTTGATCGATTTTTTCGGTCATGCTGTACATCCTTTCCATCCTGCCTCATATGAGTGTTTTATAGTACATATTCCTTCTATAGTGTAGTCAATTCCACAATTAATTACAATGTTAATCCTTTACCTATCATCAATTTAGTGGTTTTAAATTGGCTCTAGCTTGTTTGACCTTTTCAGGTGTTACGTCATTTCCTTCTGGGTCCACTACTTTGACAGATTCGATAGTTTCACGCATACTTGAACGGAATGTTTCCAAGTATTCCTTTCTAAGCCGCGTCTGTTCTTTTGCTTCCTCAATCGATAATCCTGTTGTTTTCTTTTTATTTGCCAATTCATTTATGCGTTTTATTTTCTTTTCTGAGAGCACCTTTAAAAACCTCCATAAGTTAGTCGTTTAATAAAATGTAAACAACCTGGAGGAAAAGTGCAACCTATTAGCGTTCCAGAGCTAAAAACTCTTTATATCTTCTATGAACCGTCGCCTTACTGACAGCATGACCTAATCCATTTAATACATTTGCAATTTCTTCATACGTGAGACCTTTGTTACGGAGTGAGACAATTTCTTCTATCGGAAGCTCAAGTCTTTCACGCCCCAATGCTTGGTCAATATTTCGCAGATTCTTCGATGGATCATAGCCTTTGTCAACAGCACGCTTCATCCCTCTACGTATTTTCGCATTATGTAGTTTGCGTTGATATTCTTCCACGATTGCAAGAATTTCTAATAACATTGAATCCATTTCATTCAGTTCTATCGTACCGTTTGAATGATTGGTAATCACAGTCGTCTCACTTTTAGCGATTACATGCAATATTGCGACTCTTGCATTACCTCGTCCTAATCGTGTTTCGTCTTGAATAAATACCGCATCCACTGAACCGTCTTGAATTCGATCCAACATCGATAGAAGACCTTCACGATCCATGTCGTATCCACTCTGCCGATCTGTATAGATTCCAACGCAATCATATGATAACTCAGTAGCTAATTTTTCAAGTTCTTCTTGCTGCCTTACAATAGATTGTTCTTGTGTTTCTTTTTCCGTACTCACTCGGCAGTATATTACACATCTCTTTTCAATCATTTAGTTCCCACTCCTATTTCAGCTACTCGAATATCTGTTTGTTTATTAATTTTAACAGGCACCCGCAGTAATTCACCTGAAACGATTTGATCCGTAGGTAATTCATTTAAAGAACGTACCTGTTCGATCCAGTGGGTGGTCGGTATATCTTGTGAGTAATTAGAAGCCAACTGCCACAGTGTATCCCCTTCATTAACAACGATTTCCATATAGAGATCTTCCTCAGCCATTTTATCGAATTGAACCCAAGCAAATGATACACAAACTGCTAATAATACTGCAAAATAATAATTATTTTTAATAAATTCTTTAATAGACTCCATTATAATTCCTCCTCTAATTTTCGCTTTTAGAATACACGTTCGGAATACTTGTTCTTAATTATAAGAGAACATATGATTCTATGTCAAGTAAAATTAGAACCTTTGTTTGATTAGTAATCGAACACATGTTATACTATATTCAAAATAGTGGTTCAGTATTCCATTGCTCGCAAACTAGTAGAAGAGGTGAATCTGTTGAAGAAAATATCAAAGAGACAAGAAGAAATACTTGCGTTTATAAAAGATGAAGTGCGTTTAAAAGGGTACCCCCCTTCCGTTCGCGAAATTGGAGAAGCTGTCGGTCTAGCTTCAAGTTCTACGGTCCACGGTCACTTATCACGACTCGAAAGTAAAGGCTTCATACGTAGGGACCCGACAAAACCACGCGCCATTGAAATTTTGGATCCTGAAGGACTGGACGAGTTAAAAAGTGGCGTTATGCATGTACCGTTAATTGGTAAAGTTACAGCAGGGAATCCAATTACAACGATTGAAAATATTGAAGAGTACTTCCCATTGCCGGATACATTCGGTTCATCAGAAGAGGAAATCTTCATGTTGGAGATTGTAGGGGATAGCATGATCGAAGCCGGCATTTTAAACGGAGACCGCGTGATTGTCAGACAAACGCACTCCGCAAGTAATGGTGAAATTGTCGTAGCTATGACAGAAGAAGATGAAGCAACAGTCAAACGTTTCTTTAAAGAGAAAGACTATTTCCGACTCCAACCAGAAAACTCATCCATGGAGCCAATCATTGTAGATCAAGTTTCTATTTTAGGAAAAGTGATTGGTGTATTCCGTATGATTCATTAATAAAGAAAAAAGTGTATCGAAAACCACATGAGGTTTTGATACACTTTTTTCTTTATACCAATTTCTTTTCAAGTAACTGTTCCATAGAATCTAGTACAGCTGATTTTACATGCTCATAAGTCAATCCGCCTTGAATATATGCTGTGTATGGCGGTCTGATCGGGCCGTCAGCTGTCAATTCGATACTGGAGCCTTGAATAAACGTTCCCGCAGCCATGATGACGTCATCAGCATAACCCGGCATATAGGATGGTTCCGGTGCATATTGGGCATTGATTGGTGAATTTTGCTGAATCATTTGGCAGAATGCAATCATTTGTTCCGCATTCCTAAAATTCACTGATTGAATTAAATCCGTTCGAAGCTCACTGTAATGCGGTGTCGTATTCATACCGAAGCTACCGAAAAATGCTGATGTGAATAACGCGCCTTTAACCGCCTGACTAACTACGTGTGGTGCCAAGAAGAAACCTTGATACATCTCTAGTAACGTATCGAGAGAAGCTCCTGCTTCGGCTCCAAGACCTGGAGATGTCATACGATATGCACATTTCTCAACCAAGTCTTTCTTACCCGCTATGTAACCACCTGTTCTGGCAAGTCCGCCACCTGGATTTTTAATAAGTGAGCCTGCCATAAGATCTGCCCCAACTTCAACGGGCTCTTTCATTTCAACGAATTCTCCATAGCAATTATCTACAAAGATTACAACATCCTCTTTCATGTTGCGGACTTCCTTTATAATCGCTTCAATTTCATGGATTCTGAATGAGGGATTGCTTGAATAGCCTTTAGAACGTTGAATCGCTACGATTTTCGTCTTCGATGAGATTGTTTTTTTTACTTTCTCATAATCAACGGAACCATTTTCTTTCAAATCAACATGCTGGTACGAAATTTGAAAATCTTCTAGTGAACCAGTATCTTTCCCTTTGCCCGAAATGATAGACTCCAACGTATCGTATGGTTTACCTGTAATATATAGAAGTTCATCACCTGGGCGCAATATTCCAAACAAGCTAATTGTAATTGCATGCGTTCCGGAAATGATTTGATTTCTTACAAGACAGTCTTCCGCTCCGAATACGTCCGAATATACTTGTTCCAATACATCACGACCACTGTCGTCATAGCCATAACCTGTTGATCCCGATAAATGAAAGTCACTTACTTGATTTTTTTTGAATGCTTGTAAGACTTTTCTTTGGTTAAAAAATGCAACTTCTTCTACCGTCTTCACATACGGCGCGATGAGTTCTTCCGCTTCTTTTGATTTAGTTAGTAATTCTTCATTAATGGGTGCAATTTGCATGTGTAGTACCTCATTTCATTTTGTCATATTCTATTTTACCAGATGAAGTCTATATACTAAAAGAAAGACAACAAAAAAACAGGCAAGCGCCTGTTTATAGTTCATCTTTTAAAATAACTGGTTTTGCAGGAGAATACGTGGAAATCGCGTGCTTATAAATTAGTTGTTGCTTGCCATCCGTTTCCAGCAGCACCGTATAATTATCATACGACTTAATTAGACCCTTTAACTGAAAACCATTTAATAAAAAAATCGTAACAAATGTGTTATTCTTCCGTAAAGAATTTAAAAACGTATCTTGCATATTTCCTTGTGTCATTCAATTGCCTCCTTGTCACTGTTATTTAGTTATTCCATACTCACTTCTTAAAACCCTTTATTATCTTACAGGTTGTTTGAAATATTTCTTCCGCTGGCTGATTAGCATCAACCCACTGGACAGGCAATTTATTACGGAAATATGTTAGCTGCCTTTTTGCGTAATTGCGTGTATTTTTCTTTACCGCTTCTATTGCTTGCTCTTTTGTTAATTGGCCGTCAAAATAGGAAATCAGTTCTTTATAACCTATCGCTTGTACTGATTGAGTTTGGCGAATTCCTTTATTCCACAGTTGCTGTACTTCATTAAATAATCCCGCTTGAACCATTTGTTCTACACGCAGATCGATTCGTTCATACAGTAATTGTCGTGGGAGATCTAATCCAATAATTAAAGAATGATACATGGGTTGATTTCCTTGCTGTTGTTCATGATCTTGTTTTGTTTGACCCGTCACTTCAAGGATTTCTAACGCACGTACTAGCCTTCTATGGTTATTTGGATGTATTTTTTCTGAACTTTTCAGATCCAATTCTGCAAGTCTTGCATGCAATACATCTGCACCTTCAGATTCAAGTTCTCGTTCTAAACGCGCTCGCACTTCAGGATCAGCTGCTTGTTCTGTAAATCGATAATCAAACAAAACAGACTGCACATACATTCCGCTACCACCGACAAGTATGGGTAGTTTTCCGCGAGATTGAATATCTGCTATCCATTGTCTGACGGCTAGTTGATATTCTGCTACGGAAAACGATTCCGTTGGTTCTTTCACATCAAAGAAATGATGTGGGATTCCTTGCATTTCAGAATGATGTATCTTTGCTGTGCCGATATCCAATTCTTTGTATACTTGCATGGCATCTCCATTAATGATTTCCCCATCAAACAAATTTGCAAGCGCTACACTAAGCGCTGTCTTACCTGAAGCAGTTGGCCCTACTATTGCTAGTACATCAACGGGTAGATTCATGTCGTCTCATCCATTCTACGATAGTCGTATACACATGTTTATAGTTGGTTTCCTGAAGCATCTCATGTCTTCCGCCTTCATAGAGCTGAACAGTCACTTGCTGTTGATTGGCTTTATCGAATTGTTTGGCTACTTTCCAAACTCCTTTAGCACGGTCTCCTACTAAATCATCTGTACCTGAGAGTAATAAAATCGGTAGTTCATTTGGAATATTCAACAAGAATTCAGGCGCTTCCAAAGAATTTAATCCTTCTAACAACACGCGGAACATTTGAGCAGTAGGCACGAAGCCGCATGCCTCATCTACTTCATAATCAGTTACACTATCTACATCGCGTGATAACCATGCAAATTCCCCTTCATTAGGAAATTGTTTTGAATAATTACCAAAGACCAGACCATTCAAAAACTCATCCGGTTGCTCTTTAGGGAACTTCTCTTCTCTATACGCAGCCAATGCAATCGCAGCATGTGCAATGAGCTCAGAATTGGTTCCAGTACCTAATAAGATCACTTGATTTATTGTTGAACCGTATAGCTGGATATAGCGCCTTGCAACGAACGAACCCATACTATGTCCAAGGAGTACTAACGGAAGTTCAGGATATTGCAGTTGATAGGATTGATTCACTTCAAATGCATCGTCTACCAATTGGTCGAATGTAGCAGAGTCACTCAGATAGCCGTAGACATAGCCGTTTTCTATGGCTGTCTTTCCGTGGCCTCTTTGGTCATGCAACGTCACGACATACCCTTGTGACAGCAAGTACTGTGCAAATCGTTCATAGCGACGGCTATGTTCAGCCAATCCGTGAATGATATGTACACGAGCTATTGGCTTGGTCTTAGGTGTATAACTCGTACTGTACACTTTAGTACCATCACGCATCTTTATCCACTGGTCTGTCATGAACCTGCACTTCCTTTCGCTTCAGCAATCGCATTTTTTAAATCGTTTTCATAAATGGTTTTCTGGCTGTCGGTATAATGCAGTAACTTTGCCATATAGTTTGTTACTTGTGTCGCTAATAATTCCACAACATCGATTTGGAAATATAAATCCCCTTTTCTCCGGATAAAGAAATCACTTGGCGATGTGGCCATTTCACAATGAATACTATATAAAATCTCTGCACGTAAACTTATTGGCAAACTATTCTCTTCTGCTGAAATCGCATGGGCGAATCGGAACACTTGATCACTATTTCTTCCATAAAAGGAAGCAAGTCGTGCTCCTTGCTGTGAAGTTAAGCCGAACTGTGGAGCTCTTTTAGCCTGCAGACCAATAAATTGTTTTAAAGCTTCATCGTCTATGAAATCACTTCCAGAGACGGGCATATTCTTAGTTTCACATCGCTTGATAGAAGGCTTTTCTAACTGTTCATCAATTCGATCCACCACGACTTCCGCCATCTGCCGGTAGCCTGTTAA
This sequence comes from Sporosarcina sp. P25, assembly GCF_002743235.1. Lineage (NCBI taxonomy): Bacteria > Bacillati > Bacillota > Bacilli > Caryophanales > Caryophanaceae > Sporosarcina > Sporosarcina sp. P25. The sequence continues at coordinate 215,011 of NZ_PDYV01000003.1, forward strand.
CTTTCCTCCTGCAATCGTTAACAATCCAGGGACTGTTTCCCACACTTCATCTCTTCGTGAGATTTCAGAAGCAGCTTTGCCCTCTTGTGCGATCAATGGACGGATTCCAGCCCATGTAGATTCCACATGTTGACGTTGCAGATGAATGCTTGGAAAGATCTCATGAACCGCATCGATGATATAGTGTATATCATCTTCTGTCGCGATAGGATGCTGTTTATCATCCGTATAAAATGTATCAGTCGTGCCAATATACGTTTTATTATCTCGTGGAATAGCAAATAACATTCGACCATCTGAATTATCAAAATATACTGCTTGCTGCAATGGAAAGATAGATTGATCTACTACAATATGAGTACCTTTTGTAATATGCAATTGTTTTTTATTTTTGGTGGTGACTTTCTTCTGCAACTCGTCAACCCATGGACCTGATGCGTTGATCACCATAGAAGCCCCTACGGAGAACCTTTCGCCGGTTAGTTGATCACTTAAGACCACACCCACGACACGATCTTTCTCAAAGTTGAATTGTTCGCATTTCATATAGTTTAGGCAAAGGGCACCTTTTTCTGCTGCTTTCTTTAGTACCTCAATCGTTAAACGTGCATCATCAGTCTGATACTCCACATAATGCCCGCCTCCTTTTAACCGATCCTTTTTCAGTAATGGTTCAAGTTCAGCCGTTTCTTCTTTTGTCAGCATTTCACGTCTTTCTGATCGCTTTACACCTGCCAGTAAATCGTAAATGAGAAGTCCTGTAGAAGTGGAGTACTTGCCATACGTTCCTTTTTGATAGATCGGCAACAGCATCGGTCTGGACTTCGTGATATTACGGGAATTACGGAAGACAATTTCCCGTTCTTTTCCCGTTTCTGCCACTATTTTCACTTCCAGTTGTTTCAAATAACGCAAACCACCATGTATCAGCTTTGTTGAACGGCTAGATGTGCCCGCTGCAAAATCCTGCATATCGACAAGGGCAACCGAAAATCCTCTCATAGCTGCATCCAATGCGATACCCGCGCCTGTAATTCCCCCACCGACAACTAAAACATCGAACGAAAAGTTCCTCAAGTCCTGAATTCTGCTTGATCTTTCTAATGTAGAAAACATATAATCGCTCCCTTCTGATTCGCTCTGCTACATCACTCGTTTAAACATTTTCTCTAACTCATATGTTGTAAAATGAATTAACACCGGACGACCGTGCGGACATGTATAAGGGTTATGACAAGCCCCTAGATCCGAAAGCAAACGTTCCATATCTTCTTGCCTTAAATAGTAATTTGCTTTGATGGATTTTTTGCAACTCATCATAATGGCGCTTTCTTCACGCAATTTCTCGACATCGACTTTGCGTTTCTCGAGTACTTGCTCAATCATTTCTTCTATAATTGAGGTCGCTTGTCCTTCCGGAAACCATGAAGGATACTCTTTCACCGTATACGTCGCTGGACCGAACGCTTCCAGAAACACACCGACTTCTTCCAGTGCACTCTTACACTCTTCGATCTTCACTTGCTCATCAGCTGAATAATGAAAGACAAGTGGCAAAAGCAATTGTTGACGCTCACTCGCATCCACTTGTCCAAGCTTCACTTTAAAATATTCATATTTTATTCGCTCTTGCGCTGCGTGTTGATCAATCAAATAAAATCCATCTTCATTTTGAGCCACTATATATGTTCCATGAATTTGTCCGATAGGTGCAATGGAAGGGAAATGATTCATTTCCTGCTGTTCTTGCTCGTAGACGACAGGCTCTTCGGGCACTGATTCTTCCTGCGGCTCAAAAATAGTTTCAGGGAAGACTGATGTAGGTTGTTCTATGATAGGTTCGTTGACAGGCGCAATGGATGGCTGAGTATCTTTTTCATGTAATGGAACCGTCACTGCCGGTCGGTGATAAGAAGGCGTCCAAATCGTTTGTTGCTCTGAGTCTCTTTTAATAGGCTTCTCTTTCTTCACAGCGTCGGGAATAATCGTGACTCCTTGAATTGCTTCTCTGATGGCATCTTTTATCAAAGAAAGTAATTCCCCTTCTTTACTGATACGGATATGACGCTTCGCAGGATGCACGTTTACATCTGTCAAAATGGGATCTGCCGTAATATCAATGACGGCAATCGGATACCTTCCAATAGGCAAGTATGTATGCATTGCATCGATAGCCGCCTGCGTCCCTGTATAGCTTTTAATCCAACGGCCATTCATTAGAAGTGAAATGTAATTTTTGGATGCGCGTGTCATCTCTGGAAGTGTAATAAAACCTTTCACCTTGAAATCAGCATCTTCTTTTTGAAACGGGATCATTTTACGTGCAACCGCGACACCGTATATATCTGATAATACCCGTAATAAGTCTCCTGAACCCGATGTTCTAAGAATTTCATGATGATCGTGAGTTAACGTAAAGGATACGTCAGGATGGCTTAGTGCTAATCGATTTAATAAATCAATTGTATGTCCGAGCTCCGTCTGAATTGTTTTCATATATTTCAAACGTGCCGGTGTATTGAAGAATAAATGTTGTATGAGAAAGTCTGTACCTTTTCGTAATGCTCCCGATTCATATTTCAGTACTTTACCGCCTTCAATTTCCACTACAGCCCCATCCACACCATCCGAGGTCCATAACGATACTTTTGATACTGCCGCGATACTTGCTAAAGCTTCACCACGGAAGCCAAGTGTACGGATTCGAAATAGATCATGCTCATTAGTTATTTTACTAGTAGCATGTCTTTCAAAACAGCGGATCGCATCTTCTTCAGACATACCTTTGCCGTTATCGGTCACACGAATCGAAGTTAAACCTGCCTCGACAAGAGATATTTCTATCTTAGTGCTTTGCGCATCAATCGCATTCTCCACTAATTCCTTGACGATAGAAGCAGGACGTTCCACCACTTCTCCTGCCGCAATTTTATTGGCCAGTGTGTCATCCATGATGTGAATTTGATTCATCCGCTTCACCCCTTCTTCTCTGTTGTCAGGCGTTCTTTCCACTCCATCATTTTTTGCATGGTTTGCATGGGTGTCATATTCATCAAATCAACTGTTTCTATTTCATCTAGTAATTTTTGTGTTTCTGCTGAAAGAGTCGGGTCATTATCTGTCTCAAACAAGGCCAGTTGCTCCGAAACAGAAGACACGGCTTTTGTTGTACTGTCATCTTCAAATCGCTGTAATAAGGTTTTCGCACGTCCAACTACATCAGCAGGAAGGCCCGCAAGTTCGGCTACATGAATCCCGTAGCTTCGGTCAGCTGCACCAGGCAACACCTTATGCAGGAACACGACTTTACCGTTTTGCTCTTTCGCCGCGACATGGACATTCAATAAGCGATCCAACACATCTTCCAGTTGTGTCAGTTCATGATAGTGTGTAGAAAACAATGTGTTGGCACCGATTTCTTCATGGATATACTCCATCATCGCCTGTGCGAGTGCCATCCCGTCATACGTTGATGTTCCGCGCCCAATCTCGTCAAACAACAATAAGCTGTGAGACGACGCATGAGCCAATGCATATTGAGACTCCATCATTTCCATCATGAATGTACTCTGTCCAGATGCCACGTCATCTGCAGCCCCAATTCGTGTGAAAATTTGATCTGTAATAGGTAGTATTGCCTTTTCACAAGGAACGAAACAACCGATTTGAGCCATCACTACAGTTAAAGCGACTTGACGCATATACGTACTTTTACCTGACATATTCGGACCTGTAATGAGTAACATATTCTTATCTTCAGCTAGGGTACAAGAATTCGGAATATATAATGAATGATTCATCATTTTCTCCACGACTGGATGTCGGCCATTTTGAATGTCTACAGCCTTCCCTGTATGGAATTCTGGTCGGACATATTGATTCTTTTCGGATACTTTAGCAAATGACAGCAATACATCCAGTTCACTAATAACAGAGGCCAGTTGTTGAATTCTTTGCACATCGCCCTTCACTTGTTCGCGGATCGACTGAAACAAGTCCAGTTCCAATGTCTGGCTGTCTGCTTCCGCATTTAAGATCAATTCTTCTTTTTCTTTCAGCTCCGTCGTTATGTATCGCTCAGCATTGGCAAGTGTCTGCTTACGCTCATAGCGAGATAAGTCGGCTAAATGAATATTGGATTTAGTAATTTCGATATAATACCCAAAAATCCGGTTATAACCTATTTTCAACGTTTTAATTCCTGTTAGCTGCCGTTCTTTTTGTTCGAGCTGCGCAAGCCATGTCTTTCCGTTACGGGATGCATTTCGCAGTTCATCTAGCTTTTCATGATAGCCGTCTAGAATTAATCCACCGTCTTTACTGGAGATCGGTGGGTTTGCTGCAATAGCATCCGTCAGCAATTGGAATGTTTCCCCGCAAGGATCCATTCGATCAGCAAAACGCTGTAACATCGGACGCTTCGATTCTTCGAGTAACTGTTTTATTTTCGGTATATGCGACAAGGAGTTTCGTAACTGTGCAAGATCACGTGCGCTTGCACTGCCCATGGAAATTCTTCCTGCAAGACGTTCTACATCATATACATCATGTAATTCTTCAAGTAATTCTTCACGCAAGAAATACTCATCAAGCAAGTTGTTTACCGTTTCCAGACGATCTTCAATCGCTTGGCGCTGTGCCAAGGGCTGGTGAATCCACATCCGTAATTTCCTTGCACCCATCGCCGTAACGGTTTCATCCAGCACCCAGAACAACGTACCTTCTTTTTTACCGGAACGAATAGTTTGCACTAGCTCTAAATTCCGCATTGAGTTGGCATCAATCGATAACTTTGCATCTTTCTCTATATAGATAAAAGGTCGAATATGACCAAAAACCATCTTTTGCATACGGAGTAGATACGATTGCAATTTACGGCAAGCTTCCTGCAACTCTTCTGGCAGATGTTCATATGTATCGTGACCAATTGATCCTGAATGCTCCGTATCTTCAATCGAAAGCATTATTTCGCGACTTTCGAACAGTTCTGCCAAAACAGCATGTAGTGGTTGATCAACGACAATTTCCTTCATGCTAAGAGCTTCAATTTCTGCCAGTAGCGTTCGCTCGCTTCCTTCAATTAACTCTACTTTTCCTTCTCCAGTACCAACATCAAGGTACGCTAATGCATAACATTGATTTCCTAAGCTATCGATGGCACCGATAAAATGATTGGCTTCGACATCCATTGTTTTACCTTCTGTTAATGTCCCAGGTGTAATAACTTTCACGACTTCACGTTTAACAATTCCCTTTACGTTTCGCGGGTCTTCCATTTGTTCACATATCGCTACTTTATGTCCTTTATGAATCAATGTTTCAATATATCCAGTTGCGGAGTGATAAGGTATGCCACACATTGGTATACGTTCCCTTGCACCAGAATCCCTACTCGTTAACGTGATTTCTAATAATGCAGATGCGTTAACTGCATCCTCAAAAAACATCTCATAGAAGTCTCCCAGACGAAAGAATAAAAATGCGTCTGTATATTGCTCTTTAATTTTCAAATATTGTTGCATCATTGGTGTATGTTCAGACATGGTAAACCCTCTTTTTCTCGCTCATTTTCTATACATTATACCAAACACCTGTAGAGTTAACGAATCAAAAGGGGTTGCAGAAATTTTAAAAGGAAGATCAGCATAGATAATTAAATAAATATCCCGTATAAAAATGAATAAAAACTATTCCGGCTTTTGATTAGCGAGAATAGTTTATAATCATCGATTTCTATTTGGGTAAATGAGTTGCACGAATTTGTATTTCATTTCCATTCCCTCATGTGTTAGCAGTGTCAAGATAGATAAATTTATAAGCTATTTTATAATTGCCTAAAGACTCCTGCAAGTTCTAGGATGGCAAAGTTCACTTGACCTGCAACATTTTTTTTACTTAACGAAAAAACATCAAAAAAAAGCCGGTGAATCTCCGGCTTTTAAAATGGTGAATCTTTACGTTGTGGCGGTTGATGTGGTCTCTCTTTATTCGGCACTTCTTTATCCTTTTTATCCTCCATCACAATAGAAGAGGATTCTGCTTCCAGTATCGGCCATTCTTCATCATATGGATGAGGATGGATGGTAACAGAGACTTTTGTTTCACCAATCATCTCTACCAATAATTCTCTTTCAATGGAAATGGAGAAGTTTTGGCCGCATTCAGAAATACTTGCTTCTGTACAGTTCGGATGCTGTAATACCGTGACAATTGTCTCTTCTTTAGCGGATGTCGGCTCATCGCGATAATGCAATGCGATTTTATCCTTATAAGGAATCGATTCAGTAAAGACAGACGTTTTGGAATGATCATGATGTGAGTACCAAACATTTACGTCGAAACTTCCAGTTACCTCCACATGCGATCCAACTTTCTTTGCTTGTTGCGTGTGATTGATCACCCAGCAACCCAATATGCTGGAGGGACGATTAGGCGGCTTCAACAACTCAGTAGTTTCCGATCGATGCTTCCCTTTGGCAATAACAGCTTTCGTCACAATTTGTCGTAAGTTTTTCAGTTTTCTTCCTCCTTCTTTGGCTTCTATCCATCCTATGCAACAGCAGCCCAGAAATTGAAAAAAATCGGAAAGGAATTTTCTCCTTTACCGATTTTTTATTTAAGAAAGTGATTTCTTTTGAGTATTCTCTACATATGAGCCTGTTTCACCACGTAATAGATCACCGCCGGTAGACTCAATAATTTCATCTGTCACACTATTTGCAATCGTATTGGAAACCAATTGAAGCAAGTTATTCACTTCGTCTTGAGACTGTTTGAATTCTTGTACCAATGGAATCGCATCAATTTCCTCTTGAACTTGTTCGATTTTCTTTTCGATTGCTTTTAATGCTCGTTCTTTTTCGTAGTTTTGGAAATTTACTGCCTGTGTTTGAAGAGATTTCATACTAGCAATTTTTTCACGTACTTTTTGATTTTCATTGATCTGTGCTTCTGCACGTTTATAAAACTCTACTTCTTCTGTGTTTGCCAACATATGTGCTAAATCACGTGCTTTTTCTATAATTTCGTCTTTCGTAAACTTCTTTTCCATTATCCCATCACCTTTTCTTGTTGGACTACTCTAATGAATTCACCATTGAGTGACCATGATTTTGCTTCTTTAATACGAACTTCTACAATCTCACCAATTACGGAGCGCGGTGCTACAAAATTCACAAGTTTATTTTTTTCTGTATAGCCCGCTAGTACATCAGGATTTCTTTTACTTTCCCCTTCAACGAGCACTTTAACAGTTTGTCCTTCGTATGGCTTCATTGCTTCGGCAGAGATATCGTTCACTAGCTTGTTAAGACGTTGCAAGCGTTCTTTCTTCACTTCCATTGGTATATTGTCTTGCATCTTAGCAGCGGGCGTACCTTCACGTGGTGAATAAATATATGTGAACGCCATATCAAAACCAACTTCACGATAGAGAGACAACGTTTCTTGAAACTGTTCTTCTGTTTCATTTGGGAAACCTACGATAATATCCGTTGTGAGTGATAGATTAGGTATTGCAGTTCTAATTTTGTCAACCAGTTCTAAATAACTCTCTCGTGTATACTTGCGAGCCATTATCTTCAGCACGTCAGATGAACCTGATTGTACAGGCAAATGAATATGATCTACCAAGTTTCCACCTTTTGCAAGGACTTCTATCAAGTGGTCATCAAAATCACGAGGGTGACTTGTGGTGAAACGAATTCTCGGGATATCAATTAAGCGTAACTCATCCATTAGATCACCTAGACGGTATGTAATATCGTCAAAATCTTTTCCGTAGGCATTAACATTTTGCCCGAGTAAGGTGATTTCTTTATACCCTTGGGCAGCCAACTGGCGAACTTCTTGAATGATATCTGCTGGTCGTCTGCTGCGTTCTTTGCCGCGCGTATACGGCACGATACAGTACGTGCAGAACTTATCGCATCCATACATTATATTAACCCATGCTTTAATCTTACCGTGACGGACTTTTGGCAAGTCCTCGATCACGTCGCCTTCCTTGGACCACACTTCAATAACCATCTCTTTAGACATATACGCTTCATGTAAGATGTTCGGCAAGCGATGGATGTTATGTGTCCCGAAAATCAAATCCACTTGATCATACGTTTTCAAGATTTTATTTACGACGGATTCTTCTTGCGACATGCAGCCACATACACCGATTAATAAATCAGGATTTGTTAATTTAAGCGGTTTATAATGCCCTAATTCACCAAACACTTTGTTTTCCGCATTTTCTCGGATTGCACATGTATTAAGCAATATGACATCAGCTTCTTTTACATTGTCAGTGGCATCATATCCTAATGCCATAAGAATACCAGCTATTACTTCCGTATCATGTTCGTTCATTTGACAACCAAATGTTCGAATAAAGAATTTACGACCTTGTCCCATTCCTTTAAAGCGTTGATCTATTTGAAAGTTATCGTGATATTCCACTTCTTCTTTCCCGCGTTTTTTTGCGTCTTTTAGAGAAGGCCCACTATACACAGACTCGAAATATTTGCTATAGTCTTTTTTCACGCTATCTGGTTTCGATTTGTCTTTTGTTGCGAGTCCAGCTTGCAAGCGCTGTTCTTCATTCATTGCAGAAGCCCCTTTCTATTACTTATCGGGAAATAAGCATACCTGATGTTATTATACTGAACTTTTGTGTGATATGACAGCAAAGCGGAAAAATGTCGCTGGTTTGTCATGAAAAAAAGACCACATATTGATTCGTGGTCTTTTGTATTCTACTTACGTTCCTTTTTTTCAACGAAAAGTTTGAGCGCTGTTCTAGCTTCTCCGTTGATTTCGATATCGGTGAAGGCAGGCGCGCAAATTAGGTCGCCTCCACTTGGTGCAACGAATCCTCTTGCGATTGCAATTGCTTTGATTGCTTGATTTAATGCACCAGCGCCGACTGCCTGGATTTCGGCATAGCCTTGTTCACGGATCACTGCAACCAATGCTCCTGCTACTGAGTTCGGATTTGAGCGAGATGATACTTTCAAGGGACTCACGATATTTCCTCCTTATTTTGCAATGTCTATGGAACGCGTATATTCCATACGACATCCTATGATAGACAAGAAGGATTTAGACACCTAGATAATTAGTTTTTGAACGGATGATCTTCGTTAATTCGGATTCGTTCAATTTTGAGCGCTTTACCAGTTTTGTCATCCAATTCTACAAACATGCCGTTTAGCTGTGGTCTTCCACTTTTCGGTACCTCGAAGCGGGTTGGTAAGTTGGTATAGAAGCGATACAATACGTCTGCTTTTTTCATTCCTAAAATTTCATCATACGGGCCTGTCATACCTGCATCCGTTAAATATGCAGTACCCCCTGGCAAGATTCGTTCGTCTGCAGTTTGGACATGTGTATGTGTCCCTACCACTACAGATACTTTTCCGTCCAAGTGCCATCCCATTGCAATCTTTTCACTTGTAGCTTCTGCGTGAAAGTCTACAAAAACCAATGGTGATGTTTGCAAAGCTTCTTCCACTAGTTCATCAGCTTTAGCAAATGGATCATCATGCGGTGGCAAGAATGTGCGACCATGTAAATTAATAACGGAAAGTGTAACACCATTTTTTGTAATGGATGTCATACCTTTACCGGGTGCTTGCTCTGAGAAGTTGGCAGGTCGAATCAAATAGTCCACTTCGTCAATGAAATCATAAATTTCACGTTGATCCCATGTATGGTTTCCCATCGTGATGACATCTACTCCAGCATGCAATAAATCATGATAGATGGCTTTTGTAATTCCTCTACCTGAAGCTGCATTTTCACCATTCGCGATAATTACGTCTGCTTGATATTTTCGCTTCAAACGTGATAAATAATCAATTACCATTTCTCTTCCCATCGATCCTACAATATCTCCAATAAATAGTACTTTCATCTGTATTAACCTCTTTCCAAAATGAAAACAGCTTCCAAACGAATCGGAAGCTGTTTTGTGTTAGGTATTATTTCGCATACTCTACTGCGCGGGTCTCCCGTATGACCGTCACTTTGATATGCCCTGGGTAGTTCAATTCTTCCTCGATTTGTTTTCGTATATCACGTGCTAAACGATGTGCGGTAATATCATCGATCTGTTCAGGACGAACAATGATTCGCACTTCTCGTCCAGCCTGAATAGCAAATGACTTCTCCACACCTTCGTATGATTCCGAAATTTCTTCGAGCTTTTGCAGACGTTTAATATAATTTTCCAATGTTTCACTGCGAGCACCTGGTCTTGCTGCAGATAATGCATCTGCCGCGGCTACTAGCACTGCGATAACAGAGGTAGCTTCTTCATCACCGTGGTGGGAAGCAATACTGTTAATGACAACTGGATGTTCCTTATATTTCACTGCCAACTCTTTACCAATCTGCACGTGACTACCTTCTACCTCATGGTCAATCGCTTTACCGATATCATGTAGTAAACCAGCGCGTCTAGCAAGTGTTACGTCTTCTCCAAGCTCTGCTGCCAGTAAACCAGTTAAATAGGCTACTTCAATGGAGTGTTTCAAGACATTCTGCCCGTAACTCGTACGGAAGTGCAAACGACCAAGAATTTTGATCATATCCGGATGCAAGTTATGAACACCTACATCGAATGTAGTTTGTTCTCCTTTTTCTCGGATTAACTCGTCCACTTCTCTTCTAGATTTGTCGACCATTTCTTCGATACGTGCAGGATGAATTCGTCCATCCTGAACCAATTTTTCCAAAGCCAATCTCGCTGTTTCTCTCCGGACTGGATCGAAACCGGATAGAATGACGGCTTCTGGCGTATCGTCAATAATCAAATCAATACCTGTAAGCGTCTCAAGTGTACGAATATTTCGTCCTTCACGACCAATGATGCGACCTTTCATCTCATCATTCGGCAAATTAACGACAGAGACTGTAGTTTCAGCCACATGATCTGCCGCAAACCGTTGCAATGCCAATGATAGGATTTCACGTGCTTTACGCTCGGATTCCTCTTTAGCCCGTTGCTCAGATTCTTTTGTCATGACAGCAATATCCGTAGAAAGCTCTTCTTCGACATCTTCCAAGATGATGCGTTTTGCCTCATCTCTTGTTAACGAAGAAATTCTCTCTAATTCGGTCTTCTGTGTAGTAACGAGTTGTTCCGCTTTGCGTTCCATCTCTTCAATATGCTGTTGTCTTTCTAATAGCGCATCTTCTTTGCGCTCTAGACCTGCTTCTCTTTTATTGAGCGCATCATCCTTGCGATCAAGGTTTTCTTCACGCTGTAAGAGACGGTTTTCCTGTTTCTGTAATTCCGTCCTTCTCTCACGGACTTCAGTTTCTGCTTCAATCCGCAGTTCGTGAGTTTCATCTTTCGCTTCTAACAGTGCCTCTTTCTTCACTGACTCCGCTTCACGCTTCGCCTCTTCGACGAGTTGGTTGGCAGTATGTTTGGCACCAGTTACTTTTGAATCATTCACATTTTTCAATATAAAAAAGCTAACAACTGCACCGACGATGAGACTTAGCAAAACGGAGATGAGTATTTCAATACCCATTGAGGTCACCTCCTCCTGCTTATTCTTTTCTTTTCAGTCGGCTTGTATAATCAATTTTGCCACGGCGAATATATTCACTTTACTAGTTACCGAAGCTTCTCGGTAATGTCCCGATGATCTGTGAAAACACCTAAGGCTTAACTTAATCCAACGGGTAGTAGAAAACCTGCTGTTTCGGGACTAATTTTCTATTGATGTCACTACTTTTTACTTAACTTTTCATTTTGCTGAATTAAGTTAAAATCAACATACCGCCAAAAACAATTGATTGGTTTGTTAAATATAGGACGTATATAATACGCCACTTTAATTGTATAGTTGTATTTTTATTGTGTCAAGGAATGATGGAGGAAAAATCATTCTCACAGACTCTTTTTGTTTTTTGCTTGAGTCTTTCCACTTCACATTTCACTTATTCATTCAAATAAGCTTTAGGTTCTATATTAGCTGGAAGTATGTCATTCCCATACTAATTCTTATAAATATTTATAAAAAAACCGCCAATTGGCGGTTTTACTTCCATATATAACTTACTTTTCTTCCGAAAGTGTTAATAAATCATCCAGCTCGTCCTCTTCATCATGCGCTGCAATCACATAGTTCGTAGCATTCAAACCGTATGATTCACGGATTTTAGACGCGATTTCATCACGCATTTTCAAGTTTTCCTTCAAGAATTGTTTCGCATTTTCACGACCTTGACCTAAACGTTCGCCTTCATAAGAATACCAAGCACCACTCTTTTGGACTACTTCCAATTCAGATCCTAAATCTAGAATTTCACCTTCTTTTGAAATTCCTTCACCATACATGATGTCTACTTCTGCTGTACGGAATGGTGGTGCAACTTTATTTTTCACGACACGAATTCTTGTTTTATTACCCATAATATCGTTAGCTTGCTTGATTGCTTCACCTCTACGTACTTCGAGACGAACAGAAGCATAGAACTTCAATGCACGTCCACCTGGTGTTACTTCTGGATTCCCGAACATGACACCTACTTTTTCACGAATCTGGTTAATGAAGACTGCAATAGTATTGGATTTATTAATAGCACCAGAAAGTTTACGTAATGCTTGAGACATCAACCGAGCTTGCAAACCAACGTGTGCGTCACCCATCTCGCCTTCGATTTCAGCTTTTGGTACAAGTGCTGCTACTGAGTCCACTACCACGATATCTACCGCACCTGAACGAACAAGTGCTTCTGCAATTTCCAATGCTTGCTCACCTGTATCTGGCTGTGATAATAGCAACTCGTCGATATTGACACCTAGCTTTTGTGCATAGACAGGATCTAATGCGTGTTCTGCATCAATAAACGCCGCAGTACCACCACTTGCTTGTACTTCTGCAATTGCATGCAAAGAAACGGTTGTTTTACCAGAACTCTCTGGTCCATATATTTCAATTACTCGTCCACGTGGATATCCACCTATTCCTAGCGCCGCATCCAAAGCTAGTGAACCTGATGATGATGTATCAATTTGAAGATCAGTCTTTTCTCCCATTTTCATGACAGAACCTTTACCAAATTGTTTCTCTATTTGTTTTAATGCCATATCTAATGCCGCTTTACGATTGCTCAATTACAATTCCTCCTCAAACTCTTTTTCTACTCTTATTATACCTTTTCCCAACAGAATACACAAGAATTAAACGAACGGGTATTCGATAAATCAGTAATAGAAATTGAAAAACAAGCGCAAAAAGCTGAGATGAATTGAATTTTGCCAGCTAATTCACTAGCAAAATTCAATACTTCAGTTCTTTTTTCTCTTTGATTATTTGAATGAGATAATGTAAAGCAAATTGAACAGAACGTTTACGATTTGTATTACGAGAACCTGATAGCTGAAGTCTATAAGATGTTGTCTTCATACCTTCTGCTGCAATGCCAATCCAAACTGTACCGGCTGGCTGACCATCATGTGGCTCAGGGCCAGCAGCACCAGTCAGGCTCACTCCAAATGTTGTAGTGAATCTCTCCCGAACGCTTTCCGCCATCGATTCAGCGCACTCTGCACTGACAATCCCATGGTAATCAAGTAATGATGGTAAAATACCCAATTGCTCCACTTTCATCTCTTTATTATATACCACAAGGCCGCCTTTTAGCGCGTTACCTATTCCCGCTTCTGAACCAAGTTCCGCCATAAACATACCGGTTGTTAGACTTTCTGCAGCAGAAATAGTCCAGTCATTTTGAAGCAACAATTCAGTCGTTTTGGAAGCCAGTGTATCATCATCCACACCGTAGATAAACTCCCCTACAATAGAACGAATTTCCTGTTCCACAGGTGATATCAATTTCTGTGCTTCTTCTTCCGTTTTGGCTTTTGCGGTAATACGTAGGTTAACCATACCCGGTGAAGCAAGTGGTGCAATTGTTGGATTCGTCTGCTTCTCAAGAATAGCTTGGATACGGACTTCCAATTCCGATTCGCCTATTCCTTGTAACTTCAATACCTTTGAAGAGATTACATCTTGTTTACCATATACACCGAGTAAGTATGGAATTGCTTCTTGTTCAAACATGGGCTCCATTTCATGCGGCGGGCCGGGCAGCAGAATATACTGTTTACCATCTTTTCCTATTGCTATGCCTGGTGCCATACCATTTCGATTCGGCAATACCGTAGAACCTTTTAATACAAGGGCTTGCTGTTTATTATTTTCAGTCATCACTTTTCCGACTTGAGTAAAATAATCTTCGATCGTTTTCATCGCATCGTCATCAGATATAAGCTCACAACCCAATTCACTTGCAATAGTTTGCTTTGTCAAGTCATCTTTTGTGGGTCCGAGACCGCCACTAAAGATCAGGATGTCTGCACGTTGCTGAGCCAACTGAATTGTTTGTGACAAGCGTTTAGGATTATCCCCTACAACGGTATGGCAATACACATCTATTCCAGCTTCAGCTAATTTAGCCGATATGAACCTAGCATTGGTATTCGTGATTTGTCCCAGAAGAAGTTCAGACCCTACCGCAATAATTTCTGCTTTCATGAATACACTTCACTCCTCACATTGACTCCACTAAAATTTTGCGATTTTTAACAAAGTAATCGATACCTGACCATACTGTAAATACTAATGCAATGTACAACATGATGGTTCCAAATGGAATACCAATCGCTTCGAAGAAAATATTATGCAATAAAAGGAATGATATCGCTAGTAGTTGCGTAACTGTTTTAATTTTACCTAACTGGTTCGCTGCAACTACTTCCCCACCACCCGCTAAAATCAACCGTAATCCTGTAACCGCAAATTCTCTACTGATAATAACAATCACAATCCATGCAGGAGCCGTCCCCATTTCCACTAATAAAATAAAAGCAGCTGAGACTAGTAATTTATCTGCTAACGGATCCAAAAACTTCCCCATATTTGTTACTAAATTGTTTTTCCTTGCTAAGTATCCATCTAGCCAGTCAGTTGTAGAAGCTATGATAAAGATGATCGCGCCCACCAAATGTTCAACAGGCATTTCTACTCCACCTAGCTGAATCATTCCCCAACCAAAGTCCACTGTAAGAAACAGGATGAAAATAGGGATCATAAATACTCTCGAGAGCGTAATTTTATTTGGTAAATTCATTACATGTCCGCCTTTCTAACGGTAAAATCTACTTATAAAGAATAAAATAGTCACCTCTTTAGATGACTATTTTATTATGGTTTTTTTAACACAATGTTTTGTGGGACGAGATCTGTTGGGTAATCTACTCGTTGTCCATTAACAGTCAGTTCTGCATTTTCGTAATTACCAACTCGTATTCTCAAACTTTCTGCATCGTCCGCTTGAATTTCAATTGTTTCGCCTTCTTGTACTACTCGGGCACCACTTGGTTTCGGCATGCGTTCTTCGCCATCTTGATCCGTTACTGAAATCCAAGAGTTACCCGTAGTCTTGATAACCACTGTGATATTTTCAGGATCAGATAATTTGAATATAGAGGTTTCACCCACAGTAGAAGCGTGTTCAACAGGCTTCTTAACCACTTGGTTTGAATCCTGTTGCGGATCAGTTACAACTGACGAAATAGGGTCTGATGATTCATCATCTACAGTTGGTTCTGATGCATTGTCTCTTAGTAACGTATAAACAATCACTAAAATCATTATAATAAATAGTGCAACAATTATTTTTGGCATTGCTTCTTTTAATTGGTTACTCTGCTTTGAACCTGCACTACGTTGCATAGTCGCTGGCACAATTTTTTCCTGTTTTTCTTGCACTGCCGGTTCATACTCATCTTGATAAAGACTCAGTATTTCATCCGCATCCAAGTCAACCGCTTCTGCATACTGTTTAATAAAAACACGTACATAGAAAGCGCCAGGAATAACTTGAAATTCTTCATTTTCAATTGCTGATAGATAACGTTGCTGGATTTTCGTACTGTCCTGCAAAGCTTCTAACGTCAATCCTTTTGAAATCCTCGCTTCTTTTAAACGAGCACCTATTCCGATCAAATTCAACACCCACCTAACTCATTTCAATCAATTAAACATATTAAAGCCGCCCATAGTATTACGGTTGGATAGTGGATCATTCTTCTCTAAAATGTCGTAAGTGATCTCTTGATCTACAGTCGTCCGCAACTCTATAATTATATCAAAATCTTCCATTGTATATTCGGATTGCTTCACAAACATATCCGGATGCTCAACCACTTTAATTGTCGGCAAGCCCATAATTTCACGTACTAATTGCATATGACGTTCGTCAGAAGTTTTTCGTGTCACGATCCCGTCAAGTATAAAAATGTTATCGTCTGAAAATTCATCCCCCATCATACTCGTTCTAATCGTTTGTTTAATCATCGTGGAAGATAAAAAGACCCATTTTTTATTAGCACAAACACTTGCCGCTACTACGGATTCTGTTTTTCCTACCCGCGGCATTCCACGGACACCGATTAGTTTATGACCATCTTGTTTGAAGATCTCTGCTAAAAAGTCCACTAAGATTCCAAGCTCACTTCTTATGAATTGATAGGTTCTTCGGTCATCGGTACCGCGCTGAATATAATGTCCATGTCGGACAGCTAATACATCACGCAATTTAGGTTCTCTGATCTTATGGATGACAATCGCATCCATAGTAGAAGCGATCAACTCGAAACGTTTAATTTGCTGATCATGATCAGTGTGAACGAGCATACCACGGTATCTGCCATCTACCCCATTAATAGTCACAATATCTACTCGTAACATACCAAGTAGGGAAGCAATATCCCCTAGCAATCCAGGCCGATTGACTTGCAACTCATATTCGACATACCATTCTCCCATTCAACACACTCCTTCATAAAACTACTTTTTCCAGAACGCACAAGTATGCACTTAGTTCTATAATAGCGGATTGCCAAAGCGAATAAAAGAAAAAAAGAAAAGGACAACAGGCATTGTCCTTTTCCCAAGGCTTTAAATATACCAGCCACCATTGATTTGAATTATTTCACCTGTCATATAATTTGCTTTGCCACTCAACATAAATTCGACCATATTCGCTATTTCTTGCGGTGTCCCGACTGACAAAAGCGGAATCTGTTCAAGTACCATCTGACGTTCCTCTGCAGAAAACTCTTGATTCATGCGGGTGTCGATCCATCCCGGGGCAATAGCATTGACCCGTATGCCTGAATACGCGGATTCCTTTGCATATGCTTTGACGAAGGCATGCTGTGCACCTTTGACTGCAGAATACATTACTTCACCTGCAGCACCAGTACTGCCCCATATTGATCCGATAAATACAATATAGGAGACCTCATGCTTGCGTAGTTTTTCAGATAACAGTGCGATTAAACGGGCTGGATTCTGCATGTGGACCTGCCACAATTCCGACATTTCCATTTCGCTTGTCTCCGATAACAGTTTGACAACTGACTGACCGTTAGCTACAACAATTGCTTGAACGCTTTGCATGTCAGCTGCCAATTTCTCTGCTGCCCATTCAACTCTAAAGTCTGCTTGCACACTACGGAATTGTTGGTTGGGATAAGTCTTTTCCAATTCATAACGCAATAGATCGAGCTGGCTTTTATTTGCATTATAGTGCATATACAAAGACCACCCCGCTTTAGCTAGTTGTTTACAGATCACTTCCCCAATCCCTCCGGATGCACCTAAAACGAGTGCAAAACGCTTCATACTCATTGCTTCGGTGGCATGACTTTGAAGAT
Source organism: Sporosarcina sp. P25 (assembly GCF_002743235.1). Taxonomy (NCBI): domain Bacteria; kingdom Bacillati; phylum Bacillota; class Bacilli; order Caryophanales; family Caryophanaceae; genus Sporosarcina; species Sporosarcina sp. P25. Next base: position 232,748 of record NZ_PDYV01000003.1, read on the forward strand.
TGTATAGCTATTGTCATCCGTGAACGTTGCAAATGCTTCTTTTAGTTTATCCATCGATAACTTCTCTAAAGTCGGTACGACATCGAATAAATTCATATCGTTAAATTCATATCGTGTGTATTGGTTCGCGATAAATTCGATGGAATTCAATGAACGCATAAATTGACCAATTTTCTTTCTACGCATCCTATCCAAATCTTCTTCTTGCACTGGCCAATTTAATTTTGCGTCTTTAATCGTATGACGAATCAATTTTTCCAAGCGCTCTGGCTCATCTGTATCAGAACCGACCATCGCAAAACCGTAGCCTTCTTCCAAGGAGAACTCATATGAGAACGATTCATCAACTAAGCCTTCTGCGTTCGCTTTTTCATAAAATGCAGATGTGCGACCGAATAGACTATCTAATACGAGGTTTGCTGACAATTCCGTTTCAAGCATCTCTTGTCCTTGTAAATCTACCTTGGTACATTTCATACCGATATTCAATTTCGGTTTTGAAACATCCATCGTCAATGTACGTGCAGGCACATCGACTTCATTTGATTCTGACGGGAATTGGCGTTCAATCACCTCTGGTTTATCGAACGATTTCTTTGCTTGATCTTCTTTAACAAACGCCATCATTTCTTCCGGCTTCACTGCTCCCACGATAAACAGTAACATGTTGGATGGATGATAGAATGTCTCATAACATGTATATAAATGTTCAGCTGTAATGTCCTGAATAGACTCTACAGTCCCGGCAATATCGATTTTTACCGGATGGTTTTCATAGAGGTTTTCAATTGTGCCAAAATATAATCGCCAGTCGGGCTGGTCATCATACATGGTAATTTCCTGGGCAATAATACCCTTTTCTTTATCAACAGTTTGTTTCGTGAAATAGGGTTGTTGAACAAAATCGAGTAATATTTTTGTGTTTTCTTTTAGTTTATTGGTTGCAGAAAAAAGGTATGCCGTTCTACCAAATGTTGTATAAGCGTTGGCAGAGGCACCATTTAAACTAAACTTCTGAAAAACATCTCCATCTTCTTTCTCAAACATTTTGTGTTCTAGAAAATGGGCAATACCATCAGGTACTGTAATGAGTTCATCTTTGCCATGCGGTTTAAACGTACGATCAATGGACCCATATTTCGTCGTAAACGTTACAAACGTTTTAGAAAATCCACGTTTCGGTAGAATAACAACTTTTAAACCATTATCTAGTGTTTCAGTATAAATCTTCTCTTGTAGTTGATCAAAATTTACTTCTTTCATTCGGAAACATCCTCCTTACCTGACAGCAAATACACAATTTCCAATTGAATTGTATTCGCCATTTCCTTTATATCTTCCAATGTGACCGATTCCCACTTTTCGATTAATCGTTCAGCCGTGAAGTTCTCGTCTAATTCTTTATATTGATCAAAAATTTCAATCTGACTGCGGGCTGAATCATTTGCACTCAAGATGCTGTTTTCTAGAAGTGCGACCGTCTGACTTAACTCGACTTCTGTACTCTCGCCATTTTGTAATGCCGTTAGTTGCTCAAGAATTAACTTGACAGCTTTCTCTTCCAAATCCGCATCAATACCCGCCGTGACATAGACGATACCATAATGCGATGCAAATGCACTATTCGCATAGTATGCCATACTTTCCTTTTCTCTCACGTTCATAAATAATTTACTATGAGCAAAGCCACCGAAAACACCATTTGTTATTTGCATCTTATGGTAATCAGGATGATGGAAAGATACAGGTGTATGGAAACCAAGATGAAGTTTACCTTGTTTCATGTCTTGTTTTTCTCTGACTGTATTCACAGAACCTGACACTTTCACATCCAAAAATTCATTTTGTTTCGCCGCATCTCTAGCTGCAAATGGTAAGAACTGTTTAATTTGCTCAATGATATCATTCTCATCTATATCGCCTACTACATAAATATCAATCAAATCATTATTCATCATATCTTCATATGTAGCATAAAGACTTTCACTTGTAATTTCAGACACCGCAGTTTCTGTGCCGTAAGCTGAAATTGATGCCGGGTGATTCGGTCTCATGATTTCAAGCATGCGTTTCTGTGCGAAACGTGTTTTGTCGTCATATATAGAACGAATCCGATCACGGACATTACGTTTTTCCCTCTCTGTTACATCGGGATCAAAAGCCTTATCCGTTACATTTGGATCAAACACTACAGAACGAATCAATTGCCACAACTGTTTAAAGATGTCTTCTCCTGCAAAAAAATCATCGTTTACACATTCTGTATAAAGTGAAACCATATGCTGAGAGCTTCTCTTTGAGACGTCCGTAAATAATACTGTACCGTACAACTCGTCAAGCGCCTTGCGCATTGAACTTAATGTTGGGTACTGCTTCGTCGAATCCTCCATCACATTTGCCAACACTGTACGTTCAGAAGCTTTCTTTTGATCCAGTGGTGCTTTCCACTTAATTGTCACATTCACCGTTTTAAATTGTTCCGTTTTACGTATATACAAATGTACGCCATTTTGTAATTTTGTTTTATTGAACATACAAACACCTCGTTTACCTTATTATATGTATTCCTAGTCTCACTATACATTTTAGCCTGTCATTTGGAAAATGATACAACTTTCGTGCGCTAAAGATAGACTTTAGCTAGGACTGAAGCGGAAGATGAATGAAATCTTGACTTATTATCACTACAACCTTAGAAAAGCTAACTGAAGAGTATGTATCTCCAGCTAGCTTTTCTAGTTTTTATCTATTTCCTTTAACGTAAGGTTTACCAAGTGCTTTTGGTGCTTTCGCTTTTCCTAGGAATCCAGCAAGCGCTAGAATAGTTAAAACGTAAGGGAAGATATGGAAATACACTGGTGGGATGTCTGCTAAGAACGTAATACTAGAAGAACTGATGGCTAGTGCCTGCGCAAATCCGAAGAATAGCGCGGCTCCCATAGCTCCCAGTGGGTGCCATTTCCCAAAGATCATCGCTGCAAGTGCCATGAATCCTTGCCCATTTATTGTCGCATGTCCGAAATCATTCGTGATGGTTTGAGAATAAACTGCCCCACCGATCCCGGCCAGTCCACCAGAAATCAGAACTGCGATATATCGAATTTTTGTTACTTTGATTCCCATCGTATCTGCCGCCATCGGATGCTCTCCTACTGAGCGAAGACGTAAACCAAATGGCGTCTTGTAAATAACAAACCATGCAATAAATGCAACAGCTATCGCCAAAATTGAAGAGCCATAAACTAATTTAAAGAACATGGGTCCTATGATTGGGATATCTTCCAAAAATGGTACGTTGAATCTTGGGATTTTTTGTTGAATGAAATCAGTTTGACCTTTACCAAAAATCATTTTTACTGAGAATAATGCAATGGCAAGTCCTAACATGTTAATCGCTACACCTGATACTACTTGATCCGCTCGGAACGAGATAGACGCTATAGCGTGAAGTGTTGCAAACAAAGCCGAAACGAGCATTGCCACAATTAATGCAATCCAAGGTGTCCATGCACCAAAGGTATCCGCGAAAAACAGGTTGAACAGGATCCCGATAAATGCACCCATAATCATGAGGCCTTCCAATCCAATATTGATGACTCCGGATCGCTCAGAGAATACACCGCCAATTGCTGTAAAAATAAGAGGAGCTGCAGAAGCAATTGTTATAGGTATGATGAAATATAATACATCTAACATGTCACTTTGCCTCCTTCTTGTTGCGCAAACGTATGAGTCCTACACGGATGATGTATCCGCAAGCAACAAAGAAAATAACCAATGCTATAATAATTGAAACAATTTCTACTGGAATGCCTGCTTCATTCGGCATATTATTCGCACCATATTTCAATGAACCGAATAATGTGGCCCCGAAGATGACACCAAGTGGCGTATTCGCACCAAGCAAGGCTACAGCGATTCCATCAAAACCGATCCCTGTAAAGCCACCCATGGAAGACATGTTACCAAACGTACCAAGCGCTTCCATCGCACCTCCTAGTCCAGCGAACGCACCAGAAATGACCATTGCAAGAATAATATTCTTGTTGGCGCTCATCCCCGCATATCGGGCTGCATTATCGTTATATCCTACAGATTTCAATTCATATCCAGTCTTCGTTTTCTCTAAAATGAACCACATGACAACAACCATAGCCAATGCTACAAAAATTCCGTAATGCAATGTGGAGTAGTCCGTTAGATTTGATAAGAACTCCGACCGAAGCGAGGCCGATTCATGGATACGCTCCAATTTGAATCCACCACCGGAGAGTGTTTTAATTAATGCGTTAACCACATGTAAGGCAATGTAGTTCATCATAATCGTGACAATAACTTCATGTACTTTCAATGTTGCTTTCAAAATACCTGGTACAAGTCCCCAGAGGGCCCCAGCAACAGCGGCTGCTATGAGTGCAAAAGGTAAGTGAATAATTTTAGGAAGATCGAACGCCATCCCAACGTAAGCCGCAGCAAACCAGCCCACAATTAGTTGTCCTTCTACTCCGATATTAAAAAGTCCAGTTCTAAATGCAAACGCTACTGCAAGTCCTGCTAGTAAGTATGGACTGATTTGACGAATAGTTTCACCAATGGCATAAGAATCACCGAAAATACCATTCCATAATGCCATATAGCCTGTGATTGGGTTATAATCACTGATCAGCATCACGACCGCGCCTACTAAGAGCCCTAAAAAGATCGAAATCACCGGGACCAGTATATTGATCATTTTATTCGACATGATGTTCATCACCGTCCTTCTCAGCAGCTAGAACTTTTTTCTCAGCAACATCTTTTGAATGGCCTGCCATCATTAATCCTAGTGCTTGTTCCGTTGTCTCTTGTGGAATTACGGTACCTACTATAGTTCCATCATAAATAACTGCGATTTTATCTGAAACGTTCATGACTTCATCCAATTCAAATGTAATGAGTAAAACCGCTTTTCCACTGTCACGTTGCTCAATTAGACGCCGATGAATAAACTCGATTGCTCCAACGTCCAAACCACGAGTAGGTAATGCCGCAATCAGTAAATCCGGATTTCTCATAATTTCCCGTCCTATGATTAGCTTTTGCTGATTCCCACCGGATAATGCTCTCGCTAATTCATGTGTACCTTGCGTTCGCACATCGTACTCTTTGATCAGTTCTTCTGCTTTTTCATTGATCACTTTATAATCCATGATTCCACCTTTAGATAATGGTTCATGATAATACGATTGAAGCGCGGTATTATACGCCACTGAAAAGTCTAATATAAGTCCGTGCTTGTGGCGGTCTTGTGGAATATGTCCAATACCGGTTTCAGTAATTTTTCGCGGTTTTTTATTTGTGACATCTTCATCATTGATGAAAATCTTCCCGCTCTTCACTTTAGTTAAGCCAGTAATTGCTTCGATTAATTCGGATTGGCCGTTCCCATCAATGCCGGCAATTCCAACAATTTCACCGCGGCGTACTGAAAGATTAAGGCCTTTTAATTTAGCAACACCCCGGTAGTCATTAACTTGTAGATTTTCTATCTTCAATACTTCTTCAGTAGGATGAGATGGACCTTTTTCCGTTTTAAATGTGACTTGACGTCCTACCATCAACGTCGCCAACTCTTCGGGATTCGTTTCCGATGTAATAACAGTACCAATTCCTTTACCTTTGCGGATGACAGTTACTTTGTCTGAGACATTCATAATTTCCGCCAGTTTATGGGTGATCAAGATGATTGATTTTCCTTCTGCAACGAGCTTTTTCATAATATTCAATAATTCTTCAATTTCCTGAGGCGTTAATGATGCGGTAGGTTCATCAAATATTAAGATATCTGCTCCACGATAAAGTGTCTTGAGAATTTCGACACGTTGTTGCATACCTACGGAAATATCTTCTATTTTGGCGTAAGGATCCACATCTAGCCCATACATCTTAGAAATTTCCGCTACTTTTTTCGCAGAATCCTTAATGTTGATAATTCCAGATTTAGTTGGCTCACTACCTAAAATAATATTTTCGGTAACCGTTAAATTCTCCACCAACATAAAATGCTGATGCACCATCCCAATTCCTAGATCATTTGCCACGTTGGGATCAGTGATGGCTACATTTTCGCCACGGACACGAATTTCTCCACCATCCGGTTGATACAAACCAAATAATACATTCATTAGGGTCGATTTCCCAGCACCGTTTTCACCTAGCAATGCGTGAATCTCGCCTTTCTCCAGTTGTAATGTAATATGATCATTTGCATAGAAATTTCCGAACTTTTTTGAAACGTCTAGCATTTCAATTACATAATCCATCCCAATCACTTCCTTGCCCATAATTGAATTCAATAGAATTAAGTAGCACGACTCTTCTCTTCAATAATACGTGATAAAACCCCCATGTGAAAAGTTGAAAGCTTTACCATTTTTATAAGTAGCTTACAGATATTTTTTATTATTAATCTTAGAAATTAATAAAATAAAAGTTTCGGAACAATGACCAAGGAACCTTTATTTTATTAATTTAATGAAATGAAGGCCGGATATGAAACCGGCCTTCATCTGTTTAATGACCTTATTTCTTTTTTTCTACAAACTCTGGTACTTCAATTTCACCATTTGCAATTTTTTGTGCATGTTCATCAATTTGATCCAATACGTCTTGTGGAATAGCGCCACGTGAATCAGCAAGACCTAAACCGTCATCTGAAAGGCCATATACTTTTGTTTCCCCACCAGGGAAGTTACCAGCCATTGACAAATCGGCAATGTCTTTAACTGCTACGTCAACACGTTTTAACATAGATGTAAGTGTAACGTTGTCATCTCCAACTTTACCTTCTTCGTACTGGTCAGAGTCAACACCGATTACCCAAACGTATGCATCTTTATCTGCTTGCTTACGTTCTTTCGCTTCTGAGAATACACCGTTACCTGTTCCGCCAGCAGCGTGGAAAATAATGTCTACGCCAGAAGAATACATACGACCCGCCTCAGCTTTACCAAGTTCCGCTTTATCAAATGCACCTACATATTTTGAATCTACTTTGATTTCAGGCTTAACTGATTTAACACCCTCAAGGAATCCAGCTTCAAACCGCTCGATTACAGGATTGTCCATACCACCAATGAAACCAATCTTATTTGATTTTGTCATTAATCCAGCAGCGACTCCAGCTAAGTATCCGCCTTCTTGTTCTTTAAAGAGGATGCTAGCTACGTTTGGAGCATCTACTTCACCATCAATAATTGAGAATTGAGTATCTTTTTGTTGTGCTGCAATATCTTCAATTGCATCTTCCATCAAGAAACCTACTCCGAAAATTAAGTTGAAATCACGACGAGCCAAGTTGTTAAGGTTAGTTGTATAATCTTCCGGGCCAGTTGACTGAAGGTAATCGTATCCGCCAGTTCCTTTTTCCCATCCTTGATCTTCCCCGAATTCTTTAACGCCTTTCCATGCAGATTGGTTGAATGATTTATCATCAATTCCTCCAACGTCAGTTACCATAGCAATTGAGAATTCGCTTTTCTCACCGTTGTCTCCTGTTGCCGGCTTTTCACCCGCATTGTTTTTGTCCTTATCGTCAGAGCCACATGCTGCTAACATTGTACCTGCAGCTAACACTAAAGACATCGCTAGACCAAATTTTCTTTTTTTCATGATTAATGACCTCCCCTGGCTAATTTTGGTATTATGTTAGGACGCTATACGTCTTATACCCTATCGACACTACTTTTTACCCAATAATTGGATACGAAAGAATCATTGTTAATTAATCACTCGGGAATTTATTACCTTTCCCCTTTTGACGTTCATAAAAACAGTGGCTGTGTTACATTGCATGGTAGCGCTTTCCGCTCTGCTAAATATTGGATGATACACTCTATTCTAATAGCCTGGAATGATAATTCCCTTCTACCTTCACTATAACATTTACTTAGGTAGAAGGAAATATCTAGCCAAAATTACGAATAACTTCGACTTATCAAAATAAGAACAACTGAAGCCTTACATTTCCAGCTCTGACTTATTGAGTAATACCTGTCTTGGCTTACTACCTTCAGGCGGTCCAACCACACCATGTGCTTCCATTTGATCCACTATACGTGCAGCTCTAGCATATCCAACTCGGAAACGCCTCTGAATCATTGAAACGGACGCGGTTTGCATTTCTACTACCATTTGTACTGCTTCATCATATAAATCATCGGTTTCTTCATGCGGAGCTAATACTTCCACTTCAGTCGGAATCATCTCTTCCTGATACTGAGCTTTTTGTTGTTCGATAACGAAATTCACTACCGCTTCCACCTCTTCATCTGAGACAAATGCGCCTTGTATACGTGTAGGTTTTGAAGCACCAGCAGGCAGGAATAACATATCTCCTCGCCCCAACAACTTCTCTGCACCGCTACCGTCCAGAATAGTCCGCGAGTCGATTGCTGAAGATACAGCAAACGCAATTCGAGAAGGGATATTTGCTTTGATGATACCCGTAATAACATCCACACTTGGACGCTGAGTGGCGATGATTAAATGAATACCAGCAGCTCTCGCCATCTGTGCGAGACGTGTAATGGAATCCTCTACGTCACTTGACGCGACCATCATTAAGTCTGCCAACTCATCGACGATCACAACAATATACGGCATCCGCGGATGTTTCTCATCGTGCTCTTCATTCCATTGTTCAATATGGTTATTATACCCTTCTATATTTCGTGTGCCAGTATGGGAAAATAACTCATATCTGCGCTCCATTTCAGAGACAACTCGTTGCAATGCTTGCGCCGCTTTCCTAGGATCCGTAACAACAGGCGCCAATAAATGTGGGATACCATTGAAAACATTCAACTCTACCATTTTGGGATCGATCATCATCATTTTCACTTCATGTGGTTTCGCCCGCATGATGATACTCATAATGATACCGTTGACACAGACACTTTTACCGCTTCCCGTAGCACCCGCAATCAATACGTGAGGCATTTTATTCAGTTCTGTCATCATGGCTTGTCCTGTCACATCACGACCTAAACCTACTAGCAACTTGGACTCGGGAGGATTATTTTCCTTAGATTCCAGCACTTCACGTAAACTTACCATCGCCACTGCATTGTTTGGCACTTCTATTCCAACTGCCGATTTACCAGGAATTGGTGCTTCGATACGAATTCCGCTAGCTGCCAATGCCAATGCAATATCATCCGCCAAACTTACAATGCGACTTACTTTCACACCGGTATCAGGCAGGATTTCATATTTAGTGACAGCTGGTCCTAAATGCACTTGTGTCACTCGTGCTTTGACCCCAAAGCTTAGGAACGTTTTCTCTAGTTTTTTGGCGTTTGCTTGAATTAAATCATATTCTCCAGACTGATCACTGGCTACAGGCGGTTCCAATAAATTGGGCGAAGGTAGAATATACGATTCGTTTTCTTGCTCTCCACCCATTACAGGATAATCAACCGCAGGATCTTTAGGATCAAGTGTAGTGTCCACTTTATCTATCGACTGCTTTTCTTGTACAATTTCTGGTTGTGCAGCCTGTTCGATTTTCGCCGTGAAGCTAGAGATAATCGGTTCACTGGCCGGTTCTGGATAATCATGTACTGCTTCCATTTCAGAAGTGTCTACCGGCTTCGCCTTCGGCTTAGTCTTTCTATTACCGCGCGCACTTTCTTTACGTTTTTCTTCAAGTGACTTGACTGACTTCTTTTCTCTCGCTGCCCACTTTTTCTTAATAGCATTCATCAAGATAGGTGTTTGTTCGACCAGAAACGGAATCAAAGCCTTTCCCGTCAACAAAATGATACCAATGAGCAGTAACAGCACACCGGCCACTGTAGCGCCTGATGAATCAACTAGTGAATAAAACATCGCGAACAGCACAGCGCCCAACATACCGCCACCCAGCGTCCCTGTTTGGTCATGTATACCATCATTGGTGATGAGAACTTTCCACGTTTCCTTAAGTGCAGAATTTGACATCAGAACTTTGCTTTCATACAATGTCTGAAATAAATGAACATGACTGAACAACAGCATACTACTTAAGATGAATAAACAACCGATGACAATTCGGTGCTTATATCCCCCTATTTGTCTCTTGATCATGAATATCAACGCTTGTACAATAATCAAAAATGGCAATGCAACATACCAATTGCCCAATAAGAATCGGGAGAAAGCCGATAAACCTCGACCGATGACACCGAATTCAAAGATCATGATAATTGCGATACCGATTAAGACGACACCTAAAATTTCAAACCAGAGTGGTTGCATTTGACTTTGCTGTTTTTTCTGTTGTCTCTTCTTCGCTGGTGCTCTCTTTTTAGCACGTTTCTTCGCCATTTGCCAACCCCCTTTCTGAAAAAAAGATTTCCAGCCATAAAGGCATGGAAATCCAATTGTTCTTTAATTAGTCAACAAACAGTTTGGATCAGTATTCCATGATGATTGGGATAATCATAGGGCGACGTTTTGTTTGCTGATATAAATACGAACTCAATGTCTCACGGATCTCTTGTTTAATGTTTGTCCATTCAAATGTTTCTTTATTCACATACTTTTCGACAATTTTAGTAATCAGCTTTGTCGCTTCTTCAAATAATTCCTCTGATTCGCGTACATAGACAAAACCTCTTGAGACGACTTCAGGGCCTGCAGCGATTCGTTTTTGCTTTCTGTTCAATGTCACAACGACTGTAAAGATCCCATCTTGCGATAATAGCTTACGGTCACGCAACACGATGTTTCCTACATCACCTACACCAATACCATCGATCAAGACGTTACCAGCTTGTACTCTACCCGCCATACGAAGCTTTTCATTCTTGAATTCAACAATGTCGCCTTTATCCGCAATGAAGATACGGTTTTTAGGCAGGCCAATTTCTTGAGCTAGCTTGGAGTGTGCAATCAGCATACGATATTCCCCTTGTATCGGAATAAAATATTTAGGTTGCATCAAGTTTAACATCATTTTCAAATCTTCAGCGGAACCGTGACCGGAGACGTGTACATTTCGTGTGGACGTCAGTACAGTCGCGCCAGCCTTTGCTAATTCATTCATCATCTTGTACATGGAAGTTTCCATAACAGGAGATGGCGTGAATGTAATCAATACCGTATCTGAACTTTTGATATTAATTTCTCTATGATGTTTACGGACAATTTTCTCCAACGCTTCTAGTGGCTCGCCTTGGTTACCCGTAACAATAATTACGATGTCCTGATCATCATAACGCTCCATGTCTTTTACTGGAATTACAATATCTTCTTCCACTTGTAAATAGCCTAGTTTTAATCCGACTTCAAAGTAGCTCTCTAAACTTTTACCAACAACTGCAACTTTCTTTTTCTGAGCTGCTGCCTGATCTAGTACTTGCTGAATACGAATGAAGTTTGATGCATACAAGGCTACTAATATTCTTCCTTGTGCTTCGTGGAAAGTTTTAAAAAGACGTTTTTCAATTACAGACTCGGATGTTGTATACCCCGGACGCTCTGCTTCTGTAGAATCGGACATCAAGATAAAGACTCCTTCTTCACCAAGTGTAGCCATTTTCGCAAAATCAGGGCGATATTTGCCTTTTGCTGCTTGGTCAAATTTAAACTCACCTGTATTGACGATTGCACCTTCACTTGTGTGGAAGACAATCCCTAGAGAGTCCGGGATACTGTGAGTCGTGTAAAAGAATGTTACATGCGTGCGTTTGAAGTTCATGCGGCTCTTACTTGTCACTTCAAAGAAGCGAACATTAGATGGTGCTGGCATTTTCTTCAAATGTTCTTTCGCTAACGCTAATGTCAACTTTGTACCGTAGACAGGAGCTTGTACTTTCTGTAATAGGTACGCAATAGAACCAATTGCATCCTCGTGGCCGTGCGTTAAAAAGATTCCTTTGACCCGATCTTTATTTTCTTCCAGATAGGTCATATCAGGTATTACGAAGTCAATACCTAGCATTTCCGTTTCAGGGAACATTAATCCGGAATCCATAATAAATAGTTCATCGTCAATTTCAACGACGTACATGGACTTCCCGACTTCTCCTACTCCACCTAGTGGAATCACTCTAATTAATTCATTTTGTATTTTCGTCACATTGTTTCCTCCTATATTCTATTCCCGCCCACAACGACTAAACTCCATTATACGAGATAGTAGGCGTTCAGTACAAACAAAAAAAGCCGGAATGGTCGTCCGGCTTTTGTTTATTACAGAATCCGTGTTCTTTTTTCAAATTTTTCAAGCGTTTCATCAATTATCGCAGCTTCTTTTTCATCCATTTTCACAAGTGGTAAACGAACGCCACCTGTTGGTACCCCTGCTTTTTCTAGCGCATATTTCACGGGCACAGGATTCGGTGTCGAGAACAATGCTCTAAATACCGGTAATAATGAACGGTGAAGATCAGCAGCTTCTTTTATGTTGCCATTTTGGAAAGCTTGAATCATTTTTTGCATTTCATTGCCTACGATGTGCGCAGAAACTGAAATAATGCCTCTACCGCCAATTGCAAGCAATGGCAGAGTCAATCCATCATCTCCACTGTACACTTCAAAATCTTCCGCTGTTCCTTCAATGATTTCTGCCATCTGCTCCAAATTTCCACTCGCTTCTTTAATCGCTTTAATATTATCAATTTTCGATAATGCAATAACGGTTTCAGGAAGCAAGTTGACAATGGAACGACTCGGAATATTATATAGCAATACAGGCAATGTTGTGGCGTTAGCAATTTTTGAAAAGTGTGCATACATACCTTTTTGGTCTGGCTTATTATAGTAAGGTGTCACAAGCATGATTCCGTCAGCCCCTGATTGCTCAGCAGCCTTAGTCAGCTCTATGGATTCAGCGGTATTGTTTGTCCCTGTGCCTGCAATCACAGGAATACGCTTATTCACAACCTTTACTACAAAGTCCAGTAATTCCTTCTTCTCCGTACTAGTTAACGTTGGGGATTCACCCGTCGTACCGCTGACGATGACAGAATCTGTCCCATTTGCGATCAAATGCTCAAGCAAGCTTGTTGTCTGGGCGTAATCAATCGTACCGTCAGGAGAAAAAGGAGTGACCATTGCTGTCCCTACATTTCCAAGTTGCACATTGATCATTCCTTTTCGTTATCATTCTTCATTCTACTAAACTAATTTATTTGATAAGCGCCTCGGCGATTTGCACTGAATTCAATGCAGCACCTTTTAATAAGTTATCCGATACAATCCAGAGGTGGAATCCTTTTGGGTTATCTAAATCTTTACGGATCCTTCCTACAAACACTTCATCTTTATCTTCTGCATAAAGTGGCATAGGATAGAGTTGTGAAGCCGGATCATCCTGCAAGACAATTCCTTCCGCATTTCTCATCAATGACTGGATATCTTTAACTGTGACGTTGTCTTGGTCAATTTCAATGTAGACCGATTCTGAATGTCCAGATACAACTGGTAATCTGACACATGTCGCAGCTACCGCCATGTTTTGATCGCCGAATATTTTCTTTGTTTCATTGATCATTTTCAGTTCTTCCAATGTATAGCCCGACTCATCAAATGAATCAATTTGTGGAATCGCATTGAATGCGATCGGATAATGACGTTTTGCAGAAGCGGAAGGTAATACTTCTGCTTGTATTTCACTACGATCCGTGAATTTCTTGCTTTGTTCCGCTAATTCATCAATCGCTTCCACACCGGCACCTGAAACTGCCTGATAAGTAGATACGATTAGCTTGCTCAGTCCATATTGGTCTTTAATCGGCTTAAGCGCTGCTACCATCTGAATAGTAGAACAATTTGGATTCGCAATGATTCCTGAATGGTTTTTCAACTCTTGTGGATTCACTTCTGGAACGACAAGTGGTGTATTAGGATCCATGCGGAATGCACTTGTGTTATCAATTACAACCGCTCCGCTTTTCACTGCATCGTGTGCAAACTTCTCGGAAATACTCCCACCTGCACTAAAGAATGCAATGTCGATACCTTCAAAAGCTTCCGGAGTCGTTTCTTGTACAATGTACGTTTTTCCACCCGCTATGATTTCATTGCCCGCGGAACGTTTGGATGCAAGTAACTTAATGGAAGTGGCAGGGAAATTACGCTCTACTAACTTCTCAAGTATTTTCGTACCTACCGCTCCGGTCGCGCCGACAATTGCAACAGTAACATTCTTCATCTATATCTTCCTTTCAATTATTAACAAGCAATCATGAGGACCGATTGTAAAGTCCTCGTCTCGTTAATTGTTATTGAACGAATTATAACATATGTTGCAGAATTTAAAAATCTATTTTCATGCATTATTATGAATTATTAGTAACGGCTGTAATTGTTTACTATCTATCGCAGATGCAACAGTAGCGGGTAATAATGAGAAATCAGAAATTAAGGAGTTCGGTTTTTTTATGCAATCATCTTGACCAAATGGAATAAAAAAGACGTGTTTCATATTCAATAACTTCATGAGATTCATTCCGTTAAGTCCTAGTGCGTCATTTGTAGAAATACCAAGTACAACCGGTTTACCATTACGCAATGTTGCTTTAGCCGCCATTAAAACAGGTGAATCAGTGGCTGCATTAGCGAACCTACTCATGGAATTACCTGTAAGCGGTGAAATTACCATGCAATCAAGCGGATTGGATGGACCGAATGGTTCCGCTTCAACAATACTTGCCACTACTTTCTCGCCTGTCGCTTCTTCTATTCGTTTAATCCACTCTTCACCTGTACCAAAACGTGTTGCAGCATGAAGAACTGAATGTGTAATAATTGGAACGACAATCGCTCCTTCTTTTTGCAACGAAGCGATCATAGGAAGCAATTGGTCGTATGTGCAATGTGAAGCAGTGATGCCTAATCCGATTCGTTTTCCTTTGAGCATTTAGTTCCCCTTTCGTCTATACTTATTCTCAAAATCGCGTCAACCAATACAGCTGCCGCATCCTCAGGAAAATGCTTCCCGGGCAATTTGAGGTGTATCGTATAGTATTCAGTGGAATTGGAATGCTTTAGGCACCCAGGTGTTGAAGAGACATCAAAAACATGAACAGTACCACTTTGATTGGGATCGAGCCATGGAGCCGGAATAGTGTTTACTAAGTAGCCATGTGTGAATATTGTAGTGTCATTGAGCGGTAGTGTGTTAAATCCAAATATCTCCGCTTCTGCTAATTGCTCATCAGCACGTGCAACTATTGTGACAGTAGCTTGCAGTTGATGCAATGTATGAGCAATCGCTTTTCCTACTCTGCCAAATCCTGCAATGTAAAAATGCTTACCCGCAATCTGGCGTTTTGTATGCTCATAAAAGACATGAACGAACGCTTCTGCAGTTAATTGTGCATTTCTCCAAATGAATTGCTCATTTTCTAAATAATTCGTATGCGTAATACCTTTCTCAACAAGCTGTTGTCTCCATTCCGCTGAAGTACTACCGGAATAAACAGAAGAGCCTACTTTCAAATAGTCTGCAGGTATGCTTTGTTCCATCATCAATAAAGGAAGCAGAAGATGATCAGGCTTTGTACTAATCAGAGTTTGCTTTAATTGTTCATTAAACGTATCAGTACATATATATTCACTGTCAATTCCTGATTTTACCAATAGTTCATTCGCTATTCGCAAACGTTGATCGGTGCCTACCACAAGCCATTTAGTCATACCCTTCCACTTCCTTTCTGTTCAGCTCATGTGTTTTGCCAAACAAGATCCGATCTTCGCCAACCAGCACAATTTCATGCCATGGAATATATTCAATGATATCCTGGTCTTTTTGCCTAAAAAGAGTTTTCCCTAACTTTTTCCTTATTTCAAATCCAATGATTGTTCCTGTTTTGCGGTCGAACAACAAATCTGTTTCCGCCAAAAAACCATACCTCATACCTTCTTCTACTTGAATCAGCTCTTTTTGTGCCAGTTCTGATAATCGCATGGAAGTCCTCCCCTATATAAGATCTCTTTCATCATATGTATGGGAGATGGGAAGTCGACTAGTTCTGTAGTTTTTTTAATTGCTGAATATTTGATTTGGGCGCAATAATTGATGTTGCACGATCACTTGTTAAAATTTGCTCACCTAGGCGATAGACACTTCGTTTTTCAACGTTTTCAATTTGTCCTACTACTTCATCGATTGTCTGATGTTTGCCAAGCACTAATTCATTGCGACCATTTCTATACATACGTGATTCAGAGCCTTCCAAACCGAGCACAAAACTGCCTTTAAGTTGCTCTTTGGCATTGTGCAATTCTTTATCTGTAAGACCGTCATGAAGCACTTCAGCGATCACTTGGTCGATTGTACGATACGTCTCTTGAAAGTTTTCAGGAGAGGTCCCACAATAAATGACAAAGGAACCTGCATTTTCATACGCAGCATAATACGTGTGGACCGAATACGCTAGACCGCGGTTTTCTCGAACTTCCTGAAACAACCTAGAAGACATCGTTCCGCCGAGAATACTATCGAATAAGCTTAACTCATAAATCCTTTCGTGAGTCGAAGGCAAGGAAGGATAACCAAAGCATACATGGGCTTGTTCAATATCTTTTACTTTGATAATCTGTTGTGCCGTAAAATTCGGTACTCTTTCCTCTATTATCGAAATAGCATCCTGTTTTTCACTTTGATAGCTTCCGAAGTTTGCCTCGATCAACTTGATTAAACGTTCATCATAGTTTCCTGCAATTGAAATGACCAAATTTTCCGGGCGATAGTGTTTCGCCATGAATTCTTCAACCATTTCTTTCGTAAATGACTTGATTGTTTCAATTCGTCCTCCTACAGGCTTGCCAATAGCATCTTCCGGGAACATTCCAGCCCATAATCTTTCATCAACATCTTCATCGGGCATATCTTCGACAGAAGATATTTCATCCAGGATGACAGACTTTTCTTTTTCCATCTCTTCTTCTTTGAATTGAGAATGGAAAAACATATCGGATAAAACTGTCAATGCATAAGAGGCATGATGACTTAACACAGTAGTGTAATAGCAAGTCATTTCTTTAGAAGTAAAGGCATTCAGATCGCCTCCAATCTGATCGAACTGCTCAGCAATCATTCGTGCACTTCGTGTATCTGTTCCCTTAAACAGCATATGTTCAATAAAATGGGCAATTCCCTCTTGCTCTTTTGTTTCATTGGCTGAACCTGCGTGCACCCAGACACCGATCGCTACGGATTGTAAATGTGGCATCTTTTCATGGATAATACGTACACCATTTGAACAATTATATTTTTGAATCATAGATTTCACTCCTTATGTAAAGTACAAAAAGCCTCCTTCGCCGCAACTTGTGCAGGAAGAGGCTTTTTTGACCGATTGATTGTTGATTGTTATTCTTTGTTAGCTTGTTCTTGTTCTTGTTTTTGTTCTTTTTCTTTTTCTTCTAAAATGACTACTTTGCGTGAAAGGTTTACTCGACCTTGTCTGTCGATTTCAATTACTTTTACAAATAGTTCATCTTCTAATTTTAATACATCTTCCACTTCTTTCGTACGTGCTTCCTGAATTTCCGAAATATGAAGCAAGCCATCTTTGCCTGGGAAGATTTCTAAGAATGCACCGAACTTCTCAATACGCTTAACTTTTGCTAAGTAGTATTCGCCTACTTTCGCTTCACGTACGATATTTTCAATCATGTTCTTAGCTTTTTCATTCATTTCAGAGTTTGGTGATGCGATATAAATCGTTCCATCTTGCTCTGTATCGATTTTAACTTGAGTTTCTTCGATAATTTTATTAATTACTTTCCCACCTGGTCCGATCACATCACGAATCTTGTCCGGTTTGATATGGATGACGATAATCTTCGGAGCGTACTCAGATAATTCTTCACGTGTTGAAGAAATTGTCGTCAACATATGATCCAGAATTTTGATACGACCGATTTTTGCTTGCGCAAGAGATTCTTCTAAAATCTGTCGAGATAAACCATCGATTTTGATATCCATTTGAAGAGCAGTAATACCATTATTAGTACCTGCTACTTTAAAGTCCATATCGCCTAAGTGGTCTTCCATTCCTTGAATATCTGACAGAATAGAATAATCTTCATCTTTTTTGATCAATCCCATTGCAATTCCTGCTACAGGTGCTTTTAGGGGTACGCCAGCGTCCATCATAGCCATTGTAGAAGCACAGATCGATGCTTGTGAAGAAGAACCATTAGACTCCAATACTTCAGCAACTAGACGCATTGTGTAAGGGAATTCTACTTCATCTGGAAGCATAGGCAGTAATGCCCGCTCTCCTAATGCACCGTGACCAATTTCACGACGACCCGGACCACGAATCGGACCTGTTTCACCGACACTGAAGTTCGGGAAATTGTAATGATGCATAAAGCGCTTAGACTCATCTGAACCAATGCCATCAATAATCTGATTTTCACCAAGCGCACCTAATGTACATACACTTAGTACTTGCGTTTGTCCACGTGTGAATAATGAAGAACCATGCGTGCGAGGTAAGAGTCCTGTTTCAGATGATAATGGACGAATTTCGTCAAGTCTACGGCCATCCGGACGAACTTTGTCGACTGTAATCAAACGACGTACTTCATCTTTCACCATTTGCTCAAGAACCGCTTTCACTTGCTTAATTGTCACATCGTCAGCTTCAGCTTCTGTGTAATGCTCAAGTACAGCTGCTTTCACTTCGTTGATTGCCTCTTCACGCGCGTGCTTTTCTTCAGTTTGGATGGCTGTCATAAGTTCATTTTCACAACGATCTTTTACTTCTTTACTGATATCCGCATCCAGTTCGAATAATTCAATTTCGAACTTTGGCTTGCCAATTTCAGCTATAATTTTTTCTTGGAATTCGACTAATTTCTTAATTTGATCGTGACCAAACATAATTGCTTCTAACATGATCTCTTCAGAAACTTCTTTAGCTCCTGCTTCTACCATGTTGATTGCATGTTTTGTACCTGCAACGACTAAATCAATTTCTGATGTTTCAAGCTGATCCGGTGTAGGATTGACGATGAATTCTCCATCTATACGACCTACTTGAACGCCTGCGATTGGACCATCAAATGGAATATCCGAGATAGATAAAGCCAAAGAAGACCCGATCATAGCTGAAATCTCAGAGGAACAATCCTGATCCACTGACATAACAAGTGAAATCACTTGTACATCGTTACGGAAGCCATCAGGGAATAAAGGTCTGATTGGACGGTCAATTAACCGGCTAGTCAATACAGCATTTTCTGAAGGGCGCCCTTCACGCTTGATAAATCCTCCTGGGATCTTACCAACCGAGTACATGCGTTCTTCATAATTCACTGTAAGTGGGAAGAAGTCTAGAGGTTTTGGTTTCTTAGAAGCAGTCACCGTGGAAAGTACTGTTGTTTCGCCATAGCGAACGAGCACCGCACCGTTAGCTTGCTTTGCAAGTTGGCCGGCTTCGATTGTAAGCGTACGTCCAGCCCAATCGAGTGTATAAACTTTTTTCTGTTCTGACATTGTAGAACTCCTCTCTATTGTAAAACTGTATACATCTAGTATGTAATTAGTAATAGTGTATCAAACGTGATACATGTATGCGAAATATTTCATCTTAATTCCATAGAAAAAAGCGGGCAAAGCCCGCTTCTCAGTCTTATTAACGGCGTAAGCCTAGTGATGCAATAAGATCACGGTAACGTTGAACGTTAGTTTCACGTAGATATCTCAATAGACGACGACGTGTACCAACCATTTTGTACAAACCACGACGTGAGTGGTGATCTTTCTTGTGAGTACGTAAGTGGCCGTTCAGGTTATTGATCTCTTCAGTAAGGATAGCAATCTGAACATCAGCAGATCCAGTATCATTTTCATGAGTCTTGAACTCGTTGATCAATTCAGCTTTGCGCTCTTGTGTAATAGCCATCCTTTTCACCTCCTAAATAAAAGTATCCCCATCTCCCGAGCAAACGTTGGTGACTCGTGTTGCCAAGAAGAGGTTCGTGTATTGAACACTATTGTATCATATCACGGCATTATGTCAGTTGCAACAACCAACTAGTCGGTTAATAAGTCCTTAGCTGTTTGCTTGTCTTTTCCGATTTGTGTTTTTAATGCATCAAGTGAATCGAATTTTTGTTCAGACCGTATATGGTATAACCATTCAATTGCCATTTTTTGTCCGTAAAGATCCATATTGACGTCTAGCAGATGAACCTCTGCAGTAGGAATTCGGTGTTCTGGATCATGAAATGTTGGCTTTACACCCATATTGCAGACGCCCCGGTACCATGTATCTCCTATTAGGCATCGCACGGCATACACACCACTAGCGGGAACTACATGTTCTTTAGCAGTTTGGATATTAGCTGTCGGAAAACCTAACTGACGGCCTCGTTTTTCTCCATGTATCACTTCACCCAATGTACGGAATGGACGACCGAGAAGCCCTGCTGCTGTTTCTACATCACCAGTAGATAGCAGTTGGCGAATTTCCGTCGAAGACACCTTGTTCTCTTGATCGAAAGTCACTTTAGAAATGACTGTTGTGCCAAAATCACCTTCCGATAGCTCTTGCATATCTTTCATCGTTCCAGAACCTTTTGAACCAAACGTAAAATCGAAGCCAGCAGTAACATGTTTGACACCGAGCCCTTTGATAAAGATGTCGATGAATCTTTGTGGTGAAAGACTAGCTAGTTCCCAATCAAAACTGACAATGAATAGCGTATCCACACCAAGAGATTCAAGTACTCTGACTTTTTCTTCAATCGGTGTAATATATCCAACGTTTTTCCCTGAAAACAACTGTGAGGGGTGGGGGTCGAATGTCATGACGGCTGTCTCGATCGATAAATCATCTGCAACTTTTTTTGCATTGCGAATGACTTCTTGATGTCCTCTATGTACACCATCAAAAAATCCAATAGCTAATGAAAAAGCAAGTTGTTGTGGAATATTTATCGAATCCGGATATCGTAATCTATAGATTTTCATTTCTATCTCTCCTTACTCACTAGCTAGTAGCATTTTTTCCGGTTTCATTAAACCCGGCTTTGTTGGATGATTTTGATAGATGGCCAACACACGACCTTCGAACATCATCATGATGGAAGGGTGATCTGTTAGTAGTGATACTGCGGGAAGCACTTGACCATTTCGTATAGATTCCAACGATGCCTCTTCGATTTCAAATTGCGGAAAATCAGTCAATACATCTTCGATTGGACGCAAAATCGTCTGCACTTGATCTAGCTCCATCATTTGTGCTACTTCTGCGAGAGTTTTACAATGTGATTCATCAAAATTTCCTGAAACAGTTCGGACTAACGAATCCATATGCGCTGGGTATCCAAGAAGTTCACCAATTTGCACAGCTAACGTCCGAATATAAGTTCCTTTACCACATCGTATTCTAATGGAAAATGTCACTTCTTCACCAGTGAATAGTTGATCTTCATTCAATAGATCAATTTGATAGATCTGTACTTTGCGAACTGGCCGTTCTACTTCAATGCCTTTTCGCGCATATTCATACAGCCGTCTGCCGTTTACTTTTACCGCTGAATACATGGGTGGAATTTGAGTGATTTCCCCTGTTAATTGCTCTAACGCCTCTTCAATTTGGTCCCTTGTTAATTCCTTGTATGTCAAATCACTTGTTACGGTCTCACCTTGCGCGTCTTCGGTTTCCGTAGAGCGACCTATAGAAACGGTCGCGATGTACTCCTTACCCGCATCTGTAATATATGAAGCGACTTTTGTGGCTCTTCCTATACAGATAGGCAAGACACCTTCCACTTCAGGATCTAACGTGCCTGTATGCCCCACCTTTTTCGTCCGTAATATCTTTCGAAGCTTAAAGACACAATCATGCGACGTCATACCTTTCTCTTTCCACAAAGGTAGAATACCGTTCATCTTACCCCTTCTTCCTAAATTCATTCAGAAAAACTTGCTCTATGTAAGAAGAGAGGAAGTCATACCGCCTAAGCGATTATGAACTTCCTCCTTTTGTTTATTGTTCGTTTTCGTCATTTACTTTGCGAATCAAGCTTTCAATCCGGTTACCGTAAGCGACTGATTCATCAATTTCGAATTCAAGTTCAGGTGTTTTGCGTAGGCGGATTCTTTGACCAATTTCTGATCGAATGAAACCTTTTGCTTTGGAAAGCCCAAGTAACGAATCTTCCTTTTCTTTATCCGTCCCTAGAACAGAAATAAAGATTTTCGCTTGTTGTAAATCTCCAGTTACATCAACACCAGTCACCGTCACAAATCCGATACGTGGATCCTTAAGTTTTTGGCCGATAATATCGCCCAATTCTTTCTTCATTTGCTCAGCTATACGATTAGCACGCACTGACATGGCAATTCACCTCGTTCTTTGCTCATAAGTAGTCTACTGTACACGCAGTCATTTCCCAATTAGGATTGGATTCAAACAGACGAATCGCTCGTCTCACTTCTCGTTCCGCAGCATCTTTGGAAGATGCCACGGCAACTAAAGCGAATGTAGTACGTTGCCATAAATCCTGATGATCAATTTCTGCAACAGATACATTATAGGAGTTTTTCACTCGATCCCTCATCTGATTCAAAACGGCTCGCTTGTCTTTTAAAGAAGCCGCTGCTGGGATGTAGAAAGAACATTCCGCGTAAACAATCATGCTCTTTTAATTTCTTCCATAACGTACGCTTCGATGATATCTCCTTCTTTGACATCATTGAATTTTTTAATTGTAATACCACATTCATAGCCTTTTGCAACTTCTTTTGCATCATCTTTGAAACGCTTCAATGTATCTAATTCGCCTTCAAAGACTACAATGTTATCGCGCAAAACACGAACGCCAGCGTCTCTTGTGATTTTACCATCGATTACATAGCTTCCTGCAATCGTTCCGATCTTAGATACTTTAAACGTTTCACGAACTTCTGCCTGACCTATTACTTTCTCTTCATACTCAGGATCCAGTAGGCCTGTCATAGCTGATTCGATTTCTTCAATTACTTTATAAATAACACGATGCAGACGAATGTCTACGCCTTCTGCTTCTGCGGCACGTTTTGCATTGGTATCTGGACGGACGTTAAATCCAATAACGATTGCGTTAGATGCAGCTGCCAAAGAAATATCGGACTCATTGATTGCCCCTGCACCCGTGTGGATAATTTTGACGTTAACGCCTTCTACTTCAATTTTCATAAGAGAAGAAGCCATTGCCTCGACCGCACCTTGTACGTCTGCTTTAACAATTAAGTTCAATTCTTTCATTTCGCCTTGTTTCATTTGATCAAACAAGTTATCAAGTGTTACACGTGTTTTCTCCACACGCTGTTCTTGAAGTGCTTCTCCAGC
This sequence comes from Sporosarcina sp. P25, assembly GCF_002743235.1. Classification (NCBI taxonomy): domain Bacteria; kingdom Bacillati; phylum Bacillota; class Bacilli; order Caryophanales; family Caryophanaceae; genus Sporosarcina; species Sporosarcina sp. P25. Next base: position 256,075 of record NZ_PDYV01000003.1, read on the forward strand.
ACGTGTTTCACCGATTTGACGAGCAGTTTTTTCATCTTTAAATACGACGAAACGATCTCCTGCAAATGGAACATCGCTCAATCCAGTTATTTCTACTGGAGTGGAAGGACCTGCTTCTTTTACACGACGACCAAGGTCACTGACCATGGCCCGAACGCGACCATACGTATTTCCAACAACGATTGGATCTCCTACATGCAATGTACCATTTTGTACAAGCAATGTAGCAACAGAGCCTTTTCCTTTATCGAGCTGCGCTTCAATTACAGTACCTCTAGCTCTAATGGAAGTATCAGCAGTAAATTCGCCCACTTCTGCAACTAATAGAACCATTTCTAGTAACTGATCAATTCCTTCACCTTTTAGTGCGGAAATTGGTACGAAAATCGTATCGCCGCCCCAATCTTCTGCCACTAAACCGTGTTCAGTCAATTCCTGCATTACACGATCAGGATTTGCAGATGGTTTATCCATTTTGTTAACAGCTACAATGATTGGAACTTCTGCCGCTTTCGCATGGTTAATTGCTTCAATTGTTTGTGGCATAACACCATCATCCGCTGCTACAACTAGGATTGTTAAGTCAGTAACTTTCGCACCACGTGCTCTCATCGTTGTAAAAGCTTCGTGACCTGGTGTATCTAGGAAAGTGATTTTCTTACCGTTAGCTGTAATTTGGTACGCTCCAATATGCTGAGTGATTCCACCCGCTTCACCTTGTGTTACTTTGGTGTTACGAATTGAGTCAAGCAATGTTGTTTTACCATGGTCAACGTGACCCATAATCGTGACAACTGGCGGTCTTTCCGTTAGTTCACCTGGTACTTCTTCTTCCTCTTCAGGATCTTCGAAGTAGATCTCCAAGTCTGTTACATCTATACGGATCTCTTCTTCAACTTCAACTTCGTATTCCGCACAAATTAGCTCGATTGCATCTTTATCTAATTCTTGGTTAATGGTTGCCATTACACCAAGCATGAACAACTTTTTGATGATCTCAGAAGGTTCTTTACCTAATTTTTTGGCCAACTCACCCACAGATAACGACTCATAAAAAGTAATTTTATCTGGTAGCGGCACTTCAACCTTTTGTGCAGGTACTGCCGGACGGTATCTACGACGTCCTTGGTTAATACCGCGTGCTGGTGGTCTACCACCGCGACCGCCGCCTGGACGTCCACCGCCGCCAGCTGGACGTGGTGAACCTGCACCTTGTCCTTGACGTGGTGGCTGAGTGCTTCCCGCTTTCGGAGCTGATGTAGATTGTCCTTGAGGACGTGTTGAAGCTGGACGATTCGATCCGCCTTGGCTACCAGCAGGACGGTTAGTCCCTTGTGTTGTAGCTGGTTTATTTGTATTGCTTGGACGATCCGTTCTTTGGCCTGCTGGTTTGCTCGCTGGCTTAACTGTAGTAGTTTTCACTTCAGGCTTTTTCAAATCACCGAACTTTTCATCTAATTTTGCAATTGAAACTGGATCTAGTTCTTCCATATGGCTCTTAATCACAATATCACTCTTAAGTAATTCTGCAGCAAGATCTCTACTTGTTTTTCCTATTGATCTGGCATATTCATGTACTTTCATTTTCGTCATTAGCCCACCCCCGATTAAATTCATTGAGAAGCTCGGATAACTTTTTTGCGAATCCTTTATCTGTTAGTGCCAAGACGACTCGAGCTTCTTTTCCAATTGCATGCCCAAGTTCTTCACGACTTCCAAATACATACTTCTCAACGTTATACGTATTACATTTATTCGTTAATTTTTTCATTGTGTTCTTTGATGCATCACCTGATAGGATGACCAGTTGCGCTTCACCTGAACGAACCGCCTGCACGACTAAATCTTCACCCGTTGCAATTTTACGTGCACGAGCCGCCATGCCAAGCAATTGATAAATTTTTGAAGGATCTTTTGTCATTTAATTGCCTCTCGACGAATTGCATGCAAAAGGTCTTCGTAGACTTCATCTGGTACTTTGACATTCAATTGATGTTCAATCGAGTGTTGTTTACGTGCTTTTTCTACGGCATCCTCCGTTTTGGAAACGTATGTACCGCGGCCTGACTTCTTTCCTGTCAAATCTACGGATACTTCGCCTTCTTTCGTACGGACAATTCGAATCATTTCTTTTTTAGGTAACATGTCACCAGTCGCTGCACATTTACGCAAAGGGATTTTCCGATTGTTCGACATCAGCATGCAATCCTTTCCAAATCAATCTTCTTTGTCTTCATCTGCGTATAAATCAAAATCTTCAGCTGATTCAGCTGGTGTTTCATCTTCATACTCGTAAGCTTCCAAGAACTCATCTGCACTAGCATCTGGCTCTTCTATTAGAACAGCTAGAGATTCTTCACGGGGATAGATCCCTAATTCTCTGGCATCCGTTTCACTTTTGATATCAATTTTCCAGCCTGTTAATTTAGCAGCCAATCTTGCATTCTGGCCTCTTTTCCCGATTGCCAATGAGAGTTGATAATCTGGCACAACAACAGTAGTGGAACGTTCTTCTTCGTTTACTTGTACATCAATTACTTTTGAAGGGCTCAACGCATTTGCAACGAAGATTACCGGGTCTTCAGACCATTCTACGATATCTACCTTTTCGCCATTCAATTCATTTGAAATAGTTTGTACACGCGCACCTCTTGAACCGACACAAGAGCCTACAGGATCCACTTCTTCGTTTGTTGTGTAAACAGAAATTTTCGATCGATCGCCCGCTTCACGTGCAATCGATTTGATTTCTACTGTACCATCGTATATTTCAGGTACTTCCAGTTCAAATAAGCGCCGTAATAGTCCTGGATGAGTTCTAGAAACAAACACTTGCGGTCCGCGTGCTGTTCTTTCAACTTTGGTAATATATACTTTGATGCGATCGTGTGGTGCATATGATTCTGTTTGAATTTGTTCGCTTGACGGCAAAACCGCTTCCACTTTTCCTAATCCAACGAATAAGTTTTTCGGATCCATACGCTCTACGATTCCGTTGACGATATCTTCTTCGCGATCGATATACTCTTCATAGATCAAACCGCGTTCAGCTTCACGTACACGCTGCGTTACAACTTGCTTAGCAGTTTGAGCAGCAATTCGTCCAAAGTCACGCGGTGTGACTTCTTCTTCAACGACATCGGTTAGTTCATATACTGGATTGATGAGTTGTGCATCTTCCAATGAAATTTGTAACCGCTCGTCTTCCACTTCTTCAACTACGTCTTTACGTGAATAGACAGCCATTGTGCCTTTATTTAAATTCAAATCCACACGCACGTTTTGTGCTTGGTTAAAATTTCGTTTGTACGCTGTTACAAGCGCCGCTTCAATTGCATCGACTATTACGTCTCTTGAAATACCTTTTTGCTGTTCAAGAGCTGTCAGTGCGTCGAGTAGCTCACTACTCATGTTCATCACTCCTACATTCCAATTATTGTTGCATTTGGTTCTTCGGCCACTAGCGCAAAGCTAGACAAAGTTTTGTTTTTACTTTAAAAGTCAATTGCTAATCGTGCGAGTGCAATTTTTGTTTTGTCAATTTCGACTAGTACTTTTCTCGTCTTGATCCGTATTTCCACTTTTGCATGGTCCGGTCCGTATCCAAGTAAATATCCCTCGAATTCTTTCATACCATCAATCGGTTCATACGTTTTGATGAATACGTATTGGCCCACGGCTTTTTCAAAATCTTCATCTTTTTTCAAAGGTCTTTCCGCCCCGGGAGAAGACACTTCAAGGAAGTAATTTTGCGGAATCGGGTCCACAAGGTCTAGTTCCTCGCTTAGTTTATTACTAACCGCCGCACATTGATCTATATCAATGTTGCCTTCTGGCGTATCAATGTAGACGCGTAGAAACCAATCGCGACCTTCTTTCAAGAACTCAACATCAACCAGTTCAAGACCCAATTCTTCTACGATCGGCCTTGCTAACTGTTCGACTTCCTCTATAATTTTACTCAAATGGTATCCCTCCCGAAATTCAAAATAACAACAGAAAAGAGCGGGAAGCCCCACTCTTTTCCGCAAGACGTATAGCAAAAGTTGTTTTAATCGTATCACAAGGCCTTTTACAATGCAACTGAAGCAACCGCCATAAGCCCATTAGAATAGGGATAGTTGGTTCGCTTCAGGCATTCCTTCCATGCAACCGAGGTTATCCAGATACTCTACAACCGTTTTAGATACCCGACCTCTCTTCTGGAAGTCTTCTTTCGATAAAAACTCCCCGTCTTTTCTCGCTTCAACGATCGTCTTCGCAACGTTAGTTCCTAGTGAAGGAATTGAGTTAAATGGCGGAATCAGCTTATTGCCTTCAATAAGAAACTGGGTCGCATCAGATTTATAGAGATCAGGCTTCGCAAATGTATATCCTCGCTCAACCATTTCCAATGCTATTTCCAAAACCACTACTAAGCTCTTCTCTTTTGGAAGGGCATCCAATCCTTTGGCGTTGATCTCTTTAACTTTCGCCCGAATACTTGCAGAACCTTTACACATCGTCACCAAATCAAAGTCGGTCGCTCGAACGGTGAAGTACGTAGCATAATACATGATTGGGTGATGAACTTTGAAGTACGCGATTCGCAATGCCATTAATACATATGCCGCAGCGTGGGCTTTAGGGAACATGTACTTGATTTTTTTACATGATCCGATATACCATCCCGGCACTTTATTCTCTTTCATCGCTTCTTCAAATTCAGGAGTCAGCCCTTTCCCTTTTCGCACAGATTCCATAATCTTAAATGCAAGTGAAGGTTCAAGCCCCTGATAGATTAAATAAACCATAATATCATCACGACAACCGATCACTTCTGATAGTTGACATGTTTTATTCTGGATTAACTCCTGTGCATTACCAAGCCAAACGTCAGTACCGTGAGATAGACCGGATATCTGTATCAATTCTGAGAATGTAGATGGTTTCGTCTCTTCTAACATCTGTCGAACAAATCGTGTGCCGAATTCGGGCACTCCAAGAGTTCCTGTTTTACAGTCAATTTGTTCTTCTGTGACGCCAAGTGAAGACGTCCCACTAAACAATTCCATAACCCCTTTATCGTCAGGCGGTATAGTCATCGCATCGATGCCTGATAAGTCTTCCAACATTTTGATCATCGTTGGATCATCATGGCCTAGAATATCTAGTTTCAACAGATTATTATCAATGGAGTGGAAATCAAAGTGCGTTGTTTTCCAGCTAGATTCAAGATCATTCGCTGGGAATTGAATCGGTGTGAAATCATAGATGTCCATTGTATCCGGCACAACAATGATGCCACCCGGGTGTTGTCCTGTATTTCGCTTAACGCCTGAGCAACCTTGAACAAGCCGGTCAATTTCTGCACCACGCATTTGGATATCATTGTCATTCATATACCCTCGCACATATCCATATGCAGTTTTTTCAGCTACCGTACCTATTGTTCCAGCACGAAACACATAATCTTCGCCAAATAACTCTTTTGTATAGTTGTGTGCATGTGCTTGATACTCACCACTGAAGTTCAAATCGATGTCAGGAACCTTGTCTCCCGCAAACCCAAGGAAGGTTTCAAACGGGATATCCTGACCATCTTTTTTAAACATCGTCTGGCAATTCGGGCATTCTTTATCCGGCAAATCATATCCTGAACCAACTGAACCATCATCAAAAAATTCATATTTTTTACATGACGGACAAACGTAATGTGGCGCCAACGGATTCACTTCTGTAATTTCCATCATAGTTGCAACAAATGAGGAGCCGACAGATCCCCGCGAACCGACCAAATAGCCGTCATCTAATGATTTTTTAACCAGTTTATGCGAAATGAGATAAATAACTGAGAAGCCATTATCAATAATAGACGTTAATTCTTTTATGATTCGCGCTTCAACGATCTCTGGCAATTTTTCACCGTATATTTGATGTGCCATTGAATACGTCAGATCACGCACTTCATCTTCCGCACCTTCAATTGTTGGTGTATACAGATCATCTTTGATCGGTTTCACTTCACCTATACGTTCTACGATTTTCAATGGATTGTCTACTACAATTTTTTTTGCTACATCTTCACCTAAAAACTCAAATTCTTTCAACATTTCATCTGTCGTACGGAAATGAACTTCCGATAATGAGTGCCGATTCAACGGATTTGCTCCACCTTGTGAACGAACAAGAACTTTTCGGTAGGTTGAATCCGTCTCATCTAGATAATGTACATTCCCCGTTGCACAAACTGGTAAGCCCGTTTTCTTCCCAAGCTTGATCATCTTGCGCATAATATCCTCGAGGTTCCACTCATCTCGAATTAAATCGAGTTCGAGTAAATGCGAGTAGACAGGCTTTGGATGAAGTTCCAAGTAATCATAAAAGCTTGCGATTTCTTCTACTTCCTCCATCGGCTTTTGCATTAACCCTTCGAATACTTCCCCTTTGTCGCAACCTGAACCGACGATTATTCCCTTACGATACTTCACGAGTAACGAACGTGGTATACGGGGCACGCGATAGAAAAAGTCCATATGCGAAATAGATACTAGTTTAAATAGATTTTTCAACCCTTCATCATCTGTAGCAAGCAAAGTGCAGTGTGAGGGTCGTGAGCGCTTATAGGCATCTCCTTCCCCAATATTCTTATTGAGGTCATCAAGCCACATGATCCCTTTTTCTTGCGCTTCTGAAAGTAGGCGTAGAAATAGATAAGCAGTAGCTTCTGTATCATAAATGGCACGGTGATGTTGTGTTAATTCAATATCGAACTTTTTAGCCAATGTGTTCAAACGGTGATTTCGCAGTTCAGGATACAGGAAACGAGAAAGCTCCAATGTATCGATGACTGGATAAGCGATGGTTTCTATTTTCGCCCGCTTACATGAAGCATAAAAGAAGCCCATATCAAACGATGCATTATGTGCAATTAACACCGCATCTCCGATAAACTCTATAAATTCCGCCATGACGTCTTCAACTTCTGGTGCATTCTCTACCATATCATCTGTAATGCCTGTCAAGTTTGTCGTCACGGACGACAATGGGTGATGCGGATTGGCAAAGCGTTCAAATCGATCAACGATTTCTCCATCTTTCACTCGGACAGCTGCAAGCTCGATGATCGTGTCGTACACAGCTGACAAGCCTGTCGTCTCAACGTCGAATACAACGTATGTATCCGTTTCAAGCATACGGTGTTGCTCTTCATAGACAATCGGTACACCATCATCCACCAGATTGATTTCTAAACCAAACAACACTTTGATACCATGTTTTTTACCAGCATTATAAGCATCGGGGAAAGACTGAACGTTCGCATGATCTGTAATCGCAATCGCTGGATGTCCCCACTTAGCTGCTTGTGCCACTAATGCCGAGGCTGAAACGACTGCATCCATTTGACTCATGGAAGTGTGCGCATGTAACTCTACACGTTTTTGTCCGTCAGGTGCTTTGTCTTTTCGTTCAATAGTGGGAATAACGGCAATATCTTGTGCCATCATGATTAAGTCCCGTACGAATGTATCGTTCTGTATACCACCGCGAGCTCGTACCCACATACCCTTTTTAAAGGATTTCATAATTTCTGCATCTTCATTATCACGCGAAAACATTTTGACTAAGATTGAATCGGTGTAGTCTGTTACTTTTAGTGTCAATAATGAACGACCACTTCGCAACTCTCGTACTTCTGCATCAAATACAAACCCTTCAATAATTAAACGTCTTTCTTCATCTTGTATTTCATGAATAGGAATAATTGGCTCATTTGCTTTGATCGGCGTACCAAGCGATAACACCCTATCGGAATCTCCCTGCTCGCTTTTCATCGTTTCACGTTGTTGCAACTGATGATACGCCTGCTTGGATAACAGGTCTTCTTCTTGTTGCTTTTGCGAAAGAAATTGCTGCCGTTCTTTTTCTGCATTATCGTTTTCAATAATCGAAACATCGAACATATACTTCGGAAAACCGAATTGCTGATAGAGTGTTGATAATATATCCACGTATTTATTTTTTAATGTTTGACACTCCAAATCGCTTGAGCAAGTAAGCAATAACTTCTCACCGTGTATCTTAGGCCTTTGTTCCACTAAGCATTGACGTATAGGAGGAGATATGTCCGCTAGCTCCTCTACAATAAATGGCCAATAATCTATTATTAATTGTTCATTCAATTCATTTTTTCTAACGTCCATTTCAAGATGGACATTCGCTATAGCAGCGAACGTTTCATGAACACGTTGTTGCATAATTTGAAAAACCTCAATAGGTAACACTTCATCGAGTGTTATATTGAATTTCCACACTCTCGTTTTCTTCTGTACGGTTACACGATTCAACTCACCGTTTTGAAAATAGGTCATGAACTGATCATCTGTCAGTCCGGTCTGTTGCAGCAAAGTTAAAAACTTTTGGGCGGCATCCATATAAAATTCCTCCATTCTATCGCGAAAAGAAGGGAAGTTCCGTTAACGGACTCCCCTTCTTGGATTAATCTGCACTAAAGAAGGATTGTAGCTTTTCCAACACTTCTTCCTTTTGCCAATCTATTGATTCGCCACTATGGCGGTACATGACCTCCACAACACCTTCACTTGCTCGTTTACCGATTATAATACGGACTGGTAAACCAATCAAGTCAGCGTCAGCGAATTTCACACCCGCACGTTCGGCACGATCGTCATACAACACATCGTATCGATAAGACTCTAGAACCGCATATAACTCATCCGCGAGCTGTGTTTGCACTTCATCTTTGACATTCGTTGTAATCAAATGAATATCAAATGGTGCTAAATGCTTCGGCCACTTCAATCCTGTTTCATCATTGAATTGCTCGGCAATTGTAGCCAGTAAACGGGAGATACCCAGACTATAACTTCCCATAATAAAAGGCTTTTTTCTGCCATTTTCATTGAGGAATGTTCCTTTCATCTGCTCACTGAAGACGGTGCCTAATTTACGGAGATGTCCTATCCCTATTCCTTCAGTGAATTTAATCGTACCCATTCCGTCAGGAGAACTGTCCCCTTCTTGAACGAAACGGATATCTACATAATCATCAATAGCAAAATCGCGTTCCGGGTTGACATTCAATAAGTGATAATCGTCAATATTCGCGCCCGCCACTACGTTCACCATTGCTTTGATTGCATGATCTGCATATACCCTTACACCTATCGGTAGTTTCACAGGACCAATCGAACCGGCATGACAGCCTAGTAATTCTTCAATCTGTTGTTCTGTTGCCAGCTCCATATGTTTCACATGTAAAAACCGCTTCAATTTATATTCATTGACGCTATGATCGCCTCGACAAATCACCATAATAAAATCATGGTCCACTTTATACACCAATGATTTGATTACACGCTCCGGACTAACTGATAAAAATGAAGTGAGATCTTCAATCGTTCGTTGATTCGGAGTGGAGACTTTTATCATCTCTAACTGCTTTTCATCGGACGGCTCATAATCAACATGTACTTCAGCAAATTCCATATTCGCAGCATAAGAAGAACTATCGCTATATGCTATCCGATCTTCCCCGTTGTCGGTCAATGCTATGAACTCATGTGAACCTGTTCCACGATCCGATATAACCATGCGGAAATGCATACCAAGACGAGTTAGCATATTAGTGTAGGCCTGCATGACTTCTAAATATTTTTCATCCAAGCTCTCTTGCGTTGAATGGAATGAATAGGCATCTTTTCTTATGAATTCTCTGCTATGGAGTAAACCCGCACGCGGCTTTATTTCATCACGGAATTTGGTTTTGATTTGAAAAATTGTTAATGGTAACTTTTTATACGATCGAACTTCATCACGCAGTAAATCAATGATTGCTTCCTCATCGCTTGAGCTCAATGCCAATTGATTGGTCTGTCTATCAGCAACATGGAACATTTCCTTACCGTAAGAATCCCACCGTTCGGTTTCCTTAAGAATACTTGAGCTTTGCAGCGATGGCATAGAAATTTCTATGCCTTCAACAGCTTCCATTTCTTCACGAATAATCGTTTCGATTTTCCTAAGAACTCTTTGTGCAAGAGTTAAATATGTGTAAACACCATTGGCATTCTGACGGATATAACCTGCTCGCAGCAATAACTGATGCGAACGCATCTCTATATCGGATGGATTTTCACGCATTGTGGGTATAAACGTTTTCGATTGTTTCATCATATACTTCCACCTTTTTTAGAAGAAAAATCGTTGGATGTCATTCCATGTCACAACAAGCATCAAAACCATTAATAACATGATACCTACAAAATGCACCATACCTTCTTTTTGTTTATCAATCGGTTTGCCCCTTAAGCCTTCAAACAGGAAGAACAATAGTCTTCCACCGTCTAACGCAGGTAATGGCAGCAAGTTCATGATTCCTAGATTAATACTTAGCACAGCGGCCCAATTCATTAAATTGAAAATCCCGTGTTGAGCGACTTCTTCAGTTGCTTTATAAATACCTACAGGACCGGACAATGCGTCTATTGTGAACTGACCTGTCACTAGCATACCTAATAGTTCAAAGATTTTCACTGTCCATGTGTAAGTCTGCTCGGCACCGAACACTATGGATTTAATAAATCCTTTTTCCAATGGACTTGAATACATAACACCGATTTGACCGAATTCCTGTCCAGCATCTTCCACTGTATCAGGTACTACATCTAAAACCACTTGCTTACCCGCTCGATCAACTTCAATTGACATCGGGACTCCGGCACTTTTTTGAATCGCTTCAGAAAACTTTGTCCAAGAATCAATCGACTTTCCGTCTACTCCTGTGATTAAGTCATCTTTTTTCATTCCAGCCATTTCTGCCGGCGTATTCGGCTTCACTTCCGAAATAATCGGTTCATTGGTTGGTACACCATTCATTAATCCAAGAGCTAGGAATATGAAAAATGCCAAGATGAAATTGAAAAGCGGCCCTGCAAATATTGCCAATGCTCTGCTGCCTAGTGGCTTGGATTCAAACTGACGATCGTATGGAGCAATTAATGTTTCCTGCCCTTTTTCAATAATCATAGCCGTTCTGGAAATTTTCAGATGAACCAATTGTCCATCTTCATCATATCCTTCAATATATAATTCTTTATCTAAATCCGACTTCTCTACTTCTACGTTTAAAACATTCGGATTGGAAACATTTCGATTTAAGTAAATCTTTTCTATTTCGTCTTGTGCATTCAATAATACCCCTACACGGTAACCCGGCTGCAATTCGACGGTATCGAAATCTTCACCAGCCATCCGGACATATCCCCCTAAAGGCAATAAGCGGATTGTGTATTGCGTTTCACCTTTGCGGAGGGCTAAAATTTTAGGTCCCATTCCGATAGCGAACTCTCGAACCATGATACCGGCCCTCTTAGCAAACAAGAAATGACCAAACTCATGAAATGCTACAAGTGTCCCGAATATTACTATAAACGCAATAACCGTTTCCATTCAGTAACCACCTTCACCGGCTGTAACAGCCTGAAATTAATCTTGATACTTAACTATACCATAGACTTTTTTCCGCGTATTGCGATCTGTCTCCAAAATTTCTTCCAAATTAGGATTTTGAATAGTTTGATGCTGCTGCATCATTTCTTCAATAATTTCTTCGATTTGCAAGAAAGAAATATGACCTTCCATGAACAGTTGAACCGCCACTTCATTTGCCGCATTCATCGCTGTAGGCATAGTGCCTCCTTCCCTACCTGCATCATATGCAAGTGACAAGGCTTTAAATCGTGTATAATCCATTTTTTCAAAATGCAATTTGCCAATTTCATCGAGACGAAGACGTTTAGCATCGGCCATTTGAATACGATCCGGATAGGTCAGTGCGTATTGAATCGGAACACGCATATCAGGTGAACCTAGTTGTGCCATAACGCTTGTATCTTCAAACTCCACCATGGAGTGGATAATACTTTCTTTATGTAGTAGGCATTCTATTTGATCATATGGCATCGCAAATAAATGATGTGCTTCTATTACTTCTAATCCTTTGTTCATCATCGTTGCCGAATCAATAGTTAACTTGTTACCCATTGACCAATTCGGATGTGCGAGTGCTTGTTCTACTGTAACATTTTGAAGTTGATCCCGCGTATAGTCCCTAAAACTCCCACCCGATGCTGTTAATATCAAGTTTGTGATCCGTTTCGGATTCTCACCATTTAATGACTGGAACAATGCAGAATGTTCACTATCTACTGGAACAAGGGGGACATTATGACGTTGTGCCGCTTCTACAACGAGATTTCCTGCTGCTACCAGTGTTTCTTTATTCGCAATAGCAATCGTCATTCCCGCTTTAATCGCCGCAAGTGTCGGTCTCAGTCCTACACTGCCGATTACTGAGTTTAGTAAGACATCCGCTTCCATTCCTACCGCTGCTTCAATAAGTCCTTCATCACCATGAACGAATTGAACTTTAGGAAACTCTTTTTTTAAGCGTGCTGCATCTGCTTCCTCTAAAACAGAAACTAATTTGGGTTGAAATCTTGCAATGATTTCACTTACTTTTTGTATGTTTCTTCCTGCTGACATCGCCGTTAATTCAAAGCGATCAGGATGGGCTGCAATAATGCTTAATGTTTGAGTTCCGATTGAACCGGTAGCACCAAGCAAATTGATTTTCTTCATATTATGAACTTCCTTTCCATTATCCTATGAATTGAACAAAGTGAAGCAATGGGAGTACAAATAGTAAGCTGTCAAATCTGTCCAAAATGCCTCCATGTCCAGGCAACAGCTTCCCAGAATCTTTGACGTTATAGAAACGTTTCAGTGCTGATTCAACTAAGTCACCCATTTGACCTATAATAGATGCCACTATTGTAATGATAATAAATGACACGAATGACGTAGCGATAGGATAGAACATATTATAAATCAACGTAATCACGATCGCGGAAATTATTCCCCCAATAAATCCTTCAATTGTTTTATTAGGTGAAATATCCGGCCATAGTTTTCGTTTACCAATTTTACGTCCAACAAAATAGGCACCGGAATCTGTTGACCAGATAATAAGTAACGCATAGCCTATGTACTCTATACCGAATAAGCGAGTTTCGATCAAATAATAAAAACCGATACCGACATACAGTGCACTAATTGCACTGAATGCAATATCTTCGAATGTCCACTTATTTTTCATTACTACAGTATAAACCAATAACAATAATATCAATACATAAATCATTTCAAGTTTTTCTAATTTCAGGAAACTTTCAACTTGTTCTGTCCATCTAGATGGAAGTAAAATGACGAGTAGAAGTAACCAAGAGATTAATCCACCGATAGAAAAAAGAGACATTTTACGCATACGTAGTAGTTCATATAAACCAATCGTAGATATCGCAAAAATCATCATAATAAAAGGTAATCCACCGACGATAATCAATGGCACAAAAAATGCGAGAGCTACAATAGCAGTGATGATTCTTTGCTTCATCTTTTCTGATCTCCTTCCAAGCTTCCAAAACGTCGATTCCTTTTTTGGAAATCTTCTATTGCTTGTAAAAAGCAGTCTTCATCGTAATCTGGCCATAATACATCCGTAAAAATGAATTCTGCATAAGCAAGTTGCCATAGCATAAAATTGGACAAACGTACTTCACCGCTTGTGCGAATTAGTAGGTCAGGTTCTGGCAAATGGGCAGTCATTAGCTTGGATTCGATTGAACTTTCATTAATTTCCTCCACTTTTAATGTTCCAGCAGCCACTTCTTCAACTAATTCTTTCATTGCATGAACTAGCTCTACTCTGCTACCATAATTCATCGCGAAATTTAAAATTAAACCTTTGTTATATTTAGTTTGCTCCATTGCTTTCTCAATCGCTTTTTTTGTATGCTTCGGAAGCGCATCCATATCTCCGATCATTTCTACTTTGATGCTTTTTTCCATTAGCTCGGGTAAATACGTAGTAAGAAATTCGCCGGGAAGATTCATCAAGAAGTCAATTTCCATTCTGGGTCTCTTCCAATTTTCAGTTGAAAACGCATAGAGAGTGAGTACTTTCACGCCCATAGCATTTGCAAAATTGGTAATTTGCCTAACGGTTTTCATTCCTTCATGGTGGCCTGCAATTCGCGGCATTTTACGTTGCTTCGCCCATCTTCCATTTCCATCCATGATAATCGCCACATGGTTAGGAATTTGTCTATTTTTAACGGCTTCAATCCGTTCGTCCAGCAACTGAATGTCTGCCGTTTTTTTTCGCATTAGTTTTCTAAGCATAGCGTTCCCCCACTTGGCTCAATTCGGATACTCCTACTGACTATCCTACCAAATTGCATGGTAAATAGCATGCAAAAGAAAGAAAAGAGCGTCCTAAAAGTAGGACGCTCCTCCTTATAGAAAGTTCTGTACTCAGATTTCCAAGATTTCATTTTCTTTATCTTTTGCAGTTTGATCAATTTTTTCGATAAACTCATCCGTCATCTTTTGTACTTGTTCATTGTAACGGCGCAATTCATCTTCAGTAATTTCTGCATCTTTTTCAAGCTTTTTCAAATCTTCATTACTATCACGACGAACATTACGAATTGCCACTTTTGCATCTTCTGCTTCACGCTTAACATCTTTCACTAAATCTTTACGACGCTCTTCTGTAAGCGCAGGGACAGCAAGACGAATAACTGACCCATCGTTAGACGGCGTAATGCCGATGTCTGATTTCATGATGGCTTTCTCGATTTCACTGATTGTAGTCTTATCATAAGGCTGAACTACTAACAAACGTGGTTCTGGTACGGAAATTCCAGCCATTTGATTTAAAGGTGTAGGAGCCCCATAATAAATAACAGAAATTCTGTCTAATAGGCTCGCGTTAGCTCTTCCAGCACGGATAGATGCCAACTGTCTTGAATAGGCGCTATGTGCTTTATCCATACGTTCTCTCGTCTGATCCATTACTTCTTTTGTCATTGCTTATTCCTCCTAACAACCGTCCCGATTTTATCACCTAGTACGGCTTTTTTAATATTACCATTATCCATAATTGAGAATACTACGAGCGGGATATCATTGTCCATACATAGAGTCGAAGCAGTGGAATCCATCACTTCAAGTCCTTGACTAATCACTTCAAGATAGGACAGTTCTAAGTATTTTGTAGCTGTAGAGTCTTTCATCGGATCAGCAGAATAAACACCGTCTACGTTGTTCTTCGCCATTAAAATAACATCTGCTTCAATTTCAGCAGCACGTAAAGCAGCTGTTGTATCTGTGGAGAAATAGGGGTTACCTGTTCCTGCCGCAAATATTACGACACGATTTTTTTCTAGATGACGGATTGCTTTCCGACGTATGTAAGGTTCAGCTACTTGTCTCATGTCAATAGAAGACATTACTCGAGTTTCTGGTCCTAGCTTTTCAAGGGCATCCTGAAGAGCAAGAGAGTTCATAACCGTTGCAAGCATTCCCATGTAGTCAGCTGTTGTACGGTCCATCCCCATTTCACTTCCGACTTTCCCACGCCAAATGTTTCCGCCACCTACTACTACAGCTACTTCTACGCCAAGTTCTACTACTTCTTTCACTTGGCTTGCAACTGATTTAACAACTTCCGGAGACAATCCGTAGCCTTGATCCCCAGCTAATGCTTCTCCACTTAATTTTAACACGATGCGCTTATATTTTGGAATACTCATGTTGGCCCTCCTGGAATTTCCTATTCTCAAAAAAGAGGAACACATGATGGATGTGCCCCTCTGTACGATTGGATTATACTTAGTTACCTTTTACTTGGCTCATTACTTCGTCAGCAAAGTTGTCTTCGCGCTTTTCAATACCTTCGCCCACTTCATAACGAATGAACTCTACTAATGTTCCACCAGTTGTTTTCACGAAATCACGGACTTTTTGATCAGAATTCTTAACGAATGCTTGATCCAAGACACAGATTTCCTCGAAATATTTACCAAGGCGTCCTTCTACCATTTTCGCTACGATATTTTCCGGCTTACCTTCGTTTAAAGCTTGCTCAGTCAATACGTTACGCTCTTTTTCCACTTCGTCAGCAGATACTTCGTCGCGTGAAATGTATTTCGGGTTCATCGCTGCGATATGCATTGCTACATCTTTCGCTGCATCAGAATCTGTTGAACCTTCAAGAACAGTCAACACGGCGATACGTCCGCCCATGTGCAAGTAAGGACCGAAAGCGTCTTGATCTGTTTTCTCACGAATTTCAAAACGGCGAAGAGTAATTTTCTCTCCAATTTTAGCTACTGCGTTTGAAATGTGTTCAGAAACTGTCAAACCGTTATCTAATTTCGCTGCGTTAGCTTCTTCTACTGTAGCAGGTTTCGTAGCAAGTAAGAACTCAGAAATTTCCTTAACAAGTGTTTGGAAGCCTTCGTTTTTAGCTACGAAGTCTGTCTCAGCATTCACTTCAAGTATAACTGCTGCATTACCTTGAACTAAAATGTTCGCGACACCTTCAGCTGCAATACGATCTGCTTTTTTTGCTGCACTTGAAAGACCTTTTTCACGCATATATTCCATTGCTGCTTCCATGTCACCGTCTACTTTAGTTAATGCCTTTTTGCAATCCATCATACCTGCGCCTGTTTTTTCACGAAGTTCTTTAACCATTTGGGCTGTAATTGTTGCCATTTGAAAATTCCTCCTATTAAATATCATTTGAAATTGCTTATTGCTTTAAAAAAAGACGATAAGGGGTACGCCACTTATCGTCTCATCATTTACTCATTTCAGTCTGCAGTAACAGTTGCTGTTTCGTTTACTGTTTCAGCTACTTCGTCGTCTTCACCTTGACGGGATTCAATCAAAGCATCTGCCATTTTGCTTGTAAGTAAACGTACTGCGCGGATTGCATCGTCGTTCGCAGGAATGACATAGTCGATTTCGTCCGGATCACAGTTAGTATCAACGATTCCAACGAGTGGAATATTCAATTTGATTGCTTCAGCTACCGCGATACGCTCTTTACGTGGATCTACGATAAAGATTACATCTGGCAAGCCTTTCATGTCACGGATACCGCCTAGGAATTTCACAAGACGCTCGTGTTCTTTATTTAATTGAGAAACTTCTTTTTTAGGAAGTACGTCAAACGTGCCATCCTCTTCCATTTTCTCAATAGCTTTCATACGTGCTACACGTTTTTGAATAGTGCCGAAGTTCGTCAATGTTCCACCCAACCAACGTTGGTTGATGTAATACATTCCAGCACGTTCTGCTTCTTCTTTGATTGCTTCTTGTGCTTGTTTCTTCGTACCTACGAAAAGGACTTTACCACCATCAGCACCGACTTGGCGCATGAAGTTGTAAGCTTCCTCTAATTTTTTGACCGTTTTTTGAAGGTCGATGATGTAGATGCCGTTACGCTCCACGAAGATATATTTCTTCATTTTTGGGTTCCAACGACGTGTTTGGTGTCCGAAATGTACACCAGCTTCTAGCAATTGTTTCATTGAGATTACTGACATGTTTAATTCCTCCTATTGGTTTTTTTATCCTCCGCGTACTTCCAGCGAATAAGTGACCATAATGGCACCCACTCATTCATCCGCACGCGTGTGTAGTAATACCATCTATTAAATTAACATAATTCTACGTTGTTTGCAACTACTGTGTGTAACTTCAGTCGAATTTTATTATCAATTCAATTTCTGTCTTCCCTTTTTTCAACTCTCTAGCGATATCCTCTATTGATTTACCTTCAGCATAAAGCTGTTTTGCTTTTTCTCTGTCGTCAAGGTCGTCAAATGATTTGGGTTGTGATTGCGGTTTTTTTTCTTTCTCGTTCTTTTCGGTGTCCACCGTCTTCTGATAGGAACGTAAAGCAAAATGTAAGGGAACTGAGTGTTGCTTCGATCTTGGAACAGGCACTTCTGTAATTGACTGTTCTCTTGGCACTGAGTTTGTAGTAGGTTTCATTTGAGTATCCGTTCGTTGATTCAGTTGTTGAATCAAACGATCGTTTTCCTCTTTGATTTCACCTAGAAAAGCTAATACGGATTGGTCCATTTCTTTCATAAGTCGTTGTTGCTTTTTCTCCAGATTATTAAATTTTGATATTTTCAAGTACAGCAATATCATGACCATAAATCCAATGATTTGTAAGATGAATAAAAGAGCTAGTAGAATTCCCATGATATTATCCACTGTAATCAACGAACGAACCTTTAAACGGATGCTTGGCTTGCTGTTGTTCTTTCTCTTTTTTTTCTTGTTGCTGTGACTCTTCACTCGGCTGCTGATCATCTCCATCCAGTTTTGCATATGGAGAGGACTTCAAAACGGTTTCCTTGCTTTTTAACGCTTGTTTTTCTGTTTGCATATTGGCACTGTCTTGAGCAAGTTGAGCCTGTTGCTGCTTTTGCTCCGCTATTTTACCTGCCTCAAATGTTTTCGGGATAGCAATTTGAAGTTCAATAGCTTTCAAACTCATAAAATCCCTCCGTCGGTAATTTCTGCCGCCAACAGCGACCGTAACTTAAATAATGCTTTTGAATGTATTTGTGAGATTCTAGATGTAGATAAGCTTAAAATTTCTCCGATTTCTGTTAGCGTCATGTCTTCTTGATAGAACAAACTAAGTACCAATTGTTCATTTTCATTTAGTTCTTTGATTTTCGTTATCAAGTCTTCAATCAATTCGCCTTTGACTGCTTGTTGTTCAGGCGTTTTCGTTTGATCATCTTGCAATATGAAGGTTTGATCGTGATCCTCTTCATCGTTCATTTTTTCATCGATGGACAAAACATTAGCAAAATATTGTTCATGCACGGTTTGATAGACTTGATCTGTTGTAATGCCTAAATGATCCGCTACTTCTTCGGGAGTCACCGTTCGCAAGTAAGACTGTTCGAGCTTACTAATTTCTTCATCCATTTTCTTAGTTTTTTCTCTTGAAGAACGTGACAACCAATCTTCTTTTCTTAAACCGTCTATGATTGTACCCCGAATCCGGAATGAGGCGTATGTGTCAAATTTAAAATCACGCGAAGGGTCAAATTTTGTTAACGCGTCGAAAAGCCCTTGGTAACCAAGAGATTTGATATCATCACGTGAAACATTTTTCGGCAGTCCAGCACTGATTCGTTGAACGTGATAATTCACAAGAGGTGTATACATTCGTACTAGCGTATCACCTGCATCAGGATCACGGTTTTCGATCCATAACTTCCACTGATGCCGTTCAGTTACATCTTGATTTGTCATCGAATTCACGCCTTTCCCGTCAGGTTCCTTTTACCGATTTTATTTCTTATGTATAAGTATAACAAATCACAATAGATAAAGGCGACTAATGCATTAGCCGCCTTCGTTTGTACTGTTAAATTTCCTGCGTTCCAGCATTGACTGTACGAACGTAGAGGATACTCGTATCAGGATCAAATTCAATTGTACGTCCGCTCGATCCTCCTGTATCTTCTGCAACAATCGGAATCGAATATCTTTTCAATTCTTTTTTTACAGCCTCTACATTTCGTGGACCGATACGAATGGTATCATTTGAACCAAATTGAAACATTTGTGCTCCACCGGCAATTTTCGCTTTGATACTAAAAGGTCTGACTCCTTCTGATTTCAAAAGTTCCAACATAGCATAAATGCCCGTATCCGCGAATTTCGCCACATTTAGTTTTGTCGATTTACCCAACTCGCTATCAGGTAACATTACATGCACCATACCTGCTATTTTTTTCGAAGAATCATACAGTACTACACCAACACACGAACCCAGTCCTGATGTCCGAATCGTATGGGGGGATTTTGCGATATTCATATCTGCAATCCCTACACGCACTACTGTTTGAACGCTTGCCATCTATAAGACACCCAACGAACTGAATATCGTTCGATAAGACGGTGGATCGGGTAACAAAAAGAAATGCCCCGCCAAACTTGACACACCTTGTTCCCCTTCTTGTAATATTTCCGTCTCGATGACGATTACTTCATCACTGTACTGAGATACTTCGATCAGGCCGAAGCTAACAATTGCACCTACCATATCAATACTTAATGAAGGTACAGTTGGATAGATATTTAATGAAGTAAAATCAGAAAGCGCAGACAAATAGGAACCTGACAATATATTCCCCAATTCCTGAAGCGCAGAAGCACCCATTCCCAAACCTTCTACATCAGTAAAAGTGAATGCTATGTCCCCTGTCAATTTGCGAATAAATTGTGTAGCAGATTCAATAGTCAGTACGAAAAACATTGTGCCAGTCAAATCACCTTCTATACGTAAAAAAATACCCGCCACCACTTTTTCAGTACCACCTGCTAAATCAAACATTTCATCAAATGTAACGAGTTCAACTTTGGGTACCCGCATGTCAATTTTCTGACCTAACAGCTGAGATAATGAAGTTGCCGCATGTGCTGCCCCAATATTCCCTATTTCCTTTAAGACATCTAGATGCATCTCGGTGATGTCATTTTTAGAATTCATCCGTATTCCCCTTCTTTATCGGTTGCAATACTTTTTCCAAATTTAACATGACTAATAATCGTTTACCTACCTTTGCCACTCCCGAAATGAATTCGGATTCTACAGATCCCACTACTTCTGGTTGAGGGCCTATTGCGCTTGTCGGAACATCCATTACGTCATTCGCATCGTCTACAATTAATCCAACTTCTGCACCTGCATGCGAAACGATAATAATACAGCTTGTCTCATCGAACTCTTTATACTCCATATCAAAACGTTCACGCAAGTCCACTACTGGTGTCACAACACCACGTAAATTTAACACTCCTTTAACATAAGAAGGCATACGAGGAACACGTGTAATCGATAGCGATTTTTCAATAGATTCTACTACGTCTAGACCAATCGCATATTCCTTGTTCATTAATTGGAAGACAATCACTTTCATTTCGCTTACTTCCGTTACTTTTGTCATATCATCACCCCGATTATTTAATCAATGCATTACAGTCAACAATTAATGCCACTTGACCATTTCCGAGAATCGTAGCACCCGATATCGCAAAGACACTCTGCAAGTATTCGCCAAGTGATTTCAAAACAATTTCTTGTTGGCCAATAAATGAATCTACGACTAATCCAGCTAAACTATCACCTTTACGAACGATCACGATAGATTGGAACTCCTCTTCTTCATTACTTCTATTCTTCATTTCAAATATATCTTTTAGGTCCACCAGCGGTACAATAGTTCCACGGAAATCGATGACAGGCTGGTTATGAGCATTTAAAATATCTGACTTTTGAATAATGGCAGTTTCAATTATGGAAGACAACGGGATCGCATAAATTTCTTCATCCAACTCTACTAACATTACAGAAATGATAGAAAGAGTAAGAGGCAACTGCACCTGGAATAACGATCCTTTTCCTTCAGTGGAATCAATCGAAATATGTCCGCCAAGAGATTCAATAGTGTTTTTTACAACGTCCAACCCAACGCCGCGACCTGATACATCCGTAATGGAAGCTGCAGTGGAAAACCCTGAAGCTAATATCAATTCTGCTACTTGTTTATTTGTCAATGAATCGGCGGCTTCCGGACTGACAATTCCTCGTTCAATCGCTTTACCTACAACGCGTTGACGGTTTACACCCGCTCCATCATCTTCAAGCTCGATAAATACATGATTGCCCGAATGATAGGCACGCAATGTTACAGTGCCAATTTCTGGCTTGCCATTCGCGATTCGCTCTTCAGGCATTTCAATACCGTGATCTAAAGCATTTCTAATCAAATGAACGAGAGGATCTCCTATTTCGTCGATTACAGTACGATCCAGCTCTGTTTCAGCGCCGACAATTTCCAAATCGACTTTCTTATTAAGGTCTCGAGCCAATTGTCGAACCATTTTGGGGAATCTATTGAAGACTGTTTCTACAGGTACCATTCGCATATTCAAAATGATGTTTTGCAAGTCACCTGATACCCGAGTCATTCTTTCTACGGATTCATTCAATTCGGGATTGTGCAATTCACTGGCAATCGATTGAAGGCGTCCACGATCAATAACCAGTTCTTCAAATAAATTCATTAATATATCAAGTCGATCAATATTAACTCGAATGGTTTTATTGGAATTGGAAGAGGTAGCCTTTTTGGTTTTTATAGTTTCCTTAGGCGCTTCTGTAGTTGTCGTAGCTATAGCAACGGGCACGATTGTTGTTTCAATCACTTTCGAGTCTGCGTCACAATTATTCAATGAAGCTTGCTTATATTTCTGCACGTATTCATCAGTGATGTGTGTAATATGTACGTCTTCTATTTCAGAAACTTTCAGTACTTTTGCCTTTAAATCTTCAGCATCTTCTTGAGTCAATAGAACAATCGTAAATTTCTGATCAAAATCTTCATTTTCTAATTGTTCTACTGTAGGAACTGTTTTTATGACTTCTCCTGACTTTTCCAAAATTTCAAAAGTCATGAATACGCGAGCCACTTTCAACAAGCAATCATCACGTAATGTAACAGTGATCTCTAGTGCATTAAAGCCTTGCTCAGCAGATTGAGAAATTACCGTCAACTCAAACTCATCGTAAGGAATTCCTGTCGAAGTGACGACTTCAATAGAAGCTTCCTCTGTTGTCGCAACAGGCTCAGTTGTTAAATCTACTGGTTGTCCCGCTTCAATGCGATTGAGAGTGTCTACTAACTTACTGACATCTTTTTTTCCATCCCCACCTGATTCGATATCTTGTACCATTAGTTCAAGATCGTCCACTGCTTCAAATACCACATCTAGAATCTCTGTTGAAACGCTGATTTTTGAGTTTCGAATTGCATCAAGAACGTTCTCCATCTTATGTGTTAAATCTGCAATATCCTCATACCCCATTGTCGCTGACATTCCTTTAAGCGTATGTGCAGCTCTAAAGACTTCATTGACAATTGCTAGATCATCCGGATTATTCTCTAACGCTAGCAACTGTTCACTGCAAGCTTGCAAGTGTTCTTTACTTTCTTCTATGAACATATCCAAATACTGACTTACATCCATTGTAAAGCCCCCTAGTTACTTCAAATTTCCTATTATCGCATCGGCGATCTGTTGCACATCTTTAATCTCATCACTGAGACCCGCATCAATTATAGCTTTGGGCATGCCATATACAACGGACGTTTTTTTAGATTCCGCTATAGTAATCGTTTTACATGAAGCACGTAATAGTTCCATACCTTCTTTACCGTCATAACCCATTCCTGTCATAATAGCCGTTATATATTCCAGTTCTTTATGTGTCGCTGCTGATTCTAATAACACATTTACTGCCGGACGATGACCAGAACGCGGTGCTTCATCTCCGTCCAATACGATCTTGTAGCCTGTTTTTGATTTCACAAACTTCAGATGAAAGCCCCCTGGTGCAATATAGGCTGTCCCATTTTCGATCGGTTCATCATGTTTAGCTTCTTTAACAGCGATCTCACTCAGACCATTCAATCGTTCGGCCAATGATTTAGTGAAGCCAGGTGGCATATGCTGGACAATTAGAATTGGGTGTGGGAAGTCCGCTGGAAACCTTGTAATCACTTCCTGCAAGGCCCTTGGTCCTCCTGTCGATGTACCTATTATAACAAACCGTTTAGCAATAAGTGTATTTTTTTTAGGCTTGCTTACTGTTTTTATTGGAAATGTAGAAGTGCTACTATTTTCATTCGCAGTATTTTGTCTGCTTGTCGTGGGTGTATGAAGTTTTTTTGTGGATGTTATTTGACGCGTCAGTGTTTGAATTACTACGTTTGAAGCAGCAAATACTTTCTCCACAATTTCTTTTTCGATTTCATGAAGATTTAACGAAATAGCACCACCAGGTTTAGCAATCACGTCAACAGCACCGTATTCTATCGCTAAAACTGCATTTTCTGTATTATGTTTTGTTGTACTTGATAATATCACTACAGGGATCGGCATTTGATCCATAATGAACTTTAAAGCTTCCAGTCCATTCATCACAGGCATTTCAATATCCATTGTAAGGACGTCTGGTCGAAGATCGCGAACTTTTTCCACTGCATCTTTGCCATTTCTAGCGATGCCGATGACTTCCATCATGGGGTGTTTATTCAACATATCAGAAATTAACTTGCGCATAAAAGCTGAGTCATCTACAACAAGAATGCGTTTTTTCTTTGCTGTAATCAAATTACACACGCCCCTTTAGAAAAACACCTTTGATTTTATCTATGAATCCAGGGGTTTCAATAGAAATGCTTGGTTTGTTGCTATGTAAAAATGTATCAGTTATCGCCAGCATGCGCTTGCTCACTTTTGCATTGGGATATAATTTGACGAAAGGGATCTGAGCAATTACTGCATTACGTACATGAATATCATCCGGCAAGAATCCTAAAATACTAGTTTCTATGAATAAAAACTTTCGCATAGCCAACTGAAGACGTGCGACCGAATCACGCCCGTCTTGCTCTTTCAGAACACGGTTACTCACTATATGAATAGATTTGTTCGCATCTTGTCGACTTATGAACTTAATCATCGAATACGCATCCGTAATAGAAGTAGGCTCCGGTGTCGCAATTAAAATAATTTCATCCATCGCCAAAATTAAATCAATTGAACTCTTCGTCGCTCCCGCACCCATATCGAATAAAATGACATCATATTCCATCTGTAAAATAGAGAATGCTTCAATCAACCGGTCAAACATTTCTCCTGACCACTCAACTACATTTTCCAGTCCAGAACCACCTGCTATAAATGAAAGATTGTCTTCAATCGGGGTCACAATGTCCTTTAATTGTTGCTTATCGGATAAATAATCTTTTAGATGAAATGTTGGTGTGGCTCCAAATAATATATGAATATTCCCCATCCCAATATCCATGTCCACAATTAATACTTTTTGTCCTTTAGCTACTAGTCCGCAAGAGAAATTAGCAGTGAAGTTCGACTTTCCTACCCCGCCTTTTCCACTAACGACGGCAATTGAGCGAGCTACTTGTCTTTGACTTTTCATCATTTTTAATCTTAGTGCTTCCGCCTGGTCATGCACGTGAATCACCTGCTAATAGAAGGTCCACCATCTTTTCCAAACTGGCTTCTGTCAAATCCTCAGGAACTTCTTGTCCATCTGTATAATAGGATACACCTATATCATATTTCAGTATTAAATTAATAATAGATCCAACAGAATCGGTTTCATCTGTCTTAGTAAATATGAATTTCTCAATTGGAAAATTAGTAAATTGTCTAATGATGGTATCCATATCATGTTCCTTTGATGTGGTAGATAATACAAGAAACGTTTCCATATCTAATGAAAAGTCAATGAGTTTCGATAAATCATTGACAAATTTTGCTTCTTTATAATTTCGGCCCGCTGTATCAATAAATATGAGATCAAGATCTTTTAACTTTTCAATTGCGGTACGGAAGTCTTCTTCATTATAGGCAATCTCAACTGGCGCCTGAAGTAAATTAGCGTATGTGCGCAATTGTTCAATTGCCGCAATTCGATACGTATCGGTCGTTATGAAACCAACTTTCTTTTTTTCTTCCAACAAGGCACGTGCGGCAATTTTTGCAATGGTCGTGGTTTTACCCACACCGGTCGGCCCTAGAACATTAATAAACTTTTTCTGATAAGAGATGCCACCAAAAGGTATGTCGTAAAGACGATCGCTAAACCATGTTCTAATCAATTCCATTTGCTGTTCTTTAGTAAAATCGATTTTGTCTTGCTTCATTCGATTGAAAACTAGATTGCCAATTTCCGTTATATATTTACCTTCCAGACCTTGCAGCTGTAACATATTCAGTATTGGTAATAGTTCATCAGGGAATTTTTCAAATGAATGATCTACTTGCTGTATATCTTTTAGCAGTTGCTTGATTTCTCGCATTTCTCGTTGCATATGTTCAACTGACTCTGGTTCCACCACCGGTTGTACAGAACGAACTTGTGATTCATATGGACGTTCTATATTCGTTTTATCATAGCTTGCAACTACTTCTACCGAACGTTTGCGAAATAGACCAAGAAAGCCATTTGTTTTCGTGACGTTTGAACTAAGGATGACCGCGTCGTCTCCAAAATCTTCACGGACTTTCGCCATTGCTTCAACCATAGTAGATGCTGTATACTTTTTCATTTTCATTAAATATCCACCACCCCTACACTTTGAACTTCCACTGATGCTTCCAATTCATTATAAGACAGTATAGGTATCTGTGGGAAATACCGTTCCGTAATTTGACGTAAATACATGCGAATGGCAGGTGAACATAAAATGACAGGAGATTGGTCCAGCATAGCTACCCGTTCGACTTCTTGCGCAATCCGCTCCAAAATCATTTGAGATTGTGATGGGTCAATTGAAAGAAAGTTCCCTTGTTCAGTCTGTTGAATACTATCGGCAATGAGTTTCTCTACTTTTCCAGAGACTGTTAATACTTTTAACGCTCCATTACCTACAACAAATTGCCCAGTGATCTGACGTGCCAGTGATTGTCTCGCGTATTCTGTTAGTACATCCACATCAGACGTGTACTTTGAATAATCTGCCAGTGTCTCAAAAATGATCGGTAAATTACGAACGGAAACTTGTTCGTTCAATAATTTAGCAAGTACTTTTTGAATCTCACCAATTGATAACGGAGTCGGTGTTAGTTCATCAACCAAAATCGGATATGTCTCATGTACATGATCTACTAGTTGCTTGGTTTCCTGACGTCCAAGTAAGTCGGATGCATTGGTACGAATAACTTCAGTCAAATGCGTAGATACCACACTTGGCGGATCCACGACTGTGTAACCCATGATTTCTGCTTCTTCTTTCGCTTCTTCAGTAACCCATTTCGCTGGCAATCCAAACGAAGGCTCTACGGTATCAATTCCCTCTATTAAATCTTCGCCGCCAGGACTCATAGCTAGATAATGATCTAACAATAGTTCTCCCCTAGCCATTTCATTCCCTTTTATTTTAATTCGGTATTCGTTTGGTTGTAATTGTATATTATCTCGGATACGAACAACTGGAATAACAAGTCCAAGTTCTATGGCTAACTGACGACGTATCATAACGACTCGATCCAGCAAATCGCCACCTTGAGTGGCATCTACAAGTGGAATGAGACCATAACCGAATTCAAATTCAATCGGATCGACATTCAAAAGGTCAACGACATTTTCAGGACGTTTTAACCCTTCAGTCTCTACATTTTCTTCCATCTCTAATAATTCGTCTGGATCTTCATCTTCTTTACGTGACATCATAAATGCACTCATTGCCAGTGCACCTGCAATGGGAATGGTTAAGATGTCATTAATCGGTGTAGCAAGACCCAGTAAAAAAATTGTAATGGCTGCTACGTAAAGCAATTTGGGTTGTCCTAATAATTGATTCGTAATGTCCGTCCCTAAGTTTCCTTCTGATGCAGCACGTGTGACTACAATGCCTGTTGCCGTAGAAATCAACAGCGCCGGTATTTGTGAAACAATACCATCCCCGACAGTAAGTGTAGAGAATTGAACTGCTGCTTCCGCAAACGGCAATCCCATTTGCACAACACCAATAATCATACCGACCATTAAGTTGATCATAACGATGATGATTCCGGCAATGGCATCCCCTTTTACAAATTTTGTTGCACCGTCCATCGCACCATAGAAATCCGCTTCGTTACTCACTTTTTCACGACGGGTGCGGGCTTCTATATCTGAAATCATTCCTGCGTTTAAATCGGCATCAATACTCATTTGCTTACCCGGCATGGCATCAAGAGTAAAACGTGCAGCAACTTCGGATACACGCTCCGAACCTTTCGTTATAACAATAAACTGAATGATGATTAAAATAACAAAAACTACGAGTCCCACAATAATATTTCCACCCGTAACGAATGTACCAAATGTATCAACTACTCCACCTGCATTACCTTCCGAAAGAATCGCACGTGTTGTAGAAACGTTAAGACCTAAACGGAATAATGTGAGTAATAATAATAACGATGGAAAGATAGAGAATTGTAGTGCTTCCTGCATATTCATCGCAGTTAGTAAAACCATCAACCCAAGGGTAATATTGATAATAATCAAGAAACTTAATAACCAAGGTGGTAATGGGATGACAAGCATCGCAATGATCATAATAACCGCTGCGAGTACTCCTATATCTTTAAACTGCATGCCATCCCTACTTTCTTCTTTAACTTATATTTTCTTTTGAATACGATATACATAGGCTAGAATTTCTGCGATCGCCTTAAAGAATTGCTCAGGTATTCGATCTCCAATCTCTACCTCGTCATACATAGCACGTGCAAGAGGTCGATTTTCTACCATCACAATATCGTGCTCCGCCGCAATCATTTTAATTTTTTGTGCGACAAAATCCGCACCTTTCCCAACGACGATTGGTGAATCCATCTGATCTTCATCATACTTCAGCGCGATGGCAAAGTGAGTAGGATTGGTGATCACTACGTCAGCTTCAGGGATCTCCTGCATCATACGACGCATGGCCATTTCACGCTGACGCTGTCTAATACGGGATTTGATGAGCGGGTCTCCGTCCATATTTTTACTTTCATCTTTAATATCTTGTTTAGACATTTTAAGATTTTTTTCATAGTCGAATTTTTGGTAAAGAAAATCCAATATGGAAATGAGTAACAATACTAATGAGGCAATAATCCCCATCATTCCGACTAATTTTGCTACAGTGACTAGAGTTATTTGCGGTGTCTTAAATGCCAAGTCGAGTACTTGTCCCAGATTACTCCATACAATAAGGGTGGTGACTGTTCCAATAAAAGAAATTTTTAATATAGATTTCAATAACTCTACAATTGCACGAATCGAAAAAATCCGCTTTAATCCTTTAATTGGATCTATTTTCTTTAAATCAAACTTCAATGTCTCTGCAGTAAATAAAAGACCAAATTGCAACATGTTCGCTGCAATACTTGCAATAACTGCAATTAACATAATCGGCAATAAAATGATTGCCATTTGTTTTATAACGCTTATGTATACTAACATGACTTGTTCTTCATCTAGCAATTTAATCGGGATAAAGTGTGTAAAAGATTCTCGGAAAAACACAAAGAAATTATCACGCATAAAACCTGCGGAAAAGTACATGAATGTAAAAATAGAGAAAAGTACAATCGCAGCCGTCACGTCTTGACTTTTTAATACTTGTCCTTTCTTCCTGGAGTCTTCCCGCTTTTTCGGGGTAGCCTTTTCCGTCTTCTCACCGGCAAAAAATTGTAAATCTAGCCTTAGTAACAAGTTAGCCACCTCCAAGCAGTATCATCAGATTCCTCATCGTCACAATCATAATTTCAAACATTTTCTTCATTACGATTATGAAGACACTAGACATCGTCACGATCACTAAGAAACTGACACCAATTTTAATTGGGAACCCAACTACAAAAATATTCAGCTGTGGCACAGCACGTGCGGTTATACCGAGTGCCAAATCTACAAGGAATAATGTAGCTACGACTGGAATTGCCATTTGAAACGCAATCGCAAAGGATTTTGCAAATGTTAACACAATAAATTCTGCCATGTTAGGACTACCAAAAGGTGGCCACATAGCTGTGATGGGGACAAACTCATAACTGTAAAATATCCCATCTAAAAGCAAATGATGACCATTCACTACTAGTAGCAATAGCATCGCAAGTGAATTAAGAAATTGTCCAAGCAATGGGGACTGTGCGCCCGTTTGCGGATCAATGACGTTCGCAATGGCAAATCCCATCTGAAAGTCAATAAATCCACCAGCTACTTGAATAGCCGACATAATAATAAAAGCGGCAATGCCGATTGATAAGCCGACTACCGCTTCTTTCAGTACAAGTAATATGTATTGTCCATCGATCTCCAGTTCAGGCATTGTGATAGAGTAAGACATCATCCAGGCTAATAGTGCCCCAAATAGTAACCGTTGTGTAGCTGGAATGGTCTTGTAAGAAAACAATGGTAGTGTTACAAAGAAAGAAGTAACACGAGTTAGGATAAGTAAAAATGCGGGTAACGACGGAATAAGTTCATTCATTTAATCACCCAACATACCTGGAGAGATTGGAAAATATTTCGCTAGCATAGCCGGTGACATATGATAACATCCAAGGTCCAAAAAATATGATAGCAACCAAAACCGCTACGATTTTCGGTACGAATGCCAATGTTTGTTCTTGAATTTGTGTAGTTGCCTGAAAAATACTCACGGCAAGCCCCGTCATTAACGCTACGATTAAGAGAGGTCCTGAAGCAAGAAGAATAACCCAAACGGACCGTTCTGCGATGGATATTACAAATTCACTCGTCATTCAAATTCCTCCCTAAAAGCTCTGTAGCAATGACTGGATAATGAGATACCAACCGTCAACTAAAACAAATAATAATATCTTGAATGGTAATGAAATCATTACGGGTGGAAGCATCATCATACCCATAGACATAAGCACACTGGCTACGATCATATCGATAACGAGAAAGGGAATGAAAATCATAAAGCCCATTTGAAATGCTGTCTTAATTTCACTGAGGGCAAAGGCTGGTACCATCATAGTTAGCGGAATATCTTCAATAGTATCCGGTCGCTCCATCTGGTTATAGCGCATGAATAATTCTAAATCTTTCTGCCTTGTATGTTGACTCATGAATTCTTTGAATGGCACACTGGCCCGTTCGTATGCTTCGTCCAAACTGATTTCCTCATCAAACAAAGGTGTTAATGCTTCTTCATTCACTTGAGATAACACAGGTGACATGATGAAGAACGTTAGAAATAATGCTAATCCAACTAACACTTGGTTAGGAGGCATTTGCTGTGTAGCAAGCGCCGTCCGAACAAATGACAGGACTATAATAATCCTAGCAAACGAAGTCATCAAGATTAAAATGGCTGGTGCAAGTGACAATACCGTGAGTAATAGCAACATCTTAATGGAAGTAGAGACATTGGTGGGATCACTATCTGAAAATGTGCCCAGAAAATCAACCATCGCGGTCGCTCTCCTTCCGATTTAAACGTCTTAATTGCTCTTTTCGATCAGATTTGATTTCGTTCATTTTAGTTGAAAATAATTGACTAAATGTAGCTTCTTCAGAAGGAGTTTGTTCTGTTTTCGAGTAAAACCGAGTATACAGTTTTGAAAATAGTCCCTTCTGGACTTCATCGCTTTGGTCATAACGTGCAAGTAATTCAGCAATTTCATCTGGATCTTCTATTTCCTTTAGCAACTGTACATTTTCTCCAACACCGACCACAAAATAATGATTACCCATTTTTACTAGTTGAATAGATTTATTTTGACCTAACGGAACGCCGCCCATATTCGTCATAAGTCGATTCGAGTCGAAATTTCTATTGCGTTTATTCATGAAGCGCAGTAACCACACGAGCAAACCAATTACAAATACAAAAGCAAAAAGAGTGCGAATGTAATCTTTTGCTGTGGACCCTTTAGGCTCGTCCATTTCATCATTTATCACTAATTTTTTATCATTTTCTACAACTGGGACTTTCTCTTCGCAATCTTTATCTTTTCCAATACAGTCTGATACGCTGACGTTAGGATCGGTTTCTGCATGTGCAAATGGTGGAATAGTAAAGCACAAAATGAATAGTATTAAACAATGGATGACTGATTTCACATTCATATGTTTCTCTTAGCTCAACGCTTTGTCGATCGCTTCAATCACACGGTCCGCCTGAAATGGTTTAACGATAAAGTCTTTTGCTCCAGCTTGGATTGCATCGATTACCATTGCTTGTTGCCCCATTGCAGAACACATGATGATTGTTGCAGATGGATGCGTACTTTTAATTGCTTTTAATGCCGCAATACCATCCATTTCAGGCATCGTGATATCCATTGTAACCAAGTCTGGCTTCAATTCATTATATTTTTCGATAGCTTGAGCACCGTCTGCTGCCTCACCTACTACTTCATAATTATTCTTCGTTAAAATATCCTTGATCATCATACGCATAAATGCCGCGTCGTCTACTACCAAAATTCGTTTTCCCATTCATATTCCCTCCAAGTATCTTCTATCGTAAATTATTTAATCGATCCATTTGACTTAAAATGTCCGTAATGCGAACTCCGAAGTTTTCGTCAATGACTACTACTTCTCCTTTTGCAATATAGCGATTATTGACTAATATATCGACTGGCTCCCCTGCCAATTTATCCAGTTCAATAATTGAACCACCTGACA
Organism: Sporosarcina sp. P25; assembly: GCF_002743235.1. NCBI lineage: Bacteria > Bacillati > Bacillota > Bacilli > Caryophanales > Caryophanaceae > Sporosarcina > Sporosarcina sp. P25. The sequence continues at coordinate 288,266 of NZ_PDYV01000003.1, forward strand.
TTTCTAGAATTTCTTTAACAGAACGCTTCGTACGTCCTAATTCTACTGTTACTTGAAGCGGTATATCAAGTAGCAAATTTAAATTATTTGATTCTTCCTTATTTAAAGAAGGTGCTTGGAAACTTGCAAATTCTGCTTGCTGGACATGCACTGGAGCTTGAGTCTGACGTGGTGCTGCTGTTTGTTGAATTGGTGGTGCTTGGGATGCAGGTTGCTGTTGTTGAATTGACGTAGGCTCTGGTTTATATGCCGGTTCTGGTTCCGAATATTGGGATGCTTGCGGACTAGGTGGTGCTTCCATCACGGTAGCCGCTTCCTCTTCCCCCATTAGTGATGAAACTAGTTTTTTACCGAATTCCAGTGGGAACAATTGCATAATATCAGAATCGATCAACTCACCAACTTTCAAATTGAAGGACACACGAATCAATAAATTATGCGCAGGAATATTTTCGGTACCCTGATCTATTTGAATATTCATCAAATCAATAGTGGGTGGTGAAATATCTACTTTTTTATTAAAAATGGTAGACATTGAAGTTGCGGAAGATCCCATCATTTGATTCATCGCTTCTTGTACTGCACTCAAATGAATTTCACTTAATTCTTGATTTGGAGTCATGCCGTCTCCTCCAAGCATTAAATCCGCAATGATCGCCGCATCACTTTGTTTGATCACCAATAGGTTGACACCGCTTAACCCTTCTGTATATTCGACCTTAATCGCTACATACGGATGAACGAAATCGTCTTCCAAATTATCACGTTGGATTAACGCTAGCTGTGGTGTTGTGATTTCTACCTTTTGTCCCAGTAAAGCTGAAAGTGCTGTAGCGGAACTACCAAATGAGATATTACCAATTTCACCTAATGCATCTTGCTCCATTTCGGTCAAGTAATCCTTAATATCGATAGTTTCCGATTCACGTTCGTCCGCTTGGGCAGGTTCTAACGTTTCACCCCGTAACAACGCTTCAATCTCTTCCTGTGAGAGAATATTATCACTCATCATCGTCATCCTCTCCCGTATTCAATATTTCCAGTATTTGAACAGCCATTCGATTACGTAATTTTCCTGGCTGTGCTGTGAATTTAGGCTTTTCCCCTATTCGTATCGTTAAAGGTTCTTCAATGCTTGTATCCAATGAAATCACATCACCAAGCTGCAGGTGCAGGAAATCCTCGATAGATATCTGTCCCTTTCCGAGATCAGCAACTATAGGGAGCGTTGCATTTTTAATACGTCTTTCCAATTCTACACTTTGCTCAGCAGTAGGTTCTTTTTTATTCGTCTGCATCCAGTACTGCACAGAGAGATTTGGAATAATTGGTTCCAATACTATATGCGGGATGCACATGTTGATCATACCGCTAGATTCACCAATCATAATATTAAATGAAATAACGACCACGGTTTCGTTCGGTGAAATCATTTGAAGAAATTGGGGATTGACTTCCATCTCTGTTAGATAAGGATCAATATCAATTAACCCAGACCAAGCTTCACGTAAGCTATCAAACGAACGTTCAAATAAATTCGTCAAGATCTTCGTTTCAATTTCTGTCATATTGTCCGTTTTTCCTGAACTCGCCCCAAAACCACCCATCAACCGTTCCAACATTGAATAGGCAACATTTGGATTGACCTCCATTAAAATATTCCCTTCAAGCGGAGATACATCGAATATATTAATCAATGTCATATTGGGTATCGAGCTGATAAATTCTTCAAACGGAATCTGATCTACCGACATCACATTAATTTGCACATACGTACGGAGTTGCGCAGAGAAATACGTAGTCAATAGTCTAGCGAAGTTTTCATGGATCCTAGTCAAACTCCGAATCTGGTCTTTGGAGAAACGAAGTGCACGCTTAAAGTCATAGACACGTACTTTTCTTGTTTCTTCTTCTTTCTTCATTTCTTCTGCTGACATTTCACCCGTCGATAAAGCAGACAGCAGCGCATCTATTTCATTTTGGGACAGTACATCTCCCGACATAGACCCACCTCCCATTGCGCATATATCTCTTGTAGATCATTCCTGCCGTCACTGGATGATATATGAGACAATATACACCTTCTGTATTTCACCATCTTGCATCAGCTCGTTTAACTTTGCTTTTATATTATCTTCAAATTGCTGTTTTCCCGCTTTTCCTTCAAGGTCTTTCGCGGTCATTTCAGACAGTTCTTGAATAGCTAGGTTCTTCACTTGGAAATCCCGTTTCGTTAATTCTTCTGCTGCCTTTTTACTGTCTGTCTGGATTTTCAGCGATATACGGACGAAATTACGTCCAGACAAGTTTGTCGTAATTTCTTCCATATCCACAGACGATTCAATAATTTCATCAATTGACGGTGCTTTTTCTTCTCCGTCGCTATCTTTATTGAAATTCAATATCAATACGACCGCCACGACACCAATCAACGTAATACTCACTAAAATAATCAATGAAATCGTCAATAATTTATTCTTCATCTTCTTCATCCCCCCGGATATGCGGATTGGATAGCAGCTGGACCGCTTGATAAAATTCAATGATTCGGTTATTTACTTCGTCAGCTGAATCAAGAACGACATATTTTGACCCAGTCGTCAACGTGATTGTCGTATCTGGAAACGACTCGACTCTCTCTATGTACAATGCGTTTAACGTAAAAGTCGTTCGATTCAATCTCGTCACTTTAATCATATGTAAGGGGCCAGGCCAAGGCCGGCCCGACCCTCCTTCTCAAACTATACTATGTTATCGTTTCAAGTTTACTAGTTCTTGTAAGATTTCGTCTGAAGTTGTGATAATCCGTGTGTTGGCTTGGAAACCACGTTGTGCAACAATCATATCTGTGAATTCTTCGGAAAGGTCTACGTTGGACATTTCAAGAGAGCCCGATTTGATAACACCGTGGCCATCTGCTCCTCCAGGTTCACCAGCAAGAGGAACACCTGAGTTCGGAGATTCTCTAAATAAGTTCCCACCAACTTTTTCTAATCCGCCTGGGTTATTGAATTTAAATAACTCAATAACAGGACCCTCTGTTAAAGATCCAGCTACAACATATGACACTTGTCCATTCTGACCAATTGATAAACTTGTAGCATCTTCAGGTATGTTAATGGCTGTTCCGCTTAAGAATCGCCCATCTCCATCAACAATCGCTCCGTCTTGATCTAAGTAAAAGTTTCCTGCCCTCGTATAGAATTTCTCAGTATCATTTCCTACTAAGAAAAATCCATCACCTTCAATTGCTAAATCTAAAGTATTACCGGTAAATTGAGTTGACCCTGGACTATGGATGGTATCAATAGCAGCTAGTTGTGAACCTAACCCCACTTGTTTTGGATTCACACCACCTCTATTACCTCCAGGTCCAGTTGCCCCCGCCACAGTCTGAGAATACAAATCTTTAAAAACCGTACGTCCCTTCTTAAAGCCATACGTATTCACGTTGGCAATGTTGTTACCAATTACATCCAACTTAGTTTGGAAATTTTTTAGTCCAGAAATTCCTGAGTACATTGAGCGAATCATAAATAGTTTCCCCTCTCGGTTTTAGAGTGCACCGCGTCATTCAGTCGGCGGTGCGGTTGGCATCCTGTTAAGGTCCTGCCGTATTTAGCTGAGTAGTATCGTGCCATCAATATTTGTAAATAGTTGGTCCTTCGCTTCCATGCGGTTCATCGCGGTGATGACGGTTGAATTCTTTGCACTGACAATGAGTGCGACTTGATCAGTCAACACGAGTGATTCGCGAATGCCCTTCCTCTTCGCCTCGTCTACTTTCTCTGAGATGTGCGCCCATTCTGCATCGGTCATTTGAATGCCTCGTTCTTGCAGCCGATCATTAGCATGTTTACTAATTTTTAGTTTTTCAGGCCGTGTCGCTTGCTGTAAATGTTCGAGAAATGACTGCTTTGACTGTGCTTGTATTTGTCCTTGACGTATGGGTGGTGGTGATGGAATGCGATGGATATCGATCTTGTTCATAACATCGCCCCATTCAATTATTCACTAATAGTAGTAAATTGACTTCCTTCAATTTTCGTGCCGTCTTGCAACACATAATGCAGGCTACCTTCTTTATTCGTAACCGATACGACTTTCCCTGTACGTTCTTCTTCGCCTTCCATATAGCCTACTGTCTTACCAATTAACATACTGGCTTGTACTAGGCTGTTCGGTTGACCGACTGCTCCAGAGCTTGAACCCGATCCATTTCCCATTACTTCCGAGATATTTCCAGGTGAAAGTTCCTTGCCATCCGCCATCGTAAAGATTACTGAACCATTTATATACTTGATAGACTGTATGACGCCAGTACCTTCATTAATAATCGGCTTGCCCGTTTCATCATTTTTATCAGAAACTTCATGCCAGCGTATTTCTTTGCCTACAAAACTATTGTATTGGATTAACTGACTTTGATTTTGTGAAGCAGCGAACTTCTCAAATGCGTTAGCTAAATTCATCGTTTGTTCCAATGAAGAAAATTGAGCCATCTGTGCGATGAATTCTGTATCTTTCATAGGATTGGTTGGATCTTGGTTAGCCATTTGTGCAATCAAAATTTTCATGAATGCGTCTTTCCCCATTGTGTCGGGTCCAGTTTTCCGCTGATCACGCTGCTTATTGACTAAATACATCGAATCTGTAATCTCATTTTGTATCGTTGATGAATTTATGCCTTCTGGCAATTTTTACGCCTCCAGTTCAATCATGAATTCTTGGAATGTTTGTTCTTGTTCATCCGGATTATTATTTTGTTCGGTAGTCTGTTCTTTTTGTTGTTGATTCTGCTTATTGAACGCCTGTTCTCGATCACTTTTCGCTGGATCTTGCAAGGTTTGTGATAGGTCAATTCGGTCTACTTGCAAATTTTGTTGATTGAAAGCTTGACGCAACTGATGCATCTGGCTATCGAGCATTTCACGTGCCATCGCAGTAGATGCCAAGATTCTCGCAGTCATTACACCGTTTACTTCCAATAATTCAATACGAATTTGTCCAAGATGTTCCGGGTACAGTTTGATTGAAATACGATTCATTCCATTTGTCTGGCCAAAGTTTGCACGGTTTAAAACGGCTTGGAATTCTCTCATCAATGCCTCGCTTCGGCTTTCCGGTACTTTCTCTGTAGCGTTCACTTGGAATACTGGCCTAGATTCAGTAGGAGTGACAGCAGATAATAGCGCCACTATTTCACTTGGCTTGGACTGTTGATGTTGTTGCTCCGTGTCTGCGCTAGTTTGTTCTGTCGAAATTCGAATGACATGCTGCAAAGGCAGTGGAATTTGCACAGTAGGTTTCACTTCAGGCTGTATGACCTTCGATTCTAACTGATTTGCGAATTGCGATAAAATCGGCTGAATCGTTTTCACGAGATCCACTTGCTTTGTAAACAAATCCAGCTTAGGTGCGGCCAGTTCAATTGCTTTAAGCAATGCTATCCATTCTACAGCTGCCTTTGGCGATAATTGCCCCATCGCCGCTTGCACCTTTTCAGTAGGTAATTGCTGTAATACATCGAGCATGAACCATATGTCTCCTGTTGCTGCCATCTGATCTAGTTGTACCTTGCTCATACCCGCATCTTCTAGTACGTTTGTAATAGTTTCTATTAGTTTATCAGGATTTCCACTAATAAGAGTGGCTAATTGTTGCAGATCCAGAAACGTATGAAGATTCGGTAGATCTGACAAACTCCATTCTGTATTTCCAGTAAACTTTAGGGTGGCATTCTGAAGCTGATCTTCTCCCCTTATTTCAGATAGATCATTTTTAACATCTGCTTCATTTATAGAATTTTTTTGACGCAATCCTGTCTCTTTCAATAACTGTGCTACAACGGGCGACTTATCAGACTGCTTCAACTCATCAAGAATTCCTTCTAGCATTTTCAATGATTCGACGTTGAGAACATCACCTAATAATTTAGTTAACTTTTGATCACCATTTATTATCTGTTGTTTAGTAGATATAGATGTAGTGGACATGAGACTCTGAAACACACTACCGAATCTCTCGCCTTCAATATTTGCTGTAGAAGCAGATAAATTAAAAGGAGTGCCTGAAGAACCTACCTTCATAACTAGTCCTAAACTCACTTTTTCACCTCCCTTAAATACTATTATACTACTTTGTAAGCATAGAAGTATATTTAGCCGCATCTTCAGGAGACATTTTCTCTAGAATAGCTGCTAAAGTAGCAGGCTTTAGGCTAGACAATATTTGGACAGCTTCCGCATCTCCCATTTTTGTAATGACACGAGCTGAGGATTTGGCCGACATTTGCTCATAAGTCGTTACTATTTCTTTGAAATCACGCTTAGATTCACTTTGCGCAAGTTTTAATTTCTCGATTTCTTCATTCAACTTTTCTTTCTCTATTTCTAGCGTTTCATTCGAATCTTTTACTTTCGTAAGTTCATCTTGGACTTCAAATAATTGCGCTTCTTTTTCTTGAATCTCTGCTTGAAGAGAAATGACCCGTTCTTCCAATATTAGATCTCCCTCGACCTTTAAAATGTACCCTTTGTAAAGGACAATTATAAAAAAAGCCTAAGCTGCTTGTTGAAGCTGTCGTCTGTATTCTGCAGGCGGCAGCTTTTTCAAGTTCCACTGCCCGCGATAATGGTTATAGTACGTCATAT
>NZ_PDYV01000021.1:0-51515 GCF_002743235.1 Sporosarcina sp. P25
TATATGACGTACTATAACCATTATCGCGGGCAGTGGAACTTGAAAAAGCTGCCGCCTGCAGAATACAGACGACAGCTTCAACAAGCAGCTTAGGCTTTTTTTATAATTGTCCTTTACAAAGGGTACATTTTATTGTACAACAATATGGTCTTTTTATTTAATAAGTACAATCACTTCCGTTAGTGGAATACCCCGGAAGAAATTCAAAAGAAAATTCATTCTTCACTGTCACGCTGATCCTGGTCTTTTTTGATATTCATTTTCAAGGTTGTGTTGATGTTCATTAATGCTATTAATATAAACCCGAGCATTATGAAAGTGACAATTTCCCCTGTGAAAAATGATACAATTCCTAATATCAAGGCATATAGCCCGTACCACTTGTCATTCATATGTAAAACCTCGCTTTTCCTTATTCTAATACATGCAATTTCTATGTGCTAAATGGAATGATTTTTTCAACAAGAATTTCTTCCATTGTGCATTTACCATAAATAGGATTCTTATTCATTTATGAAGTGCTTCGTTCAATAGGGACCAAGTAAGTTAAATTGAATGACGATCATGATGGTCGCTACTATTATAAGCATTTCCGTTACAGTCAAAATAGATTGTTTTGGATCGTGTGTGTACTTCCACTCGAAAAAGGCTCTTATCAAATAATCCAGGATCGCAAAACCCACCATTGCGAAGAAAAACAAGTAAAGTAACTCCTCCCTATAAAACAACAGCATAGAATATAAAGTGATTAGGCTAATCGTAGAAAAAATCCGCAAAAATTTATCGATTTTTCGATGCGATTCATTTATATGATTATACGAAAAAAACTTTTTCTTTACTTTTTCAATTTTAAGTAGCCTCCTTAGAAGAAACTTAACTAGTGAAATAAGAGCAAAAACAAATACCAGAATCAACCCGAGTTTTAACCAGAACACACAACTCCTCCTCTACTATTAACCACTTTTTATTCTTCCCTTCATTCTATTCATCGGTATCCTTTCTTTTCGTAATTATACCAAAGATATCCAGAGTCTACTAAAAAATTAAGAATCATCACGAAATATAGTCTCTAGCTCAACCGTATACTAGTAAGTTTCGATTGTGGTGTATCTATAAACGGAAATCACTCTATTTAGCCTATGAAGCAAGCAATATAAATCGAAGGGGAAGTGGATATGCACTAAGTGGCTACAAAGCAATACTTGAAAACAAGGGCTATTTCAAAGTACGGACAGGTAGACAAAATTCTACGTCGAAATGCTATCAAATCAATTATGCGATGTATGTGTAAAAATACATAATTTGCAAGGGGTGGAGAGCTATACTTCCACTCTTTTTTAGCGTATGTAAAATTTATTTTTAAAATCAGTATCCTTTTCTTAAAAACTCTCTATATGGAGTATGAGAAGTGCAAAGTGAGCACTCATCTACTACCTATCTACAAGGGGAGAAGCCAAATGAAATTATTAATTGAAGAAGAGTCAATACCGCTACTACCGTCGCTCGTACACTTAGTAGGAATCAATGGAGCACTATTTATGCAACAAGTACATTTTCGCTCGCTTATATCCAAGAACGTTCGGGACGGCCATAGGTGGATCTATAAAACGTATGATGACTGGACTAAAGAATTTACGTTCTGGTCGACGAACACGATTAGACGTATTATTTATGATCTTGAAAAAAAGGGTTATCTCATTTCAGCACATCATCACAACCGGATGAAGATCGACAACACGAAATGGTACCGAATCGACTATACTAGATTGCCTGAAAGTACATTCGAACATGGGCAAGTCACTTGCTCAGAAGCGCCAAGTGCGCCTGGCGAAGTTAAGCAAGTCCACGTGGCAGATTTGGGCAAGCCAATAACCAAAGAACTTAAAGAATCTTTAAAAATAAAGAATAAAGACCAAGTCGAGATGAATCTCGACGTCGCACATAGTGTGATTCAGTATTTGAATGATCAAACCGGAAAGCAATTCAAAATCACTTCAACAACTACTAAGAAGTTCATCGCTGGCAGAGTGAAAGAGGGCTATACGCAAGAGGATTTCATGAAAGTCATCGATCTCAAAGTGTCACAGTGGATGAACCATGCTGAATTCAACCGCTTCCTGCGGCCATCGACGTTATTTAGCGCAACGAATTTTGAAAACTATATCAATGAACTAGCTGTAATGCAGAAGCCGAAAAAGCGTTTGCTCGCTCTACCAGTGCTGGATTTCAATAAAGGGGATGAACACGTATGAATAGTGAACTAATGGAAAAAAGTCTTCTCGGTACGATGATGGAGGAAAATTATTTGGTTTTGGACAGTGGGATTCAGACAGCATTCTTTGAGACACAGCTGCACAAAAATATTTATCTTACCATGAAAGAATTAGCTAACAACGGACGCCCAATCGACTTCATCACCTTGCTGACGACACGGGAACCGGCAGAACTTGGTGGGGCCAATTACGTATCGGAATTACGTCGCTTTGCCAACCCCGCGCGCTTTGACGAGTATTTGGAAATGGTTATTACAAAGTGGAAAAAACGCGAGATGGAGAGAATCTTACAGCAAGCACAGGTCGAACAGTGGGAACTTAATGATGTTTTTAAAGAGTTAGAAAAACTGGATACCGATTACACGTCAGATGATTCGCTGTTACTCGACGAGATCCTGGTGGCACAGTACGAACGCCCATTCATCGAAGGACCGGAGATGACAGGAATTAGCACAGGCTTACAGCCGATGGATTATCTGCTGAACGGATTCCAAGACAGTGAATTCATTGTCATCGCTGCAAGACCTTCTATGGGGAAGACGGATACACTCAATCATCTCGCGCTGACTGCCGGATTAAACGATCATTTACCGATCGTCTTTTCACTCGAAATGAGCCGTAAAACGATGACCGACCGTCTGATATCGACAGCGGGTGGATACAGTCGATTAAAGATGCGCGATCCATATAAACATTTTGATAACACACAGAAGAATACATGGATGACAGCACTAGAGCATCTGCAAAGCGCTAAAATCCGTATCGACGACAGAAGTGGAATAAAAGTGAGTCAAATAAAAGCCACTGCCCGCAGAGTCATTAAAGCACAACCGGACAAGCGACCGATTATTTTCGTTGATTACTTACAGATCATCCAACCGGAAGAAAGAACGAATAACCAAAACCAAGCAATTGGCCAAATTAGCGCAGACCTAAAAACGATGGCAAAAGAATTTAACTGTCCTGTTGTCGTCCTGTCTCAGCTTTCCAGAGCAGTCGAACAACGCCAGGACAAGCAACCGATGATGAGCGATCTACGAGACTCCGGCAACATCGAACAAGACGCCGACGTTGTGTGCTTCCTCTACAGAGATGATTACTACAATCAAGAATCGGAACTCAATAACCTTCTCGAAATCACGGTTGCCAAGCACCGTAACGGTCCAGTCGGTGGCTGCACTGTTTACTACAACAAAGACAATGGCCGACTCGCTTCAATGTCCTGAACCGTTCTAAATATTTTGCCCCACTAAAGGAGAGTGTACGTATGATTACAGTTGAAGAATTATTTGATTACGCAGTTGATACCGATATGTCCTTAACTGCTCACAGTATCTTCTGGGCGATTACGAATCAAAAGATTTGCATGGATGAAGATAGCAAAAAACTAAAAAAAATTAAGTTCGACGAGGAAGCAATCCAGCAATCGATGAAAGAGAACACATTGCGTATTGGTGAGATCAAGCTCTTTGTCGTGGAAAGTAAGCAACCGAATTGGTATGCATTTTATCTCGGTAAGAAAGAGGCAGATGCTTATCGATTACATAGCGAAACATTTCGAGAGACCGGTGTGAAGGTCACGCACGCTGATCGATTGATGCCGAATTTATTAACATTTGCGGAATCAGGAAAAGAAGAAAGTTTGTACGAGTATCGAAAGCGTATGGTGCAGTTTCCGGTGTATGTGGGGCATGTGGAGGCAGGGAAGCGTTTGGTGCATCGTGTATAAGCGAGAGGAGAGATGGGTGTGAACATAGCACGTACTACACGTTCTGTATTTCACAAGCCATGTTTAAATCCAGCTATCTTCATTGAAGAAGATGAGCTGGATCTCTAGTACAAAGTGAATTCATTTCAAGGGCTTTCAGGATCAGGATTCTTTTTTAACTTATTTCTTCGAAAGGCATATACGATAACTAGTAAAAGAGGCAAGAAAAGTCCAATTGATATGGAAATGAATATTTCAGTCGATTGTTCAATTTCTTTTTGGTAGACGACGTTCGGATAGATCACGAGAGAAAGTATCACGGCAATCATGCCTAACGGTAGCGTTAAAGGGCGGTAGTCTTGTAAGTTTAAAATTTGGGCGATCCCCAAAACGGAAGCATAAAAATAAAGAATCGTCTTAAAATAGAGCGCGATAAACCAAAGGAAACCCATAAATTCTTCAATGCGCTGTAAAAAATCACCAACATTTATTCGTTTAGCCAATTCATAGCCTGGATAAATCTGTATTGCTGTATCATCGGCACCTACTACCGAAATGCTTAAGAATGTAAAAATGAAGATAAAGATTCCGCCTATTAAGTTTCCAATTAAAAAGGATTTTTTAGCCTGTTTCATTTTATTGAGCAAGGACGGGAAGATCATTAATAACACAATTGCGTTGACAGAAGAAGAGGAAACAAAATAGACACTGGATTGAACAAGCGTTTTTGTTCCTGTCTCAAAAACGGGCTGTAAATTTTCAAATTTGATTTCAGGTGAAATAAATACCACTAAAATGAGAAAAAGGATAAAGAATACGACTATAAAAATTTCTGCAGACCGAGCGATCGTTTCCAATCCAAGCCGGACGCCCATCACGACGATTCCCATCATCAGAATATTAAGAGCTAGTGAAGGAGTGTTAGGCATCATATTGGTCGTGATAAATGTCGAGGAATAATACAAAAGACTAGCCGTGTAAAGTGCTGCCATGGATACAAATAATACGGAAACAGCTTTCCCTATCCACTTACCAAATATCTTTTCGTTGATTTGGATATAAGTGAGATGAGGGAACCAAAGAGCTATAGTCGTGAATAGCCAAATGACCAATAAGCCGATTCCCATACCAATTATAGCGGCAATCCACGCGTCTTGTTTCGCTTCGGTAGCTAATACTGACGGAACAATTAAGATGCCTGTACCAATCGTAAAGAAAATAACCAAAACTAGGAATTGGTATGGATTAATTTTAACATTTTGCATCATTTCATATCCTACCTTTCCCTTCACATGAGTCTTTACTTCAGCAAAGGAGCAATAAGGTTAGTAAACAGTGTAAACAAAAAAGTGAGCAAGTCCATTGGAGTGGGAATAGTTTTTCCGAATGCAAGCATAATGCCTAGCACGACACCAATCGCAAGAAGAATGGAAAACGCGAGCAATTCTTTTTTATGTTTTTTATCCAAGAGTGGAGGAACTTCAAACCACACAATCGCAGCAGCTATCAAAAGTATGCTTATACTTTTTAGCATAATCCGTTAATCCTTGATCTTATTTAGGAAGGAATTATTTATTGTACCCGTACGGCGAATGTTCATATCAATTTGTACATTCACCGGCAAGTCGGTAAACTTTTCATCCCAATGTTCTTTCATTTTGTTCCACTCTTTAGGATTGGATCGATGAATGGCTTCACCAAATCCGAAGATGTCTGATTTATATTCGTTTTGTACCGTTTCTATTGTTCGTAGAATAATTTCTTTCACCTCTTTTTCATAAATTTTCTCTAGCTCGTGAATGGTTTCTGGTTTCAAAAGATCAATTGAACATAGTACTTCTCCTATATTGCCTTCTGCCTCAATTTGAATATTCACTTCAGGCTCTCCTTTGTTGATAGCGCCTTTAATCTTAGAATGATATTTAAGAATATCTATAGTGATTTTTCCTTCTTTAGGACAAGGAATAGAGGTGACGGTGTATTTCACTGAGTTGGTAATATCTGAGTAGCCCCTGCTTTCTTCTTGGGTTAACCAGCCGACTAGCTTATCTGCTTTAAACACAGCTAAATCATCATATTGAATTCGTGCGGCAGGAGTAATCGATTCAACATTCTGTTTGCTTTTTCCTATTTCTTCGTCTCCTATTACTTGAATCCCTGTTAACACAGCTTCCTTTCCGTCACTTATGAGATTGGTTACTAGCTCATCTAATATAATGCCTTCTGTTCCGGCCCAGTTTTTTTCTGATATTTTAAGCGCATTAAACATTTTATTGGCTGGAATGCTTTCTATAGGTGTAGTCACATTCAATACTTCAGATGCAGTCAAATGTTTCGCAATGACTACATAGAAGTCTGATCGAAGCTCCCAATCTCTTGATAGTAAATCTAATGATTCGGCGATCCCTTCTTTGGCTAAGTCTTCACTGAGAACTAGTATTTGTAGATGTCCGGGATAAATTTTTCGTGGGGTGTTCTTTGTCATTTTTCGAAAGGCTTCATATACAGTGTCCCCGGTTGCTTTATAGAGAGTGACCGCTGAACGTCCTGTACTTGCCTTCATGGATACTTCCGAAGGCACGACGACTTGTGCACTTACTACGTATTCATTTTCAATTTTATCTATTCCTATTGCCATTGTAATACTCAGCTCATTTAATTCCCTCTTGTCCCAGCACCCCGACAAGAAGAGGGGGAGAATCAAGAGTGTAACTATGCACTTTTTCATCAATGAACTCCCTTTCCTATTCCTCATTTTTTGGGCGGCTGTGGTTTTGCAGAGGCTGGATCTTGTTGTCTCACCTTATTTGTTTGATTGGTTAGGCGAGGGCGAGTAAACATTTTCCATATTGGCACCACAATTAACGTATCTTTTTGATCGGAAACATTAAATGGAGCTAAAGGTGACATATAAGGCATACCAAATGAACGTAAGCTGCATAAGTGGAGAATAAGAGCCACGAAACCAATGGCGATGCCGAATAAACCAAACGAAGCAGCTAGCACCATAAATCCAAAGCGTAGTATCCTAGCAGATATGGCAAAGTTGTAAGTAGGTGAAACAAAACTTGATATGGCGGTTATGGAAACGACGATGACCATTGCAGCTGAAATAATACCGGCTTCGACCGCTGCGGTACCAATCACAAACGCACCTACAATGGACATGGCTGAACCGATGGAGCGGGGCATCCTAACGCCTGCTTCCCTTAATATTTCAAAAGTGACTTCCATTATGAGGGCTTCAATAAATGCCGGAAATGGCACACCTTCTCGTTGGGCTGTCAGGCTAATAAGGAGTGCAGGTGGTAGCATCGTTTGATGAAAAGTGGTAATCGCAATAAATAACGCCGGTGCAAGCAAAGCAATTAGGTATGCAAAGAAGCGTAACAGTCGAATTAGACTTCCAATACCGGTATGCACATAGTAGTCTTCAGGAGATTGGAAAAATTGGACGAATAGTGCGGGAACAATTAGTACAAAAGGGGTTCCATCTACTAAAATGGCTATGCGTCCTTCAAGAAGTGCTGCAGCTACTGTGTCCGGACGTTCGGTATTAAAAACGGTAGGGAAAGGAGAGTATGTTGAATCTTCAATAAGCCCCTCGATATTACCACTTTCCAAAATCCCGTCAATATCTATTCGATCCAAACGCAAACGGACTTCATCGACGATTTTGTCATTAGCAACCCCGTGAATATACATAATGGCAACATTCGTTTTCGTCCGTGTTCCAATCACTTTTGACTCCATCCAAAGACTCGGATCTTTCAGTTTCCGTCGAACCAAAGCTGTATTGACACGCAGATTTTCAGAAAAACCTTCGCGCGGTCCTCTAACTACTGTCTGAGACGCAGGTTCTGTTATTCCACGCTCAACCCAATGCTTATTACCAATGACCAGACCTTCGGCATAGCCATCGATCAAAAGAATCGCATCCCCTGATAAAAGGGAAGTGAAGAGATCATCAAAATTGGTTAGATCTTTAATCTCTCCTACCGTCATGGCAAAATCTTTTAATGCAGTTAAAAGATTTTGCTCAGGCGTTAACTTCTTCTCTAATCCGGTACTTTTTATATCTAGCATCAAGGTTTCCATTATGAAATTTTGTAATGAAGGCGTATCAGACAACCCGTCGGTATAAAAAATACCCGCTTTAACCGATCCACCTCTACCAATTCGTATTTCACGAATGACAATATCGGTGCTCTCGCCCAGGCTATCCTTTACGAATTGTATATTGTCTTGAAGACTTGTCTTTAAATCGTTTGTTGAGTTTGTTGAACTGGTTTCTTTCGTTTGGCTAGGGGGAGTGGATTGTACTTTAGAGTTACCTTTCTTTTTGAAAAAGCCCATACACTACCTCATTTACTGTTTGGTGTTTTGCGTAGGTACGCATATATATTGATTTTTCATTACTGTTTTATTCATCATGTCCTTATTATTGTTATTTTATGCGGGTTGGGCGGGGAAATGAAAGGAGTAATTGATTGGGGTGGATGTAGAATAAAGTAAAAGATTAGAGTTATTGGTAGCATTAATTGGAAGTCTAGAAGATAACTAAAATTGTTTAATATAATTCGAGCGCATAAAAATTTTGAAAATTTTCTTGCATTTTGCTGTCTGAACGGAGCTATCATGCTAGAACTATTAGAGAAACAAACACGAGTGTTTTTCAGAATTATTAATACATCTAGTGAAAAGATTAGTTTTTATAATCCAAAATAGTATTGGGACAAGGCACCTTAAAGTGCCAGCTATCGATCATCATATCGATGGCTGGTACTCTTTTTTTATTGAGTTGAATCGGGAAATACTAAGATTTAATACGATGCATACTGGTGCTAGAACCTGGTACCTCTACTATAGGAATGGTATACTGGCAGATGGATATTTATATAAACCCGATCACAAAGATGGTGAGGAGTTAAATAGAATGACATACGCATTAGAAATTAAAGATCTAAAAAAAGTCTATGCTGGTGGTGTTGAAGCTTTGCGTGGCATCGATTTGAAAGTGGAAGAAGGAGATTTTTATGCTCTTTTAGGTCCTAACGGTGCCGGCAAATCTACAACTATCGGCATTGTGACGTCTCTCGTCAATAAGACATCAGGAAAAGTGAATGTCTTTGGCTATGATATGGATACGCAGTTAATGCAAGCCAAGCTGCAGATCGGTCTGGTTCCTCAAGAATTCAACTTCAGTCCGTTTGAAACGGTTCAGCAGATTGTAGTGAACCAGGCGGGCTATTACGGTGTGTCTAGGAAAGAGGCGCTAAAGCGTAGCGAAAAATACTTGAAGCAGTCTGATTTGTGGGAGAAACGAAATGTTCAGGCCCAGATGCTTTCTGGAGGGATGAAACGTCGACTGATGATCTCACGTGCTTTGATGCATGAACCGCGCTTACTTATTCTTGATGAGCCTACAGCTGGTGTAGATATTGAATTAAGACGAGAGATGTGGACATTTCTTAAAGAATTGAATGAAAATGGCACGACGATTATTCTGACAACACATTACTTGGAAGAAGCGGAAATGTTGTGTCGTAATATCGGGATCATTCAAAAAGGGCAGCTAATTGAAGATACTAGTATGAAATCATTGCTCGCTAAGCTTCAGTATGAAACCGTTATTTTAGATATCGAACCTTCAGGACGGACGCCAGTGATTAAAGGTTATACTAGTGAACTCATGGACGATGGATCTCTTTCTGTAGAAGTAGCACGTGATCAAGGGATCAATGAAGTGTTTAACCAATTGACAGAACAAGGGATTAAAGTGTTATCTATGCGCAACAAGTCCAATCGATTAGAAGAGTTATTTTTAAAGCTTACGGAAGAAACTGCATAGTGGAGGATATACATGTTTAAATTATATTTAACAGCATTAAAAGGTTTATCGGTCAAAGAAACGAACCGCTATTTAAGAATCTGGGTCCAAACATTGGTCCCGCCAGTCATCACAACTTCTTTGTACTTTATCATTTTTGGGAATTTGATTGGTGAACGGATTGGCGAAATGGACGGATTCTCTTACATGGAATTTATTGTCCCAGGATTGATCATGATGTCAGTCATCACTAGTTCCTACTCAAATGTTTCGTCATCATTTTTCTCGCAAAAGTTTCAAAAGAACATTGAAGAACTATTAGTTGCCCCTGTACCGACTCATATTATTATTTGGGGCTTTGTCATTGGAGGAATAGGAAGAAGTGTTCTCGTAGGGATACTGGTCACGATAATCTCTCTGTTTTTCGTGCCGTTGCAAGTGCACTCGTGGAGCATTGTCATCTTGACGTTTTTGATGACGGCTATTTTGTTCTCGTTGGCGGGCCTGTTGAACGGTATTTTTGCCAAGTCATTTGACGATGTGTCTATTGTGCCTACGTTTATTCTTCAGCCGTTGACTTATTTAGGTGGCGTATTTTTTGCCATCTCGATGTTGCCTCCATTTTGGCAAGTAATTTCACAGTTCAACCCGATCGTTTACATGATTTCCGGATTCCGGTTCGGGATTCTCGGTGTGATCGATGTACCCATTATATTTTCCATTGTCATTTCGATTACGTTTATCGTAGTGCTTTACGTAATCAATTGGTATTTGATTGAAAAAGGCCGTGGACTGAGAAGTTAACATCTTGGACGTACTGTATCAGTTACTTGAGAAATAAACTTGAATGCCTAAACCATACAATAGACTCCTGATCAGCCCACTTCGTCATGTGAGCCAATCAGGAGTCTGTTTTAATTTAACCTCGCATAGCTTCTTGAGCAGCAGTGGACCCTAACAAATCAATAGGCATTGCTGTCATATCTTCAGAGTCCTTCATATTAAACGTCGTCACGCAACATTTTCTGAGAGCTACATGCTCCTGAATAAGATTTTTATCTCAAATTCAAAGTAGCATGACGTAGCACCTAATACCATTCCCTAAACTTCAATTATTTCGATGGAGATATATTTTATAAAAGAAATCCCTTCTACGACCTAAATCAGTCGCAGGAGGGTTTTTGCTGATAAATATAATTCACCGTCGCTTTATAAACAGTTGGAGATGCATGCGGTCTTAAATTCGAGATACTAGGTCCCAATGTTTGTTAGCTAGATTATGGGGAAGATCGCTATCTTGGAGTAAGTGGGGATAAAGAATAGGGATTTTCGTGAATTTCCATTGAAATGAATACGTGTCGTTAACTATATAGAAGATTTAGATAACTATTTATATCTCTTAGTGTATACTTTAAGTGTATTTAAACTAAGGTGGTCAAACCATTGATACATCAACACATATAGAGGGAGGAGCTATTATATTGTTAAATTTCACAGTCGGTCCTGTCACACTTGATAAAGAAGTGCTGAAAATAGGGTCCAAACAAATGCCTTACTTTAGGAATGAAGAATTCTCTGCCATGACATTAGAAAGTGAAGAGCTGTTAAAACAAAGTATGAACTCTCCCGT
This sequence comes from Sporosarcina sp. P25, assembly GCF_002743235.1. Taxonomy (NCBI): domain Bacteria; kingdom Bacillati; phylum Bacillota; class Bacilli; order Caryophanales; family Caryophanaceae; genus Sporosarcina; species Sporosarcina sp. P25. The sequence goes on from NZ_PDYV01000021.1 coordinate 11,442, forward strand.
AGATTCTAAAGTTGTTTTTTTAACTGCCTCAGGTACAGCTGCAATGGAAGCAACCGTTTTAAATTTGTTTGATCAAGAAGACAAGTTGCTTGTTGTAAATGGAGGAGTTTTTGGTTCTAGGTTCTCAGAGATTTGCCAAGTCCATAGTCTACATTATAAAGAGATTAAATTAAACTTCTTTGAAGATTTAACTATTGGTGATTTAATTCCTTACGATAAAAAAGGTTTTACCGGCCTTCTCATTAATATACATGAAACCTCTACAGGTGTACTCTATGATATAAATTTGGTTAAGGAGTTTTGTAAAAAAAATCATTTACTCCTAGTAATAGACGCAATTAGTTCATATTTAGCCGATCCTTTTGACATGGAAGGAAGTACTGCTAATGCAGTTATTATTAGCTCCCAGAAAGCATTAGGGCTCCCGCCGGGTATGTCCTATGTTGTTCTCGACAAAAAATCACAAGATCGTGTGAGAGAGATTTCCTTTAAAAGCGTATACTTTAACTTCAACAAATATTTGTCTGACGGTGAAAGAGGGCAGACTCCCTATACTCCAGCCGTAAGTAATTTGTTACAATTGAATAAAAAATTGAAGTATGTTGATAAACAGAGTGTTACAAAAATAATTAAAGAAACTAGAGAACTTGCCATTCATTTTAGAAATGAAATTATTAAGCTGCCTTTTGAAATTCCAACTAAAAGTCCTTCAAACGCATTAACAGCTGTAAGTCCACTTAGATCAATAAGTCCTGAATCAGTTGTTCAATCTCTTAAGATGAATAGTGATATATATGTAATGCCTAACGGAGGAGAATTAAGTTGTAAGATATTTAGAGTCGGACATCTCGGTGCAATTACTATCGAAAATAACCAATATCTACTAGATGAAATAAAGAAAAATTTAAAAACTATTTCATAAAGGGAGGGTTATATTTGAAAGCTATATTATTGGCTGGTGGAAGAGGAACAAGAATTAGCGAATATATTGGCGACGTGCCCAAATGTTCACTTGATATAGGAGGGAGGTCATTAATCCGCCATACTGTTGAATTATTCCAACGAAATAATATTGAAGTAATAATTGTTGTTGGATATAAAGCGGATATCATTAAGGATCTTCTATACGATCTCGATGTAAAGTATTATTTCAATCCATTTTACAGTGTTACAAATAGTGTAGCCTCTTTATGGTTTTCGAGAAACGAACTTAAAGACGAAGATATTATCATAGCGAATGCAGATGTATACTTTGAGCAGAATATGTTAGACAAGCTACTAAGCTCTAGGCATGAACAAACTTTCCTAATGGATTCGAATAGTGATCTAGATTACCTTTTCTATTGCAATAATAATCAGCTAATCGGGCATGGTAAAGAATTAAAAGAATATAGTGGGGAATATGTTGGCATAGCAAAAATCAAGAAAATATTTTTGGAGAAGTTCGTAGAGAGACTGGAGAAACTAATAAAAGAGCAAAATCACAATTTTTGGTGGGAAAACGTTTTATATTCATTTATAGATGAGATAACTATAAATGTTGTAGACGTTAGGGGTATGTTTTGGTCAGAAATAGACGTCATAGAAGATTATCAAAGAATCCTTGAATTTCGGAGAAACACTGATTTTGGGTACCAGATTCCGACATTATTATGAATTGTGTAGGGACCTGACACGCTTTTAAAATTCATGCTTCATATCACATAAAAGGAGAGGGTAGAATTGGCTGATGAAAAAATAGAAAAAGCAGCATTTGCAGGAGGGTGTTTTTGGTGCATGGTGAAACCGTTTAAAGAATGGCCAGGAGTCCACGACATCGTGTCTGGTTATATGGGCGGGCATCTCGATAATCCGACATATGAAGATGTGAAAACAGGTACATCTGGTCATATAGAAGTCGTTGAAATCACGTTTGATCCTGTACTATTTCCTTATGAGAAGTTACTTGAAGTATACTGGCAACAAATCGATCCAACAGATGCAGAAGGTCAATTTCAAGACCGCGGCTTATCCTACACAACCGCTATTTTTTATTACACAGAGGCGCAACGGGAAGCTGCCGAAAAATCAAAAGAAGCTCTAGCGGCAAGTGGCATTTTCACAAAACCGATCGTGACACCAATCCGACGAGCAGAAACGTTCTATCGGGCTGAAGAATACCATCAAGATTATTACATAAAAGAAAAAGACCATTACGAAGAGGATCGTGCACGTTCAGGGCGCAATGAATTCATCGCTGAGCACTGGGGTAAGTAATACTAGCATATTGGGTGTCAGATCCTTCGACATTTCAGACTAGTATTGGGACTTGGCACCATTTTACATACAAACAACCTTCTACGACCAAAATCAGTCGTAGGAGGTTTTTTGCTGGTTAATATACTTCTCGGTCGCTTCATAAACAGCTGGAGCTGCATGCTGTCTGACTTGTTCGAGTAAGTCATCATGATCTTGGAACGGCAGAGTTTCTTCGTCGTCACTACATTTTCGATGGTAACGATCTTCATTAATCGAGTACGTGCCGTCGTTTGTTACTTTGGCGATGAGCAACGCTTTGTTGAATGAAGATTCAGGACTGTGATGGATCTGCTGTTTGACATGGTTCAAATGTGTCCAGTCGATAGCGTCGGGATAGAGACCATAGCGACGTTCCCAGCCATTGTCCTTCAGTTGTTCAAATACCATTGTGCCTTTTTCGGTCGTTTCACTCCGCAGCCGGAATGTGCCAGCAGGCGAAGTGACGGGATCGCTATCGAGTGCGACGGGTTGCATGACGAGATTGTTGCCGAAACCACTGTCGATTACGTACAGTGTATTTTCGTAATGGAGCAAATTCACGATATGTGTACGATCGAGGACATAGTGATCACGTGGTGGCGGTGCCCAAATTGTAGCCGCGGCGAGTTGTACGGGGAAACCTAGGTCCCTGAGTGCGATATACAGCAGGCCATTGAGTTCATAGCACAAACCACCGCGTCCGTGTCTAATCATTTTATTTTGAAGATATCGCTCGGTAATAGGCTCTTCATTCGCCAGTAAGACATCCAGGTTTTCAAATTCGAATTGCTGGGCGAAGAGCGTCTGAACTTGGCTGATTTGCTCAAGCGGTGTGCCGTTGAGTGTCAATTGGGTCGAAATCCATTGCAGCATATTTCATCCATCCTTTCATCAGTAGTATTGCCACCATTTTACGATTGCGAAGAGATCTGTCTATGGCTATAAATATAGTATAAATCCAATGAAACTATTTTCGAATTTCTCCGTCTGTACGTTGATCTATGATTACATACTAGAAAGGAAGAAACACAATGAAAAAGATTTGGATAACATTTGGCGCGGTGGCTCTTGCCCTCAGCTTGCCATTATCAAGTATGGCTGCAAGCAACCAGAAGTTCACGGATGTTCCCGATACCAAGCACTTTGCGGAGGCGGTCAATGAATTGGCAGAACGCCATATTATTACGGGATATACGGACGGCTTATTTAAGCCAGGCAATCCAATCACGCGCGGTCAGACGGCGGCAATTATTGCAAAGTTGATGGGACTGAATCCGGATTACATGGTGAAGGATCCTGGATTCAAGGACGTCTCGAAAGCGAACGGCTATCACAATGCCATTGCTAAGCTTGCGGAGCTTGAAGTGATCGGCGGCTATGAAGACGGACGTTTCGGGCCGAATGATCCCGTCAAGCGGGGACAATTGGCTTCCATCCTCGTGAAAGCATTCGATTTACCACGCTTTGCTTTTAACGCGGAAGAAAATCCATTCCATGACGTCAAGCCCAACACGTCGCATGGCGCGAATGTCTTGATTCTGCACAAACTGGGTATTACAACAGGCGTAACGTCCGACAGATTCGGCATCAATGAATGGGTGACGAGAGGACAAGCAGCGAAGTTGATGCAACTAACGGAGCGTGTCCAACCTGAGTCCTATTCATTAAAGACATGGGGTCCGATGCTGCGTTTCTCGGAAATCATGATCGATGAGGACACGGATGAATTTGCGGTCAACTCGGAAGTATATCACGCAGCCATCATTAAAGGCAGACAGACACCTTCAGGATATACTGGCGATCGGTTGCAAGTAACTCCGCTTAAAGAAGGAAGAGGAACATTACAGATCGGCGGTAATTATGGTATGGAAGATCAAAATATCAAACGCTACTATCATAAATACTATGTGGATGTGAAGAAAGTCGACGGCAAACTGAAGGTGCAGTTACTCTACGCGAGTGATATTTTAAAGACGCGGGCGCGTCTGAAACTGGCGGCGAATGAAGAGGTTGAAACTATTCGTTTCGTGCGGACGGACGGGGAAGTCTTATCCGACACCATGCCGTTTGAAGGGTATACCGATTCGCCGGATGTGTTCATTCGTGTCAACAAGCCCGGCAACTTCATCGCGACAGTCCGCTTTACGGACGGAAAAGAAGCGCGCTACGCAGTGGAAGTGAACGTTCCGGATGCACATATGTTGTATTATAAAGTGAAGACGTCAAAGATGTTAGACGTCAATTGAACTTGATTTTTTAAAAATAGGTTGTAGTAGATAATGAGAGTAGAAACTAGAAAAGTAATTCACAATGCTTGCAGCCAACTTGAGTCAAAGTTTGTTGCAGGTATTTTTTATTTAACGTACCAGGTCCCAACACTAAAAAAACGCCATGGGTTTGGGAGAGAAATAGTTGAACAGACGATACAGAAACAAGTGTATTTTCAATCAATGACACGTCACTGGTACCTTTTAGTGATCCTGAAACGGCTGTGACACTATAAACAAAAGAAGATGAAGCTTCCTTTCGCGTGCCCAGACCCAGATGATGAAGATGATCCAATTGCGATGAAGGGCTATACTTATGCGGACAGTAATCTTATAATGATGACAGATCTAGATGGTCATTTCGCGCAATTTATTCCTCTTCCAGTTGGAGGTTATAGACTTTATAAAGCTTATAAAAAGATAAAAAATGTTAGGCGTTAAAGAATTTTAAACCAACAAAAAAATTATAAAGGTGCTCGCGTTTTTTAAAAAAGAAAACAGACTTCCAAACAATACAAGCTATAGAGAATATGATGTGGATCTTTATATAAAGAGAGTAAACAGAGGGGCTCAGCGACTTGTTATTGGCAAGAATGGTAAGTCATAATATACAAAAAATCGTAAAAAATTATTATAAATCATTTTTGAAAATTAATAGAAGGTGACTAAAATGGAACAATACAATATAAATTTAAAACGTCTAGAAGGTTCATATATACATTTTACAAGAGATACCGAGAAGTTTAATCATGTATACTGTCAAGTTGAGTCTGTAAAAGAAACTCAATTATTTCACGCGATAATCAATGGAGGATTTTGTTTGACAAAAGAGGAATTATTAAAACAGTTTTACTTGAATTTAAATTTTCCGAGTTATTTTTCGGAGAATTGGGATTCTTTTGACGAATGTATTAATGATTTAGAATGGTTGGAAAGTAGTTTTTTTGTGATTTTTATTAATAATTTTGAGTTATTATTATCAAAAGATTTAAGCGAAAGAAAAAATTTTTTTGTGATTTTGATGTCGTCTATTAGAGACTGGCGAGATGGCAATAATTATCAGAGTGAAGTTGTACCTTTTAGTATTATTATCCACTCTAACAAAGATATCCCTGAAACATTTAATACTAATTTGTTTGAGATGGGAGTAAATATATTTTAATATAATAGTCGTAGTAAATATAGAATTAAAATAAATATGAGGCATTAGAATATAGTTTAATAGGATATACCGTTTATCTCCTTTGGATTACTATAATCTTAAGGTGTGTTTTTATGTATAAATGAACTAGAACATCTAAATTTGAGGTGTATTAATAGATGAAACCGTGGTTAAGTGTAACTATAAATTATGACAATATAGGAAGAGACCAATTATTAGGGCATGATTTAAATGCCGGACAAATTGATGTGAATTTTAATGATGTGAGATTTTTAAATTTATATTCATACAAAGAGAAAAACAGTAAATATAGTAATTTCTATGATTTTGAAAAATTCCCAAAGCTAATTAGTTTAGATTTATCTCTTACAAATATAACGGATTTCATAGATGTATCGAAATGTAAAGAACTTAGACGTTTGAATGTCGATTACTGTAGAAGTTTATCTTCATGGGAAGGCATTACAAATTTAGCGGAACATTTAGAAGTACTTTGTATAGATCATGCTAAGAAATTGAGTGTATCAAAGGAATTGTATACTTTAAAAAAACTAAAAATATTAAAGTTGTGTAGTATTCAACCGATAGAGAACCTAGATTTTTTAAAGCATTTTCCTAACCTTGAAAAGTTTATTTTTGTTAATACCAATATATTAAGTGGAGATTTAACACCTATTATAGAACACCCAAATATTACATCCGTAGGTTTTCTAAATAAGCAACATTACAATAAAAAAGATGAACAAGTTGACAGATTATTAGAACAAAAGAGGAGAGGGTTATTAAATGTTTCCGAATGATGCAGATGGACAAGTGTTGAAATCATTAAAAAAAGAAGGTGTTGATTTCAGTCAACCACATGATGTTGATTTTCAAATAGCTTGTGCAAATGAAGAGAGTTTACAATCAGCTTTAACTGTTCTACACCATAATGATTATAAAGTAGAAGGGTTTTATGATGAAGAATACGATGAGTGGTATTGTACTGTTCAAATAAATATGTTGTTGGAATATCAATCAATTATGGATATGCAGGAAAAGCTAGATGAATTAGTCAAACCATTCGATGCATACAGTGACGGCTGGGGAGTAATGGTAGACTAATCAAGTAAGAATAGGGATTGTAAAAAAAGACCGTTCAAGCTGTTTTTGAACGGTCTTATTAATTTATAAATGTATAGGATGGCATACTCGTTTTATCTTACGTGACCCAGACGATGAAGATGATCCTATGTAAGGTGCCAGGTCCCAGCACCTTCCGCTAAATACAAACGGTATGTCGAGAAGCGCAAATTCACAAGTTAATAAATGGGGAAAAGATAGATTTAAAGCTAGAATAATTACAAGAAATGTAAAAGGGGGGCGGCAATATTAGCGTGGGAAAGTAGTACAGCGGCTAAGCTTAGGAACAAAGGTAGACTTAATAATAAGAAGCATCACTCTAGACCATAAAGGGGTATGTTGATAAATGTTATTTATGGGATTTAATTTTAACGATTGTTCACCAGAGCATAGTAAACCAAAGCAAACTCAATTTTATTTTGAAACAAATTGTATTGTTTATTTATTCGAACAATTTCTACCTAAAATAAATTTTGAAGACATTTCTGGTGTTCAGTTTGATTGTTTTCCAAATGCTGAATATACATGTGAACCGATTATCATGGATGGTGTTTTACCAGTAACAATTCCATATCGTGTAAGTGATTTTTACAGCTTATCAGATATTGATAAGAAAAAAAAGACACTTGAGTTAATGATGGCTGGATTACGCGTTGTAATTAAAGAAAAGGGTTGGGATGAAACTCCTTTTCTTTATGCTTATGAGAAGGTAATTGAACAACATTATATATTCAAAAAAATATATAAAAAGCCTAAATCAAGTCCGAATCGCAAATTGAAAGCAAAGATTGAAATTGAAATTGGATTATATGATTGTACAGCCTCATTAATAGTTGAAGATAAGAACCAAAAGAAAATATGTACAAAGCTCCTTTATAAAGAAAAGCCACGATTTGATCTATTATATCCGTTTTTGGGAGATGTTAAATGGGTCAGTAACCAAGAAATAAGGGTTTATGCAAGGAAACCAAATGAGATTAATTTTAAATTCGTACAGTTAGCCTAAAGTGGAAATAATTGGAGGTCTCTATATGTCAGAAAAATGGGGAGTGATTTTTACCGAACATGAAGAATAGGCTACATCGGTTTTAGTAGACATGGGAGTAACAGAGGAGAATGAAGTTTAGAAATTTCCAATTGCTATGGTGGTGAGACTATCATACAAAAGTCCAGATATAAACGGTTTTCTGTTTTTTGAGGAAGCACAAATTATTTGAACTTTGTATTAAGTAGCAATCCGAATGTAAAAGAAGGCGAAGAGTTGATCGTGAAAGTAGAAGAAGTAGAAAGCGTACTTGGCTCGTTTATCATCCAATATAAAAAGCAATAGTAAGAAGAGTATTCATGCGCAAAACTAATGCGAATGTTTAAACATTCGATTACGGTACTAAGCTCTGACACAATTCAGAATTGTGTCGGGAGCTAATACCTTCATCAATGACGTGGCGACTTCCAAAGTTCTACTCGGTGCAAGGGCAGGCATTAACTTACATGACAGTCGCTCATACAGCTTTTTATGGGTTAATTTTTTAAACTTAGGTTCGCTGTATCTAGAAAATAATTTCATCCATTTCCTCCTATATGTTAAAGTTAACTACAAATATATTTACTCTAATAATTCTTCAGTTATTGTAAACTACATTTCTAACGTCTAATAAGAAGTGATATTACGGTAAAGATGAAATGAGGACTGACAATATGGTTGGGAAGTTTTTCAAAAAACTTTTTACTAGAGACTATGGACCGCTTGCAACAGAGTTTGCAACATTGCTGGGCTATAAATCATGGAAGGAAATACAAGAAAATTCCTACGCGATTTTCTATACTGAAACGGATGCTTTTTGGTTTGCGACGGAACTGACTGATGGACATTGGGCGGTGTGGAACGAAGAAGGTCAAATGCCTCATCCTTTTACTGTGTTCCCTAACTGGAAAGAGGCAATTAAGTATCTTGGGAACTTATTTGATGAAAGTGGGTTACCAGATCGTTACTGGATCAAAGAACAACCCAAGAAAGAGTATAGCAATTTAATTGATAAAGAAACGCAAATACGCGTTCTGCTTTATGGAAATGCCTTAAACTTTGCTTGTGAAAATTTGGGTGTGAATGATATGAGAACTCGTAAATATGCCGAAGTCTTTACAGTAAGTAATCAGGAGGTCTATGAGTATATTACTATCCATGGACTTCCCCAAAGTGTATCAATAGACAAAGAGGGGCGAGGTGAGGTCTTCCATTATTATCAGGAGGATGGCAAATGGTACACTTTTTTCAGGGAGAGAGGACAGATTTTTGACGAAAAAACTTTTGATGACGAGGAGCTAGGCAAAAGATATATTGTGACCACCTTGCTGCAATTAAGTGGTACCGGACTATATTAGTAGTTACTGCTTCGTTTTCAATACCGGTTTCGGAAACTATTAGAATCGCGTCGGGACGTGATACTTTCACCAAGGAGGAGCACTTGTATTGTATACTAAATATGATGGTTATTTAGTGAGTTTTAAATCAATTTGGGAGGTCTCCTCATGGAAATATTCAAGCAATATATAGCGGGTATCGATTCTCCCGAACAACGTCATCGTGTAGAGCAAGTGTTGGCGTGGGTTACTACTACATTCCCAAATTTGGAGCCGCAAATGAAGTGGAATACACCTATGTTCTCTGACCATGGCACATTTATTATTGGTATTTCTATCGCAAAGCATCATATGAGCATTTCACCTGAACCAGCAGGAATTGCGCGCTTTGCAGATGAAATTGCAGAAGCGGGCTATAGCGCTACAAGTGGTTTGTTTAGAATCAAGTGGAATGAGCCAATTCATTTTGGGTTGTTGGAGAAATTGATCGAATTTAACATGGAAGACAAAATTGATTGTACAAACTTTTGGCGTAAATAAAATAGGAATGATAGTAAAAGTGCCTGTGTATGAAACGAACGAGAATGTGTAAACACTCGTGAAAGTTTCATACACAGGCACTTTTTTAATGTATGGAATTATAGAATAGTCTGATTTGATCGAAGAATCCAGCGCGGTCTTGTTCACTGTGATTTACATAACAATTTTCTTCCTTTTAAAGGAAGGAGTTAAAAGGCTTAGCGAGAGTTTACTCGCTTCGAAAAATAGTGGTAGACAATTGCTTTAGTGAACGGTACCAGATCCCGACACAATTCAGCATCGTGTCGGGACCTGGTACTTTTTTATAAGTTATTGACCAACAATTCCGAATCCTATATAGTATTGGTAACTCCAAGAATAATTCTGGTCTTACCAAGCATACACTACTAGTTAAACAGCTTCATAAATTAATTGACTATAGGATAGGAGGACGGTTCATGAATACAAAATATATAAAAGAGTTCATCACGTTTCCAGATATCACTATAATGCTGGTGCTATTTATTCCGCTCATAGTCTATACTTTTTTACATGCTTACTCCGTTGGTGTGTGGATCTCCTTTGTAATAGGGATGGCTACTTATGCAATGAGTGAGTATATGATTCATAGGTTTTTATTTCATATGAAAACGCCGACAAATCCATTTTTACTGAAAACGATTAAGCGCTTACACTTTGATCATCACGTAGATCCGGCGAATTTAAAACTATTGTTCTTGCCGATTTGGTTCAGTTTACCCGGCTTCACCATGTTTGCATTGATTTTCTATTTAATAACCAATAGTTTTCCGTTCACGATGGCTTATCTTGCGGGAATCATTGTCTATTTCATGTATTATGAATGGAAACATTATATTGCGCATCGTCCTGTTCAACCACGTACTGAAATGGGGAGACGTATTAAAAAAGCGCATCTTTGGCATCATTTTAAAAATGAAAACTACTGGTTTGGTGTAACACATACGGCTATCGATAAAACGTTCGGAACGTATAAAGATCAGAAAGTAGTTGGAAAAAGCGATACCGCTAAAAACCTAGAGAATCGTACGTAAGGAGACCGATCTATGAATCGAACAGTAACTGTTGAAAAAGAACTGATCAAAGCAATTCTTCAAGGAGAATATTTGGCGGGAAGTCAAATCGAGACGGAGAGAGAATTGGCCGCAATGTATCAACTGGGACGTCCCGCCATTCGAGAAGTCTTACAGCGCTTGAGTCACGGTGGTTGGCTGACGTTACGAAAAGGCCAACGCGCTGTCGTCAATGATTATTGGAACGGAGGAAATATTACTACAATCGTTGATATTATTGAGTATGTCGATCAAGTGCCAGACGCTTTCGTTCTCTACTTTTTGGAATTACGTATTGCACTAACACCTCAATATGTAAAAAAAGCGGTACTGCTTAATTTTCCTAAAGTAGTGGGTCTACTAGCTGAAATCGATGAGTTACTAGATACAGCGGAAGCTTTTGCGTTATATGACTGGAAAGTTCAAAAGGAGTTAGCTAGATTGTCAGAGAATCCGCTCTTTTCGCTCGTGCTAAACAGCTTTGAACCAGCGTACGTGAAAATGGCGTTAAAATACTTTGAAAGTTCATTTCGTCGTGAAGCTTCACTCAGTTATTATAAAAAGTTATTATCCTTTGCATTAGCAGGCGATGATCAGCAAGCAGAAAAACTTTCCCAGGAAATGATGAAAAAAAGCTATGATCTATGGAAAAACCAATTATCACCAGATGAGAGAATCGGCGTGAAGTTTAAGCTTGATAGTATACAATAAGTACATTTTATTCGTAAACATTATGGAAAGGAGGATATGTTAATTACTCATTTACTAGTCAAGTCCATTTCAATCATTCTGCTCCTAGTAACCATCTTCACTCTAGATGTTCCAAAAGGAAAAGCGGAATCAGCAGAAGAATCAATCACTATTCTTTTTACGCATGATTTACATGACAACTTCCTTCCATTTGAAGTAGATAGAGGAGAAAAGAAGAAATCCGTCGGCGGATATGCTAGATTACATAGCGCGATTGTTGAGCAAAAAGAGAAAGATCCGGATGCGATTCTAGTTGACGCGGGTGATTTCGCAATGGGCACATTGTTCCAAACGATTTACGCAACTGATGCACCCGGATTACAGATGATGGGGCGGATGGGGTATGACGTGACGACTTTGGGGAATCATGAATTTGACTTTAGAGCAGAAGGTTTAGCGAGTAGTTTACGCGCTGCGAAAGACAGTGGGGAAAAATTGCCTAGTATTGTCGCTTCGAATACGATTTTCCCGACAGATGAGGACGGCAAGATGCCTCGCAACATTCAAGCGTTAAAAAAATCGATGGGCGATTATGACGTAAAAGATTATATGGTAATAGAACGTAAAGGGATTAAAATTGGCATCGTTGGGTTAATGGGAGAAGAAGCAGCTGGCAATGCGCCGATGTCCGGTGTGACGTTTGATGACGCGGTTGAAAGTGCCAAGTCCACGGTGGCGACATTGAAGAATGAAGAACATGTAGATCTAGTCATCGCTCTTTCACATTCAGGTACGTCGGAAATTCCATCGCAGTCCGAAGATGAAATGATTGCAAAGAAAGTTCCTGATATTGATGTTATAATTAGCGGGCATAGTCATACTACATTTGAGGAACCGATTATTGTAGGTACTACTATCTTAGGTTCGGCGGGGCAATATGGAGAAAATCTTGGCGTCCTCCAGATTACACGAAATGAAACCAATAAATGGACAGTTAATCATTATGAATTACGGCCAATTGACGATTCTCTTCCTGTAGATTCAACGATCACTAAAACAATCGATACATACAAAAAATCGATACAAGAGAACTACCTCAATGATTTTGGAATGAAGTTTGATGAAGTGTTAGCCTATTCACCTTTCGATTTCGCGCGTTTTTCCAAGTTAGGAATCGAGCAAAAAGAAGAACCTATTGGAAATTTAATAGGCGACTCCTTCATTCACATGATTCAGCAATTGGAAGGAAAGGACTATGAACCGATCGCTGCCGCGGTTGTTCCAGTGGGTACGATTAGAGATACCTTCAGCAAAGGCGACATCACCGTTTCAAATGTTTTCAATGTGAATTCTTTAGGAATCGGTCCCGATGAAATCTCTGGCTATCCGCTTGTAGACATTTATTTGACCGGCAAAGAATTGAAGACCATTGCAGAAGTCGATGCTTCGATTACTCCTATTATGAATGAAGTTCAATTGTATATCGCAGGTTTACGGTACACGTTTAATACAAATCGCTTCATTTTCAATAAAGTCACGGATATCAGTTTGCAATCTATGGATGGGACAAACGAAGAAATTGACGATGAAAAGCTTTACCGTGTGGTTGGCGGTTTATACTCCGTTCAAATGCTTCCTTTTGTAAATAAAAAATCTTTTGGTATCCTATCGGTTGTTCCAAAGACAAAAGAAGGTACACCGGTGACAAATTTTGAAGACCACATCGTGTATATGAATGAACACCAAGAAGTGAAAGAATGGTATGCCATTGCAAATTACTTCAAATCCTTTAAAAAGATGAACGGTGTCGCACAAGTACCACCATATTACGAGCAAACACATGGTAGAAAAATCGTAGAGCATGATTCAAATATTTGGGCCATCCTCAAAAATCCGAACGGGATAATCCTAACCATCTATGCGATCGTACTCACAGTTGTCGGCCTAGTGGCTTTGCTTGTGACGTTTATTGTGAGGAAGCGCAAAAAAAATAGTTGATTCGGTGAGTGGTAAACATGCTGAAATGATGAGCGGATTCACATCGGACGAGGGCGTACACTAGCATCGCATATAGCGATGCTTTTCTTTTACATCACTTTACGAGAATTTGGTTTTATGGATACCTACAGTGGAGTACATAGTAGAGTGGAATAAAAACGTTGAAACATAGTAGCATGAATTCAACACATCTGAAAAAAACGAACCCTTTCACAGGTTATGAACGTATGAATAGTAGAAATATATTTGTTTCTCGAACAAGCTAGTTGATGATTTCAAAGACCATTTACGTGTCCAAAGGTGGTGAAGGACTCATGAGTAACAAAATCTTCATAATGAAAAGATAAAAAACAACAAGCAGTAAAATAAAATCTATATCCAGTTGTTGAATAGGCGCCGCGCTAGCATCCTGCCATATTGCTCTAAAAAAGTATGAACTGTTGGACGACTAAATTAGAAAGAGGAGATTCATAGATGAAAACGGTTAGCCGAGAAATACAAGAAATGACCATAAAATCTTTAGAATCAACGTTTCATAAACTTTCGAATGCTTATAAAAGTATGACGGAAAAAGGTTCCAATACAACACTTGTAGAAAAACGACGTGACGCTATAAAAGTTGGGTTAGAGAGCGTAAAAGACGTTTGGAATGGTGTAGATTTCTTCTATACTAAAGAAGAGATCTTACAATCTAAGGATATTCTACAACGTATCATTCCATCTATTGAAAAACAATTAGCAAAAGCAAAGGATGGCAGTCCTCAAAAAACGTTAAATGAGCGTCGTGTCATCGCACTTAAACTGGCTATCGAATCCTTGGAAACCCGTCTTAAATGAAGTGAACGCGATCTCTGATTACTTCATTGTATCCATAGCATGAGTTTTCACATAAGACGAAATCAGAATAATAATATTATGTAAACTAACAATCAGATTTAATCAGAGTTCAGTAACTTCATATGCTTTTATGGCCGTTTTTTGTGGAATGAATAGGCTTTGGGAGCACGAACCACTAGATGAATATGAACTAGAAGAAGTAACGGAAAATCTATACTAAAAGCAGAAAAACGTTTGGATGTATTACTACCAAATTTTCATGCCTAAATTAAGTGTATTTTAGCGAATAAATAATTGCGGCTGTTCAACACGCGCCGTGTTAGAGTTGAATCAGTAAATTGCAGAAAAAAATTGAAAATACCTGAGGTGAACAGTATGGTGTTTAATAAACAATCCTTACGCATGATTTGGCCTATCCTATTTTTACTTGTACTGGCTTCCAACTTTGCTTTATATCGTTCTTCACTAGGAATCAGCATTTTGCCTGCGAATACCAATCCTGTAGTTCTAGGTTCTCTCATCGATCTCACTATTGTAGCTCCAGTATTATTTTTAGCGTGGCAACGGAAACTAAGCTGGAAATATCTCCTTACTTTAATGGCAGGAGGACTAATCGTCGCTCGCTTTATCATTCCAATGCACTATTTAACCCCTTTTAAAACGCTTACTCTAATGGGCTTTGTAGTGGAAGCTGTGTTCGTTTTGCTTGAACTATTATTATTGTTAACTCTATTCAAGTATTTACCTGAAATTATCCGGAGTGTGAAGAGGAGTTCTTTACCCCACTTATTTGCTTTCTCCAATGCAGTAGACCAAAAAGTTAGGAAACAACCGATTATTCAAGTGATTTGTTCAGAAATGCTGATGTTCTATTATGCTTTTTGCCTTTGGAAGAAACAGCCTCTACCTAAAGAAAATACGTTTACGCTACATCAGAATTCAAGTCTAATTGCCTTTCAAGTGATGATGATTCATGCAATTGTAGTTGAAACGTTGGGAGTGCATTGGTGGTTACATGATAAGTCACTGATTTTATCGTTGCTACTTTTAGTTATAAATATCTATTCCGTTGCTTTATTTTTAGGAGACATTCAAGCTATACGATTTAACCCTCTACAAGTGGATCATGATCGCATGTATGTTTCATTGGGCTTAATGAAACGTATGGAAATAAAGTGGACGGACATTGATGAAATCATAGAAGACCGTCCCATATTAGAAAAAAAGCTCATGAAGAATACGATAGATTTTGTAGCACGCGATTTTGAGAAAACGTATCCGGACGTCATAATAAAACTAAAACATCCACAGGAAGCGGTTTTGTTCATGGGGATGAAGAAAAAGTATGAGCAAGTGGCTATTCGAGTAGATGATTCCGAAAAATTCAAGGAAATATTGAAAACGAAATTACAAAAATCAGTGGATTGATAGTATCAATCCACTAATTGGGCACGAGAGCGGCATTTAATATATGAACTTTACATTCTTTCAAAACATACAATGGTAGAAATGTATGTCGAAAGGTGATCCTGCGTATGGATAGTCAATTACGTTCATTTATTTATGGATTGCAAACTAGAACGCCTTTACAAACTATAGAATTATGGATTTTAGGGTTGCAAAATCGAAGTGGCGCCGTTCAATATGCAGTACTATCTCCAGCACTTCAAAAACGAACACAAAAGCAATTTGTAGAAAATAATTGGATAACTGGACAATCGAGTCCGTGGGTGTCAAATATTCATATTGTCCATGTAAATAAAATCAGTGAAACAACGCAACAATTTACTCTTGCCTATGACCTGATCACTTCTTATGCAAGTTTCGGGAAAGGGCATAAAGTGATTACGGTAGAAAAGAATCCGGAACCGGGACGTGAGAATTGGTTCATTACGAAAATTAGTACGACATTCCTTCTAAATGAAGCGATTACCCCAGCTGAAATGATTAATCAATAAAATGATATACTTAGTACTAGATGTGCATAGGCTGTGATTCTCGATTTAGCAACCTTTTTTAGAATTGCACGGTTTAAGTAATGAAAAATTCTTAGGAAGTCAAGTGCCGACTGTCTGTATGAGAAAATGAATGTTTTAACCCTTTTAGCCTACTATATAAGCGCTTTTATGAGGTGATATACGTAGATGAATTCTGCATATGTACTGTTTATAAAGGGCTCAGGTAGCGAAATGATAGAAGTATATTCAGATTCTGGAATATATAATTGACAAATAGAAGTGATGGAGACCATAGCCGTCTCCATCACTTCTATTTAACTTCTCCTACTCCTCTTGCATCCATAATTTGCTCGACTCGATCCTTGAACAATATATACATTCCATGACCGACATAGCTGTACCGGTAATATAAAAACTTTGTTCATCTAATAAATAAAGAGTTCAGGGTTTTTCCAATTGATGCTTTTTTATATGGTACTGTAAGCTTTGACGGGTGATTCCTAGTCTGCGCGCGGCTTCTGAGATATTCCATTCGGTCTGTTCTAAAGAAGTTTGGATAAACTGCTTTTTCGACTGATTCAATAAGCTCTTTATCGGTCTACTTGCTTTGTCTTCTCCATTTTCTACAAATAGTCGTTGCTCAGAAATAATTTTTCCACGAATATACGAAGGTAAGTGCTGAATTTCAATTGCCTTTGCATCCTCGTTCACTCTGATGACAATATTCTGCATTAAATGCTCTAACTCTCTAATATTTCCGGGCCACGAATAGCGTAGCAGTGCATCCCGCAAAGAAGGAGACAGCGGGGGTGTTTGAGTGCCCATTTTTTCTTGGAAATATTCCAAAAAGTAATTAATGAAAAATAAAATATCTTCGGGACGATCGCGCAACGGAGGGATAAATAGGCTTGTATTAGCAACACGATAAAATAAGTCTAGTCGCATCCTTTCTTCTTCAATCAATCGTTCAGGATCTTCGTTTGATGCACTAATAACTGTACAGCGGACGGGAGTTACGTCGTTAGATCCTACTCGACGTACTAAACGCTCCTGCAATACGCGCATGAGTTTCGATTGCAACGTCATAGGCATGGAATTTATTTCATCCATGAATAGTGTGCCTTCTCCAGCATATTCAAACAAACCGATTTGGTCTGTAGCACCCGTGAACGCACCTTTTATCGTACCGAACAATGTACTCTCCAATAAATTTTCTGGAATAGCAGCGCAGTTTATAGCAACAAATGGCTTATCTCGGCGTGAACTGTGATTATGCATACTTTGTGCGAATAGTTCTTTCCCTGTTCCAGTTTCTCCTACAATCAATGTATCTGTATTGTATACAGATACCGCCTGAGCTTCTCTTAATAGTGCTTTTAATTCGGTACTTTGACCTTTAATATCTTCAAAAGTAAAAATGGTTCCATTAGAAGAGAAAGCTTTTTCCTCGGTTACTTGATGTTTACTTCGCTTTAACTCAATCGTTTGATAAAGTTGATCTTTTAATTTGGATTCATTTGTACTAATAGAGAAGACCCCGATCGTTTCTCCATCTTTCTTTATAGGAAATGTACTGTAGCTGACATACTGTGGAACTCCGTCTACTTTAGAGTGTGCGCGATATCTTGAGAAGATTGGTTTACCGGTACTAAATACGTGTCGGTGTTCAGAGAACTGTGGATTATAGTTATACGCATCCCATAAAGGTCTTCCAATTATTTCTTGAGCATTTAAACCTTCCATTTTCTCTTGTGCTGCATTGTAAAGCGTAATATCCCCAACAGAGTTACTCATCATCACGCCTTCATCTATAGTTTGGATAACTTCTTCTAAGCAATACAGACGCGCTTCGTTGTTGTCCAATTGGAATGAAAATTCTTTTATACATAAGATCACTAGAGGTTCAGGCTCTTCAAGTCGCTGGACAGCTACCTGTAATGGCTGATCTTGAATCTCTATATAAAATTCTTCTTGGTGGTAGAAGTGCAAATCTCCTCGTTTAAATAACTTATTAATATCAGTAGCCAAATCTATTGTAAAGGATAGATTTTCTTTCAATTCATACCATAAAACTTTGTTTGATGAATTAAGTACAATGACGCCGTCTACAAAACTTCTCGCGAATGTACCAATGGCTTTAGCAAACATCTAATAACCTCCTATGTTCAGTAGAAATTTTATTATATCATTTAGATGTCAGAAAAGTCTGCACTTGCATGCAGGAAATATCTGCATAGTTGAAAATGCTTTATGGCTAAGTGTTTTTTGAACGTTGTGGTTGAAAAGTTAGTGCAAAGAGGAAATTTATCTGCACGTGAAAGTGAAAATTAATAGGAATCTACCATCGGAGTTCCGAATATTTTTAATGGTCATTAACCTTGGTGTAATAAGATTTCTATAGAATAATTACTATTGGTTTTTTCTCTTTTCGGAAGTTGGCACGGTACTTGCAATATATTAAAGCGAGAAACAAAAATACTAGTATATTCAGGGGGAATTCATAATGACGACAAAACCAGAAATTTTATATTCCGTAAAAGCGCAAAGAGGACCAAAACTTCGCTGCAAAGGATGGAGACAAGAAGCGATTCTTCGTATGTTAGAAAACAACATGGAAAATGCAGAGAAACCTGAAGAACTAGTAATCTACGGCGGAATCGGTAAGGCAGCCCGTAACTGGGAATCCTATCATGCGATTGTCCAATCATTGAAAGATCTAGAAGACGACGAGACATTAGTGGTTCAATCTGGTATGCCGGTTGCGATCTTTAAAACCCATAAATACGCTCCGACAGTTGTCATGGCGACAACGAATATTATGAAAGCGGATTGGCCTACATTCTATGATCTGCAAGATAAGAACCTAACAATCTATGCAAACTATACTGCAGCACCTTGGGAGTATATCGGAACACAAGGCGTAATCCAAGGTACATTTGAGACATTATCAGCGATTGCTCGCCTTCACTATAACGACTCCCTCGTGGGTAAGATCCTATTGACTGCAGGTGCAGGTGGTATGGGTGGAAACCAAACACGTGCGATGACAATGCATGGTGGCGTGTGTATTCTAGTTGACTCAAATGTGGAAATTATCAATCGACGCATTGAGAAAGGTTTCATTGATGAACTAGCTCCTTCACTTGATGAAGCGATTAAAAAGGCGAAAGAATACGCTGCAGCAGGCAAA
Source organism: Sporosarcina sp. P25 (assembly GCF_002743235.1). Taxonomy (NCBI): domain Bacteria; kingdom Bacillati; phylum Bacillota; class Bacilli; order Caryophanales; family Caryophanaceae; genus Sporosarcina; species Sporosarcina sp. P25. Next base: position 30,914 of record NZ_PDYV01000021.1, read on the forward strand.
CCACTTGGAATCGCAGTAGTTGGAAACGCTGCAGACATATTTGAAGAAATTTTGAAGAGTGACTTCCGTCCCGAAATTGCAACGTCTATGACGCCAGGTCATGACCCGATCTCATATCTACCTTCCGGCTACACAGTAGAAGAAGCAGAGCTGTTGCGTGATACAGACCGTGACTTGTATTTGGAAAAAGGTCGCGAAACAATGATTCGTGAATTGAAAGCGCTTATTCAGTTCATGGATGAAGGTGTTCATGCATTTGAATACGGTACAAGCCATCGTAAAGAGTGTATGGATGCAGGGATGGATAAAGAAGAGGCGAAGCGTTTGCCAGGATTCGTAGCGGAATATATTCGTCCATTGTTCTGTGAAGGCCGCGGACCTTTCCGTTGGATTTGTCTATCAGGAGAAGCAGAAGACCTTCGTAAAATTGATGATATGATTCTTGAGAAGTTTGCAGATGACTACTTGGTTACGCGTTGGATTAAACTAGCGAAAGAACATATTCCAATCGAAGCACTTCCTGCACGTATTTGTTATATGGGCTTTGGTCAGCGGAAAAAGTTTGCTTTAGAAGTAAATGACATGATTCGTCGTGGTGAATTAGCGGGTCCAGTTGCATTTTCACGTGACAACTTGGATTCAGGATCTATTGTTAACCCGACATTTGAATCAGAAAACATGAAAGACGGCAGTGACTTGATTTCTGATTGGCCGATGTTGAACGGATTATTAAATGCAGTGGGTATGTGTGATCTTATCGCAATTCAAGCAAACTACTCTATGGGTGAAGCAGTTCATACAGGTGTCACGATGGTAGCGGACGGCACAGCTGAATCCGATATGCGTCTTGAAGTTGCGATGACAGTAGACTCCGGAATTGGTGTGGTCCGCCACGCACAGGCCGGCTATGAAACGGCACGTGATGTGGCTAACGGTAAAGGAGAATTGACTGAGGAAAGTATTAAAATTCCATTATGGTGGGAGAGTAAAGCAACATTTGGACCTAAAGATTTAGTGAAAGCAGAAATGAAATAATTAGTACTAGAACCTAAGAGAAGTGGGTGGGGGATGTCAAACGCCTGTTTGACCTCCTCTGTTCTTGTTTAACTAACAAAAACACTTACTAGGGCGGGTGAGGAGAATGAACGATGTAAATGAGATGGTTGATTTGATGGATGCACATCCTATAGAGGAACAAGAAAATATTTACTCCATGCGTAATATTTTCAGCTTTTTCTTCTTCAGTTTAATTGGTATTTTCATGTTTTTTGTTCCAATAGATTTGAATGGGAAAACTTCTATACCTTTAGATCATTTTGTAACGTGGATTCGTAATACCATTCCAACATTTGTTTCATATTATATTTTGATCATTATGGTTCTTGGAGCTTCTTACCCTTTTTATTCGGGTGTTTGGCGTAGAACCAAAATGGATATGATTTTTTCTAGTCTAAAAGTTTTAGGAGCAATCACATCTTTTCTTGTTTTATTTGAAATGGGTCCTAGATGGTTATTGGCGGATGATATGGGGCCTTATTATTATTCGGTAGTATTGACGCCAATTGGTGTATTGATTCCAATTGGAGCAATCTTTTTAGCATTGTTAGTGGGCTATGGTTTGCTGGAATTTATCGGAATCCTAATGCAATCTATTATGAGACCTGTTTGGAAAACTCCTGGAAAGTCAGCGGTAGACGCTGTCGCTTCTTTTGTAGGTAGTTATTCTATCGGACTGTTGATCACGAATCGCATTTACAAAGAAGGCAAATACTCCCGTCGTGAAGCAACTATTATTGCTACTGGATTTTCTACCGTATCTGCTACATTTATGGTCGTCGTCGCTAAGACATTGAATTTAATGGAGATTTGGAATCTGTACTTTTGGCTAACATTCCTTGTCACATTTTTGGTTACTGCCATTACAGTCAGAATGTGGCCGATCAACAAAATACCTGATGATTACTATACGGGCGATGGTGCACCTGAAGTAATTATTAAAGAGAAAAGAATCCAGCATGCTTGGCAAGAGTCGATGCTAACTGCTCAAAATGCGCCAGGACTTTTTAAAAATGTCATATCGACGCTGAAGGATGGTATTCTCATGGCGATGAGTGTACTACCATCTGTTATGGCAATAGGCTTAATTGGTTTAATCTTGGCTAATCATACGCCCGTGTTCGATTATTTAGCTTATATATTCTTACCATTAACGTGGATTTTACAAATACCTGAACCATTTCTAGCTGCAAAAGCAGCAATGATCAATCTTGTGGATATGTTCTTACCATCATTAATGGTGATAGAAACTAGTCTACATACACGATTCATTGTAGGTTCTATTTCCATCTCCACTATTCTATTTTTCTCTGCGTTGATCCCGTGTATCTTATCCACAGATATCCCAATTAAAATGCGGGAGATTGTAGCTCTCTGGTTCATCAGAACGGTCTTATCATTAATTATTGTAACTCCATTAGCATTTTTATTCCTATGAAAGCGCTTTCCAGTAAAAGGCACAACATTATTTAGCAGGAGGGTTCTATTGTGACTCTAATGAATGGTAATACAAAAGTCGATTTAGTAATTCGTCATGCAGCGGAAGTTTTGACTTGCGCTGAGGAAGGAATGGCAGGTCTTGGTGTCATTAAAGATGCTTGGGTTGCGGTGAAAGACGGACGTATTGCGGGAGTAGGTTCGGAAAAAGAAGGAAGTACCACAATCAATCTGGACGATGCGAGTCAAATTGATGCTACTGGAAAGGTTGTCGCACCAGGGTTTGTTGATTCGCATACGCACCTCGTCTTCAATGGTACACGTGTAGAAGAGTACGCTGCAAAAATAGCAGGAAGTGATTTGAATAAATTAATAGAAATGGGCATAACGGCAGGACCAAACCGAACTATAGAACTGACTCGACATGCATCTGAGGAAGAGTTATTTCGACAATCAAAAAAACGAATGATGAACATGTTAGAGTACGGCATGACAACAATTGAAAGTAAAAGCGGATATGGGTTAACGACAGAAAGTGAAATTAAAATTTTGGAAGTTGGACGACGTCTGGATAAAGAAACACCTGTTGATGTATATAACACATTTTTAGGGGCACACGGATTCCCAGAAGGCATGACAAAAGAAGAGTATTTACGTGTCATTATAGAAGATATGATTCCAAAAATCGGCGAACGTAAATTGGCGGAGTTCTGCGATGCTTGGTGTGATGACGGATACTTCACGGCCGAGGAGTCCGAACAGATACTTGAAGCTGGCTTAAAATATGGTATGAAACCGAAATTGCATGCGGATGCCTACTCGTATATCGGTGGATCTGATCTTGCAGTCAAAATGAATATGGTCTCCGTCGATCATTTAAACTACACGCCGGTTGAAGTAATGGAGAAACTTGCTAAATCGAATGTAACAGGTGTGTTAATGCCAGCATTAGATTTTGCGGTAGGTCATACCAAACCTTTCGATGCACGTAAAATGCTGGATTTAGGAATGAATATTGCGCTGGCCACGGATCTTTGTCCAGCATGTTATACAGAGTCGATGCAATTTGTTATCAATTTAGCTTGCAGACTGTATAAATTCACGGTGGAAGAAGCTATCAAAGCAGCGACTTACGGTGGAGCATGCGCGTTAGATTTACATGATCGGGGCGTAATTGCTGAAGGCAAAATAGCTGATCTACAGATTTGGGCTATTCCTTCTTATGTCCATATCGCATATGAACTCGGAACCAATATTGTGGAGACTGTATTAAAAGACGGCGAAGTAGTCGTAGAGCATGTAAAAGCACAGTGAGAAAAGGAGCGATGTAGAATGACAAATAAACAAGTGAAAAATAACGCAGCAGAATGTGTGGATGAAAAACGTTTACTCGACTTATTCCTTGAACTAGCAAAAATTGACGGACCTAGTGGGAAAGAACAAAAGGTAGCAGACTACTTGGTGAAGGCACTACCAGAACTAGGTTTTACTTTTGAATTCGATGAGGCGCATAAAGAATTCGGCGGACAAGTCGGCAACTTGATTGCGTATAAAGAAGGAACAGATTCATCTGTAGCACCAGTATTTTTCTCTACACATATGGATACTGTGCTTTCTACGAAAGACTTAAAGCCAGTAATTAAAGACGGTGTGATCTACTCAGATGGCACAACCATCTTAGGAGCAGATGATCGGGCAGCATTGGCCGCATACTTAGAAGGTGTTCGTGCTGTGATTGAGAGTGGAATTCCACATGGGCCGATTGAATTGGTCTTGACAGTCAATGAGCAGCCAGGTCTCGTAGGTGCGCGTCATTTAGATTACAGCAAACCGAAAAGTAAATTCGGTTACATTTTTGATAGTAGCGGAAATGTGGGTCAAACGATTTTGAAAGGTCCATATAGTAGTAGGATCTGGATGAAAGTAAAAGGAAATGCGGCGCATATTGCTCTGAATTCAGAAGAAGGGAATAATGCGTTCATTTTAGCGGCAGCTGGTTTGTTGAAGCTGAACTTAGGTGAGATCGATGATGAAACCTTAGCGAATATAGGGGTTATCGAAGGCGGAGAACTCACTTCCATTATACCGGGCGAAGTGACAGTCGCTGGTGAAGTGCGTAGTTTCTCCAAAGATAAGTTAGATAAGCAACTACAACATATGGAAGACGCCATGCGTAAAGCTGTGGAAGATCGTGGTGGCTCCGTAGACGTGAAAATCGAGAAAAAGTATAGTGGTTTCGCAATTCCGGAAGATCATATCCTAACAAAAACCGTTTTGGATGCATCGGCCAATATAAGTGTCGATCCATACCTAACCCAAACACTAGGCGGAGCTGACACAAATGTATTAAATGAAAATGGATTGACTTGCTTGACGTTAGGGAACGGTTTTCAAAATATCCATTCATTCCGAGAATGCATCAGCATAGAAAACCTAACAAATACAGGAAAATTAACCGCTGCATTAATTCAGAAGTGGTATGAAAGTCAAAAGTGATCTGATGCGAGAAATTGATTAAAAGAAGGTACTGAAATTAGATAAGAATTCAGGGGGATGAGAGTAGTGTTAATGAATCCAGTGTTCATTTCCGTATTAGTTCTAACAGTATTAAGCCTAGCTAGAGTGCATGTCATATTTGCGATATTAATGGCAGCGATAACAGCGGGACTTCTTTCCAACTTATCGTTATCAGATACAGTTTCCTTATTTCTTGGCGGAATGGGTGGTCAGTCTGAAACTGCATTAAGCTATATATTGCTGGGAATCTTTGCAGCCATGATTGCCCATTCGAGCATTACAAAATTGTTGATAGATAAATTATTGTCAGTTAAAAAAATGAGTAAATATACGTTACTTTTGATGATTGCGGGCTTGACTTGTCTGTCAGGAAATTTGATACCGGTACATATTGCCTTCATACCGATTCTCATCCCGCCTTTGTTGATTTTCTTCAACTATTTGCGTTTGGACCGACGAGCTGTCGCTTGCGCACTGACGTTCGGTTTGAAGATGCCTTATATGTTAATTCCAGCAGGTTACGGTTTGATCTTCCACGGCATAATTGTCCAGGAAATCAGTAGCAACGGGATGCCGGTCACATTATCGCAAGTACCTTTTGCAATGGCAATACCAACAGTCGGTATGTTTGTCGGTTTATTTATCGCAGTATTCATTACGTATCGTAAGCCACGTGATTATGAAACTGCAGAAGAACGCGCTAGTCAGGAACAGATATTTTCATCTACTGTTCAATTAGCGGCTACAGAGGGATCGGTTAGACACAAGCTTGACTTACGAGATATTTTAACGCTTGTTGCAATTGTTGCTGCTTTAGTCGTCCAGGTTTTGTTACACTCATTAGTGATCGGTGCGTTAGTAGGCATTATCGTGATGTTTGTTGCAAGAGTCGTCACATTGAGTGAAGGTGAAATGGTTGTCCAAGAAGGTGTGAAGCTTATGGGAGCGATTGCATTTGTCATGCTTCTTGCTTCAGGCTATGCAACTGTTTTAAAAGATACAGGTGCTGTAACCAGTCTGGTGACGGCGGTAGAAGGCTATTTCAGCTATGGTAAAGTGGCGGGAGCTGCACTTCTATTATTGATTGGTTTACTAGTGACCATGGGGATTGGAACGTCGTTCGGAACGATTCCGATACTCACTGCAGTGTTCGTTCCGATATGTATGGTTATGGGGTTCAGTCCTCTTGCGACCATTGCATTGATCGGTACAGCAGGGGCATTAGGAGACGCAGGTTCACCCGCTTCAGACAGTACGCTTGGGCCCACATCAGGATTGAACGCGGACGGTAAACATCATCATATTTGGGATACGTGTGTGCCTACATTTTTACATTATAATATTCCTTTATTTATATTCGGAATAGTGGCAGCTGTAGTTTTATAAAAAAGAATAAGAGGTGTTGGAATGAGTAAAGATGGGAAAATGATTCAATTAGACAGAAACTTTACAGATGAAGAAAAGCAGTTGATTCAATTAGACGGTGAATCACTCGATAGAAAACAAATTGAGCGTATTGCTTTTGGTAAAGTGCCAGTAGGAATTACCGATCATGCATTGCAACGTGTTCGAGAAAGTCGGGAGCGTATTGAAAAACAATTACGAGATGGAAAAGTTATCTATGGTGTAAATACTGGATTTGGCAAGTTAAGTGATATTCAGATTGAAGATGAAGACATTACAAAATTGCAACTTAATCTGCTTCGTGCGGACGCTGTAGGTGTCGGTGAGCCTTTACCACAACCTGTCGTACGGGCCATGATGGTTTTACGTGCGAATGCACTAGCAAAAGGTTTTTCCGGAATTAAAGAAGACACACTACAATTATTGGTTCAGTTGATCAATAAAGGCGTTCATCCAGTCGTTCCGTGTAAAGGTTCTGTAGGTGCAAGCGGTGACTTGGCTCCATTATCGCATGTAGCGATTGTACTAATTGGTGAAGGCCGTGCAGAATTCGAGGGAGAGATATTGCCAGGCGGAGAAGCACTAAAGCGTGCGGGATTAAAACCGGTCACTTTGCAGGCAAAGGAAGGGCTTGCTTTGATCAATGGTACGCAAGCAATGACTGCAGTTGGTGTTATTGGATTAAATGAAGCGGAACGTGTAGGTCTGGCTGCGGATATGGCAGCAAGTCTAACAATGGAAGCGTTACAAGGGATCATTACAGCGTTTGATAAAGGACTTCTAGCTGTGCGACCGCATAAAGAGATGGAAGTGGTCGCCTCACGAATGCGTAACTGGCTAAAAGGCAGTAAACGTATAACTAGCCAAGGACAAATTCGTATGCAAGATGCCTATTCCATTCGTTGTATTCCGCAAGTGCACGGTGCCTCTTGGCAGTCGCTTCAATATGTCGATGATCGTTTACGTGTCGAAATGAACTCTGCCACAGATAATCCAATCATTCTTGAAAACGGCGAAATCATTTCTGGCGGTCATTTTCACGGACAGCCGATTGCACTGGCTATGGACTTCATGAAAGTTGGCGCAGCTGAATGGGCTAATATTTCAGAAAGACGAATTGAGCGATTAGTCAACCCACAACTTAGTGGACTTTCTCCATTCCTTGCTACCGATCCAGGTTTGGAATGTGGTTTGATGGTGGCGCAATACGCTGCAGCTGCACTTGTTTCGGAGAATAAGGTACTTGCCCATCCAGCGAGTGTAGACTCTATCCCGACTTCTGCTAACCAGGAAGATCATGTCAGTATGGGGACAATTGGTTCTCGACAAGCACGTGAAATTATTCATAACAGTTCCCGCGTCATCGCAATTGAACTGATTTGTGCTTCACAGGCTATTCATTTGGAGCAAGCGGAGAAAGAGCTTGCCCCAGCAACTAAAGCCTATTTAGAAAAAGTGCGTACTATTTGTCCGCCATTAGAAGCGGATCGTGATATTTCGCAGCAAATTGAAGCATTGTCTACTTTTATCTTGCGTGAGGATATTTTGGCTTGATGAAGTGACACAGTACCATTTGATGTAAAAACTATTCTATATGATGACATGCAGAGTCGTTATATAGAATGATGAATGAATCTCTATCTATAAAGTACAAAAGCGCATCGCTACTATCAGGATGTGCTTTAAAGTAAATAGATGTTTGAATCCTTCCTAAACACGTGATACAAGCACTTTTATGAGGTAATATCTAGCTATCGTAGTGGCTAGATGTTATCTTATTTTTTATGGTCAGTAAAAGTTATGGAAGAAGGTTCAATACATGAAGGATTCAATACAAGAAAAGATAAAAAATAAAGAGCTAAAAGTCGCTCCCATCATGACTGCGCTACTGATTGGTGGCTTTATCGGATTGTTTAGTGAAACCGCTTTAAATATGACGATGAATGATTTGATAAAGGAATTTGCTATTTCTGCATCTACAGCTCAGTGGTTAACTACGGGATATTTACTCGTGCTTGGTATTATCATTCCCGTTTCCGGCTTACTCATAAAACGTTTTCCGACAAGGAATCTCTTTATTACGAGCATGAGTTTTTCTATTTTAGGTGTACTAATTGCTGCCGTATCTCCAAGCTTCATCATTTTGTTAATCGGACGGATTATTCAGGCGATAGGTACTGGGTTGCTCGTGCCCTTGTTATTCCATACCGTTCTGATTCTCTTTCCACCTTGGAAAAGAGGGACTGCGATGGGATTAGTCGGTCTAGTGATGATGTTTGCACCCGCTATAGGTCCGATTTCAGCAGGATTGATTATTGATTATTTCAATTGGCATATGATATTTTGGTTGATCACACCAATTCTTGTTTTCGCATTGATATTCGGGATGATATACTTACCGAATCTATCCGCTGTTGAAAAGCAAAAAATCGATGCATACTCCATAATTCTTTCTACGATTGGTTTTGGGGGCATTGTATTTGGATTTAGCTATGCTGGAGAAAGTGAAGGATGGTCAAGTCCGATTGTGATGGCATCTTTTGCGGCAGGTTTGATGGCTCTCGTTCTCTATGCTTTTCGTCAAAGATCAATTAAAGAACCAATGCTTCATTTGGAAGTGTTTAAGCATCCAATGTTTACGTTAGGCATTATCCTAACGTTGTTTGCTAATCTAATTATATTTTCTTCCAATATTTTATTGCCACTGTTTATGCAAGCAGGACTCGGTTTATCAGCTTCTAAAGCAGGCTTATTGCTATTACCGGGGGGTATTTTTAACGGTATTACATCTATGGTCAGTGGGCGGGTTTTTGATCGATATGGTCCAAGGGGCTTGGTTATTGGTGGATTTGCAATGAGTATTGTAGCTACGTTATTTTTTGCCACGATTTCATCGACGACTAGCTTTTACTGGATCATCCTCTTCTTCATGCTCTTAATGATGAGTATGTCAATGGTGACGACACCCTCTCAAACAAATGGAATTAACTCGCTACAACTAAACCGCTATCCTGATGGAACAGCAATTGTTAACTCGACCATTCAAACGTCTGGAGCAATTGGTACAGCGATTGGGATTACTATACTAAATACGTCACAAAATACGTTCTTACGCAATATTAGTGATCCTGTCACGGCTGCACATCAAGCCCAAGCAGTCATTTCAGGTGTGCAGAATGCGTTTTTATTTGCCACTATCATATCCATTCTTGGTTTTTTATGTTCGTTATTTATCAAGCGAGTAAAGGTAGTATAGCTGGTTATGAATTTTTCGGGAATATATTTTTCGTTTTAGGAAACGAAAGCTAAAACCGCGTGAAATCAAGTTAGAAGACTTGGTTTCACACGGTTTTTTATTCCATTTGTCTAAACAGCTAGTATTTTATCGTTCGCAAGCAAAATCATCTTTATCGCGATCCATTTTAGGTTGATATGCGGGATGACTGCTTGGCACACCGTTAGGATAGGTCTTCCTTAGTTCTGTACAATTTTGAAACCATTCCGTGTTTTGGACAGGTGGTGTGGGCTTGGCTACAGGCGCAACTGGTTGTTCTGTCTTTACAGAATGGGGTGCTGGTGTCTCTTTTTGAGGTGCCGGTTCAGCAGGTTTTTCTTTTACTGCCTGCGCGTTAAAGCCTGAGTCGGTAGCATAATCTTCAACTGACCAAATACCCAACTTTTTTTCTTTCGCTATCGCTTGTGTCTTCTCGTAAGGATCCACGTATCGAGTATTTGGGGGGTAAATGTACGCTACACGAGCTAAACCTTCACTCAACAAGACTTTTTGAAGGCTTTTTCCATCTACATAAATATAGGCAAGCAAACGGTCGTATTTATCAAAACGTTCTCCTACATCGAATTCAATTTCTAGTGTACCGCTTTCTATCAGTTCTTTGTTTCTAGCTTTGGCTTCATCCCCAAACGGTTGCTTCCCCAGTCTAGGATGATTTGTTTCAGGCGTATCGATCAACAAGTATCGAACGTTTTGCTCCTTACCGTTATAAAGGATCTTAATCGTATCGCCATCTATTACTTTCACTAATTCTACTGGAATTCTCGCAGTAGTACCGCTTGTATCCGTTGAATCCTGTAGTTTTTTAGGAGTTACTGTTGAAGAATCATTTTTTTGTGGCACAACGACTGGAACGGGTTCTACTTCAGTAGCTTGGGAACTTTCTTTCTTCGGTTGTTCTACTTCTTTTTCAGGTATTTCCTTCGTCGTTTCAGCAGGTGTATCAGTAGACGTCTGTTCCACTGAATCAGCTGTCTCTATTTCAGGCTCTATCTCATCTGGCGTAATGACTACCGCCACTATGAACATCGCAACACCTACTAAAGCGAGGACGCCAAAATTTCTCTTGCGCTTTTTAAAGATCGCTTTAATAAGTAAGCCGATCACACCAATCAATATAAATAAAAAACCAAATAACGCAAAAAATACAAACATATTATCACTCTCGATTCACTTTAATAACATAACACGTGCTTCCATGAGTGAGATTACCATAGTTTTCAAGAAAGATATACGCAACTAAATACGTAGTGCTAATAGATCACAAAACGGTCATGTGAAAAAGTATTCTAGAATTCATACTTTCAACTAGACTACACGTGAACTTACGGAAGATCCATAGAAACAAATTTAAGACAGAAACGGGAGCAAACCATCACGTTAAATGTTTTCATCTATTCGATGGTGAATGGAGCTACAGATGGTAAAAAAATGATGTAAGAAATAGTTACTCATGCTGAAAATAGAATATCAATAATAAGCAAACAATAGTTGGTTTTGTTTGTTTGTTTGTTTGTTTGTTCGGTGAAACTAATGCGATTGCCGCAGAGGAATGGGGTAATTCAAATACTCGATACGATTGGTCTACAGACGCTTACAATCAAATCTTTACGATTCATCCCAAAATGGGTCGGAAAGATGTTTGCCAATATGAACTTTGAGCTTCCGGCATATGAACAGGCACAAAACCACTGCGGCCTCTATGGACTTCATAATCCAACGTCCCTTGCATAGGATATACTGCATGAAAATCACTTAGGGGGATTGAAATGAATAGAGGCGCCAATAATCAATCAACATTTGACTATATTGTTGTTGGAACGGGACCTGCGGGAGCTGCTATTGCAAGAAAACTAACCGATGATAACCAAAATTCCGTGTTAGTTTTAGAGGCGGGCGATAATAATAGTAAGGAACGGCCAATCAGAGATTCTTTGTTTGCGCCACCATTTATTCTCACTGATGACTTTTTCCCGCAATACTTTTGGCAAGGAAAAAGTGTTCCCCAGAAAAACGTAAAAGGTAGGTCGTTTGATTGGACGGGAGGGCGAACTTTGGGAGGTGGATCTTCCATTAACAATAACCAGTATGTAAGACCATCCCAGGTGAATATGAAACAATGGGAAAACCTTCTAGGTCCACTGTGGTCACCAGAACAAGAGACCTATCAATTTTCAAAACTAGAAAATTACAATGGCCAAACCCAAAATCCGAATGCCAGAGGATATAACGGGCAGTTGGATATCAGGCAGGCCCCTGCTAATCCAACTACCATGGCTGAAAAATTGGTTACAGCAATGGAAAAAGCCACTGGTCTCACAAGAATTTTAGACTATAACGATCCCAATACACCACTTGGTCCTTTTACGAGGTGGCAACTTTACCAGACTCCCTATGGTCAACGAGAAAGTGCAGATACGGCTTTTCTTTCAACGGATGTTATGACTGATAACGGTGAAGGAGTAAATGGAAGAAGATTATTAGTATCTTATAATTCAACAGTGCAGCGTGTGATTTTTGATGATGAAAGGCGGGCAATAGGTGTTGAATTTCTCAAGAAAGGAACATGTTATTACGCGTATGCTCGTAAAAAAGTCATTGTATCAGCTGGAATAAATAGCCCTCAACTATTAATGCTTTCTGGAATTGGGCCATCAGAAACACTGAATAAAGCGGGTATTCCCGTCGTTCATCATAACGCGAATGTAGGAAAGAACATGACCACCCATCCAGTTAACACTGCCACCTTTACAACGAATTCGAATGACAAAGCACTTCCGGACGCTGATCCCTATGCGCTCTATACAGGTGGAGCCTTCTTGCCGGATCCAACGCCCGGTGCTGACCCCAACCGCCGCGGTGTGCAGTTAATTGGCCAAATCGGTACTGGCGGAATGTTAAGCATCGTCATTATATTATTGGAACCAAAAAGCCAAGGATTAGTCAGAATCCAAAATGGAGATCCATTAAAGATTGTACTTGCCGATGTTGCCTTTTTGAATAAACGTTCCGATCTAGAAACCATAAAAAATATTTACAAAGTATATATTAAAAATATTGCAACGGAACTTTCAAAAATAGATGCACACTATCAACTCGTTACTCCCACACTGGAAACTATTGAGGATGATAGCAAACTTGAAAAGTACATTCAGGAAAATTTAGGTCCAACACATCATATACAAGGCACGCTACGAATGGCGCCAAGTGAAGAACATGGCGTAGTGAATGCTGCCGGGGAAGTATACGGTGTAAAGGATTTGATTGTTGCGGATGATTCTATCGCACCGTTTGTTTCGGACGGCAATACGTCGGCGCCAGCTTTTTTCATTGGCGCAAATATTGCGGAACAAATAGTGAGACAGAATGGTATGAACTCCGAATAAATACCATTGCACGAAAAATTAACAGAGCGCACAAAGTCATCAGACGTATGCACGTGAAGTATACATTTCAATAAGAAGTACCTGTGAAAACAAACATGACTGTTTAATCGTTCATAGTTGTTTTTCAATACAGGTGCTTTTTTTATCGTTTCAACTAGTATACAATTAGATAAATACCTAATTAGACAAAAAACTAAATACCTCAAGTGGAAGGAGAAACCCAATTTGAATGAAGTTTTTAAAGCTTTAAACGACGAAACGAGAAGACAAATACTTACTTCACTCAGTGAAAAAGGTTCTTTGACTGCGAGTGAAATACATGAAGAATTCGAGATGAGTAAGCCGAGCATTTCCAATCATTTAAACATCTTACGTAACGCAGGGCTCGTCAGTTCAGAGAAAAAAGGACAGTATATTTACTACACTCTCCACACAACCGTTCTCCAAGATCTTCTTGTTTGGATGATAAAACTGAATAAATAAATTAAAAACATTCTTAAGTTAGTGCTCCTATACATATGTTCAGGGTAAACTTCATCTTAAAGAATACATGTGTTTGCCTTTAAAGGTGCAGGCGTAATGCTGTGCAGTCGCTATTTAGCCCTCCGCATACCACTAAAGCAAACAAAATATTGTTTTGTTTGCTTTATAAAAAACTTACGGTTGCACCAAACGCAACTCTTTAAACATTCCCAAATTTTTGTTGCGCGAGTAATTTATGATCAACTATACAACTCAATCGCATCACGAACTACGGATGCTTTAATGTGATAATGTGTGGCTTGCCATGTTGCTTTCTGATCTTTTACGATTAATACTTGTGGTGATTCATGCCTTACGTTTAAGTCAGTTTCAATCGCTTTTGAAACGGCTTGATCTGTCTGTACGACAATAAGGTAAAGTGGTAAGTCCGTAACGAGAGTATGTAATTCTTTTTTTGCCGATAGGCTACTGAAACATGTCAAACTCATTTTAAAGAGAAGGACGGATTGTTTTTTGGAACTTTCCCATACAGTCCGCCATTCCTCTATTGTTTTTATGCGTTTCAATTTAAATCCTCCATTTAATACGTTTTATATTTTATGTAGTTTAATCTATACAGTTTCACTATATACCCACGGAGGTATACAATCAATTTATATCTACAGAACTCTATAGAATCTTTTATGCAAATGCAACTTAACTCGATTGGATTCGTTTACATTATTAGTTAATTTTGGGTTAGCAGTTGACGCATAAGAATTCATAATAGTAGGAGGTCTCAATGAGGATATTTTTTGAGAAATATAAAGTACTCGTATTCTTCTTGTTTGCTTATTGGGGCGTCTGTCTGGTCATGCTTTTTAAGAGTTTGGACTTCCTCTACGTTGCGTTGTCTTGGAATGTGTTATTGGCTGTATTACCGTTATTTTTTATTAGGCAAGCGGTCACGACGGTAGGGCAGAGGAAGATCAGTTGGTCTATTTTTTGGATAGTGCTTTGGTTATTCTTCTTCCCTAATTCTGTCTATCTAGTAACGGATTTTATTCATATAGCGAATGAAAAGTTCAAATGGATGTCAAATGCAGGACCGTATGCCCCAGACGGCGCGATCGTATACAGTCATGACATCTTAATATGGATCAAGTTATTAGTGATTGCCATGGGCTTCTTTTATTCCGTAGTAGTTGGACTGGAGTCTGTCTATATTTTCGAACAGATTGTTAGAAAGAAGTATTCAAAGAAGATAGGCTACGTGAGCATTTTAAGTGTAGGGTTGCTGACTGGGATAGGCGTCTATATAGGAAGGTTTTTGCGCTTTAATAGTTGGGATATAGTTTTCAATCCATTCCAAGTGTTAAAGCAAGTAGCAGATGTAGATAGATTTGAAGTACAGTTCATTATCGCGTTCTCTGGCTTTGTTTTATTCTGCTATATGCATTATCGATCGTTTAAGGAAAAATAACCATAGCACTTGTGGAGGCAACACACATGGATGTTCAACTATTCATGTGGATTGCCAACACGAGTGTTTTTTGATTCTTAACAGCAAAGAATGTTTAGTGCACTTTCAGCAAGGGAAATTACATGGATGAGACGAGTAGTAGTTACGTCCGATCAATTCGTATGTTTCTCAATAAATGCGTGTATGTAATAAAAAGGAGTTAGATAAAAATGGATGAAAAGAATGTACAATCAATGCGTTTGAATGATGGAACGAGCCTTCCGTCCATTGGTTTCGGAACGGTAAAAGTAAAAGGGGCGCAAGGTGTGGTCAGTACGTTGACAGCGATCGAAGCGGGATACAGACTGATTGACACGTCAACAAATTATAATAATGAGGGAATGGTAGGAGAAGCGGTACGTCGATCATCTGTACCTAGAGAAGAACTGCTCATCAGTTCCAAACTCCCCGGCGCTTCACATGAGTACGAAAGAGCGATTCTGATGATTCAAGAGTCATTGTATCGTATCGGAATCGATTACTTTGATAAATACTTGATTCATTGGCCACTTCCAAAACAAGATAAATACGTAGAAGCATGGCAAGCGTTAGTCGATGCACAGAAATTCGGACTGATTAAGACGATAGGTGTATCTAATTTCTTACCGGAACACCTGGAGCGTATCATTGAAAAAACAGGTGTAACGCCTGCTACCAATCAGATTGAACGCCATCCGTATTTTACTAATAACGAACTAGTGGAATACAACAAAAGCCGCGGCATTGTAACGGAAGCATGGAGTCCTTTAGGCCGTGAATTAAACGACGTGTTAGAAAATGAAACGATTGTCTCGATTGCTAGAAAATACAATAAGGAACCAGCGCAAATTATTATTCGTTGGAACCTACAGAACGATATCTTAACGGTCGTAAAATCATCAAACTATGCCCATCAAAAAGCCAATCTTGATGTATTCGATTTTGAATTGTCCGAAGAAGATATAAGACAAATTGACTCTTTAGATAAAGGTGAAGCGGGAAGAGTAGAAGGACAGCACCCGAATGAATATGAAGAATTTGATTAAACGTATCTTTTTTAGTATTAAGTTACATTCAGTTTAATGAATACATGTAATTATTTATTTTATTGTAATTTGAATTCATATGTTAGTGTAATATCCAAACAAGTTTTATTTATATATATCAATGGCGGAGGTGATCTCAATGAAAATGAGTCACTTGCTAATTACATTAATTAGTGTTGCTCTTGTTTTTATCCTAATAAGTAGTGTGCAAGACGAAATTACCTGGCCATTATTAATGCTATTGTTAGTAGTGGGATTTGTAATAAACTTTTTTATCTCTTTATTATCACGTAAGGAAAAATGAAATTAGTCATTAATTTTACATTTTCGCTGCATTTAAATAAATAAGTATAATTATGGTTATCTCTTAGAAGTAGGGGGATTGACTTGAATGTTATTTGAGAAAAATAAGTTCAGTATATTTACGATTATTACTTGTTTAGTGATGATGGTTAGTATTGTATGGACACCACAAAATACTCAGGCTGCTAGTTTACATGTGGATGAGGTAGCTAAGATTACTTCGGAATATCTTGTATTGAATGAAAAAGATGGCACAGTGATCATCGAAAGAGAGGTAGAATTAGAATCTCGAATCGGTAAAGAATATTTTAATGAGTTAGTACAAACCTTAGAAAAACTTAATGAAGTTTTATCAAGTCCAGCAGGTGAGAAGTACAAAAAAGAAATATTCGAAGAAGCAAACTCGAATGTTGTGTCGATGGCTAAAATAAGTGGCTGTGGCGCTGCAACCCTTGCTGGTTTTGCACATACTGGAGCCTTTACTGGGCTTATGACAGTTGCAGGTGTTAGTGGTCCAGCAGGATGGGCTTTAGGTACTGTTGTTAGCGGGGTATGGCTAGCAGGGAGTGCGGCAGCTGGGTGTTTAAAATAATTTATAGATTAAATACTGAGATTAATACTCAAAAGCCCTCCAGCAATGGAAGGCTTTTGAATGTAACTTAATTAGTAAAGAGGTACATTGAAAAAGTCTGCGATTTCAGATCCTGTTATTATGATGAAAATGACTCACCAAGGTCCGCATTGTAAAGGGGTGAGGTGGGTCATTTTTTATTGTATCAACATGAAATTCAACTTTTAAAGGACAACGGCTAAAAGTATTTGTGTAATCGGACGCGTGAATGGAAAACGATATTGAGTCACAATACCGATGAGTTTTTCAGGAAGCCAACAGAGCACAAATCCTGTTTTTGAATAGCAGAACATGTATTAATAATGGACACTCTCGATCTTCAAGCATTTCATACACTTCCTATATGTTACGTTTTCTGTATATTCGTGTATACACTGTGCTTGCAGGTGAGCCAACTGTTCTTCTAACTGATGAAGGTTACGGCGTTTTACAGAGATCTGATGTATTAACTGTTCAGTTGTCATAACTCCATTCACTCCTTATTATAGATAGATTTCAGCACCCGATTTTTAAATTCTTCAGCTTTTTCTTTCAAACCATTTTCTAATGCTAGTTTTTCTTCTAAACTGTTGTCATCCGCATATTTTCTAATGTCGTGTGAAATTCGCATACTGCAAAACTTTGGCCCACACATCGAACAGAAGTGGGCGACTTTTGCCCCTTCAGCCGGCAATGTTTCATCATGGTATTCCATCGCGCGTTCAGGATCCAGACTTAAATTAAATTGATCTCTCCAACGGAATTCGAAACGGGCTTTTGATAATGCATCGTCACGTTTGTATGCGTCAGGATGGCCTTTTGCTAAATCAGCTGCATGTGCTGCAATTTTATATGTGATAACGCCTTCACGCACATCCTCTTTATTGGGTAGACCGAGATGCTCTTTAGGCGTTACATAGCACAACATCGCGGTCCCGAACCAACCAATCATAGCCGCACCAATAGCAGAAGTGATGTGGTCATAGGCAGGTGCAATATCTGTCGTCAACGGACCGAGTGTATAAAAAGGCGCTTCTTGACAAATCTCCATTTGCTTATCCATATTTTCTTTAATTAAATGCATAGGCACATGACCAGGACCTTCTACCATGACTTGGACATCATGGGACCAAGCAATTTTCGTTAATTCGCCAAGTGTTTCAAGTTCAGCGAATTGTGCTTCGTCATTGGCGTCAGCGATGGAGCCTGGACGTAACCCGTCTCCTAATGAAAAAGCAATATCGTACTGTTTCATAATTTCACATATGTCTTCAAAGTGCGTGTACAAGAAACTTTCTTTATGATGCAACATACACCACTGCGCCATAATAGAACCACCACGTGAGACAATACCCGTCACGCGATGAATCGTCATGGGAATATAACGAAGCAGAACACCAGCGTGGATTGTAAAGTAACTGACACCTTGCTCTGCTTGCTCAATCAATGTGTCACGGAATACTTCCCATGAAAGATCCTCCACTTTGCCGTTTACTTTTTCCAACGCTTGATATAACGGAACCGTTCCTACTGGGACAGGCGAGTTGCGAATGATCCATTCACGTGTTGTGTGGATGTTCTTTCCAGTTGATAAATCCATGATATTATCTGCACCCCAACGTGTAGCCCATGTCATCTTTTCCACTTCTTCAGCAATGGAGGAAGAGACCGTGGAATTTCCGATATTCGCATTGATTTTCACATGGAATTTACTTCCGATAATCATTGGTTCTGCTTCTGGGTGGTTAATATTGGACGGGATAATGGCTCGGCCTCTCGCAACTTCATCCCGTACAAGTTCAGGCGTTACATTTTCACGAATCGCAATGAACTCCATTTCAGGTGTAACGATCCCTTTACGTGCATAATGCATTTGTGTAACATTCATGCCGCTTTTTGCTCGTAATGGTTTGCGTTTCAACAAGGGAAATTCTGCGTCATGTTGCATTTGTTCCATTGAACGATACCCGTTATCTCGTGGCTTCACTTGTCTGCCTTCATATTCTTCTACGTCATTTCGTTCAACTATCCAGTTCTTCTTGATGTTTGGAAGTCCTTTTTTAATATCCACTGTGTAACCGGCTTCCGTGTATTTACCACTCGTATCATAGACACGGAAAGGTTCATTCGGTATTTCCCCTTGATCGGTTACAGTGGGGGATAACTCAATTTCGCGCATCGGTACAAGTATGTCTGGACGACTACCTTGTACATAAACTTTTCTACTTGCCGGAAAACATTCATGGATATGGATTTCTTCTTTCTTCTCTTGCATTTTGTCATCGTCTCCTTTTGAGGTGTGACATGACTCGATTCAAGTAAAGGGAATCGGCAACAAAAAAAGACCAGTTCCGTAGATAGGACCTGGTCTTCAAAACGCAAAAATACGCGTTGCAGATAAAATGAAAACTTCCCTACGCTGGTACGAGCCAGATCAGGTCCAAAGAGTCCGGAATGCGTGTATAATCATTCCATCTCAGTCCAATAACGTTGGACACCCCTAGTTATAGTATTTAATTGTGTGAACAAGAATAGTCTACCATATGCTCAGCCGTTTTAAAAGAGTTATTATACTTTTGATTTCCATACCACTCAAAAAAGCAAGTACTCATGAGAAGTGAATGTCTATGTATGACTTGTAGGATGCATAAGTAGTGATGACGTGAGATAATTAAATATGAAAAAACAAAAGAGGGAAGGATCGTTGTAATGAAGTTGTCGTCGTATAAAATATAAGCGAATGAGAAAGATGAGTGCTATGGGGATGTAAAGTCCAATTCATGAAGCTTGAGGAATCATGGTGCTTGTAGAACATTACATAGTAATTGAAGTCAGTAAAGAAATTATATTATTATGGTCAGGACATGCGTCCAGACAACTAACTAGAAATTTCATTCCAACAGAGGAGGTAACCACTATATGGCTTATGTATTACTAATTATCGGATTTGTATTATTGATAAAAGGAGCCGACTATTTTGTGGATGGCTCTTCAAATATCGCAAGACTGCTGCAAATTCCGCCTATTTTGATTGGTCTCACCATTGTAGCGCTCGGAACTAGCTCGCCAGAAGCAACGGTCAGTATTATTGCGGCGATGGGTGGGAACGCAGACGTCGCAGTAGGGAACGTAGTAGGAAGTAATATATTCAATATCACTATCGTGGTAGGGATCGCGGCATTTCTGTTTCCGTTGAAAGTACAAAGTGAGACCATTCGCAAAGAAATTCCGTTTACTTTACTGGCAGGTATAGTGATGTTGGTGTTGATGAGTGATATGGCATTACAAGGCTTCAGCAGCAATATGATCACGCGCGGTGATGGAATTATTTTCTTGCTATTCCTATCAATCTTTATGTACTATGTGATTGAACTTGGCCTTCGAAGCCGTCAAAATGCCACACTTACACAAGCCACTGATAATGTGAAGTGGGGAAAGAATATCCTTATTACACTAGTTGGGCTGGCGGCAATTATTTTCGGAGGAGATTTGGTTGTCGATAATGCTACGACAATCGCTTATTCTCTAGGCATGAGTGAAACATTGGTTGGTCTCACGATCATCGCCATCGGTACCTCTTTACCTGAA